>CAZDDH010000224.1:0-14857 GCA_964504165.1 uncultured Rickettsiales bacterium | reverse complement strand
CGTCGTCCCCGGTGTCGTCGTCGCCGGTGTCGTCGTCGCCGGTGTCGTCGTCGCCAGTGTCGTCGTCGCCGGTGTCGTCGTCCGCCGCGTCGTCGTCGTCGGTCTCCTCACAAGCGGTGATCCACAATACGGAAGCCAGCAGGGCCATCCAGAGCCAGAGACGTCTGTTCATCATGAACTCCTTTGTCCCGTCCACAAACGGGTGGTTACAGTTGTCAACAAATTGTAACGGACTCCTCCCCGGAGTGCAGGATTTCGGTGAGAGGGGGGCTTAAAAGGAGGGTCAGATGCGGGAGCGGCGGCGGAGCATGGCGACGAAGGCCAGCAGACTCAGGGCGGCCACGTAGCCTGCACGGGGCGAGGCCCCCTGGGTGCAGCTGCAGTCGCCCTCGATGTCGCCCTCCGTATCGATGGGCTCGGTGAAGGCGTCGTCGTCGTCCGTGTCCGTGTCGTCGTCATCCACCGCGTCATCGTCGTCGTCGTCGTCCGCGACCGGCTCTTCCTCCGGCTCGCCGCCCACGTCGATCTCCGCTTCGTAGGGCTGGAGGTTGCGGCCGGTGGCGGTGAGGTAGATCACCGTGTCTTCCGTCGTGTCGAGGTCGAACTCCACCTCGCCGTCGCCGTTGGTGATACCCCAGCCGTGGGAGCCCTCGTCGGACATCACGCCCAGCGCAACCCCCTCCCGGGCGTGCCCCTCCTTGGTGACCCGCACCGTGAAGCTGGTGTTGCCCCGGGGAATGGCCGGCGGATGGCTGACCTCCATCGGCTCGGGGAGCTTGGTCCACAGGTTGAGTTCGGGGTCGCCGTACAGCAACGAGGCATAGTACTGCCCGTCCTGATAGACCTCGTTGTACATCTTGACGCGGCCGGCCTCCACCGCGGCGCCGAAGGTGACGACATCGGTCTCAGCCGTGTCCTCGAAGACATGCCCGTACCAGCCGCGGCGCATCGCCGAGCGCCAGTCCGCGCAATAGGAGCAGCTCTGGGTCAGGCCCACGAAGGCCACGGCGCCCCGCAGGTTACCGGGGCTACCGGCCCGCATCCACTGCTCACCCCCGGCGTCCGCGTAACCGCAGGTCTGGCAGGTGTACGAGAGGATAATCGGCAACATGGGACCGTTGTCGATCTGGCTCGGGTAGATGTTGAAACCGGCCCAGCCGATGGTGCCGCCGATCTGGCCGTGGAAGGTGGCCAGGCTGAGCCCGGCCTCGAGCTGTGAAGTGAGCTGGGAGGCGTTGTTCTGGGTGGTGCCGTTGGAAAGGATGTTGACGTTCTCGTAGTCCGACGCCGTCAGCAGCCCCTCGATCCAGTAGGCGTCCCCGAAGTAGTGCAGCCAGTCGTCGTCGTCGTAATCCTCGGCGATACAGATCGTCGCGTTGCGGTAGTAGGTCGGGTCGGTGGTGGGGTACCGCTCGTACTGGATGGTCTTCTCCACCATCAGCTCGATCTCGGCGACGTTGTTGGCCGGGAACCGCCCGGGGTGGATCTCGATGAACATGTCGCCATCGATGCTGCCGTACGGCGTATCCCCGCTCGCCCCGCCGTCGTAGCACAGGGGGATGGAGTTCCCGTCGCCGGCGATGAGCACGTATTCGGGGGCCGGATTCCACGTCTCCACCGCGTCGGTGATGTACGACTGGATCTGGGATGAGGAGTAGCCGGTGTCGGACGTGGTGACGATCTTGGCCAGCATGCCCTTGCGGGTCTTCCACTCGGCGAGGGGCTCCAGCGCCTCCTCGTAGGAGTCGGGGCAGATGATCAGGTATCGCGCCCCCTCGGCCATCGCCTGCGCGGGCAGGGCCAGGGCCACGAGGAGGAGAATTCTGGGAGCCAACTTCATGACATCCTCCGGTGTGCTCGACAGTTTACACCCAGGCTCGTCAAGCCCGAGTGAAACAAAGATCCCAGAGCACCGAACAGGCGGCCCCGCTCCCGAGGTTCTCGGCTACAGGAATCCGCCTTCGAGCTGAATATTCGTGCCCTCGTCCTCCAGGAAGACCCGGTCGCCACAGATGAGCTTGGTGACGGCGATGCGGTAGTCGTGGGCGTTGTGGGCGCGCACGACGGTCCTCAGGAAGGCCTTGCGCCGGGAATGGCGCTCGTGGGTGTCCACCTCGATGGGGGGCTCGATCTTGCGCCCCAACGGGTCACGGATGATCAGGACCCGGGGGCGTGTGGTGGGCTGGTCCCCGTCTCCGGGACCGAGCACGACGGCCCACTCACCCGTGTCCAACTCCACCAGGCTCCCCGGCGGGTACCGCCCGACCACGGTGACGAGCATGCGCACGATGACCGGATCAAACCGGGTGCCCGAGCCCCGCAAGACCAGCTTGAGGGCCTCGTCGGGCATGAAGGTCTTGCGGTACGGCCGGTGGAGCGCCAGGGCGTCGAAGGTATCGCAAACCGCGACGATGCGGGAGAACACGTGCAGCTGCGGGCGCAGCAACAGCGGGTACCCACCGCGGCCGTTGATCCACTCGTGGTGTTCAGCGGAGACCAACGCTCGCTCGAGGATCGGCTGGGTGTACCCATGATTGAGGAGCAGATGGCGCATCCCGGCCAGCGGGTGGGACTGCATCACCTCCCGCTCCTCCTCGGTGAGTTCGCGTTCGACCTCCAGCATGCCGGACGGCAGCAAGGATTCGCCGAGGTTGTGGTTCATTGCAGCGAGCCCGAGCCGCACCAGATCCCGGCGAGTGAACCCCATCCGCATACCCAGGGCGATGCAGAGGATGGCGGTGTTCATGGCGTGGTTCTGCTCGGTGACGCCGATGTCACGAACGCCGGTCAGGGCCACGACCGCGGCCAGGTTTTCCTCGCCCACGCTGACGAGCTTGCGCACGGCGGAGCGCTGACGCCGCCGCTGCCCCACCGAGGCCTGAGCCGCCATCCCGGACTTGCCGATGGCAGCCATGCCGCGCACGTAGGCGTTGACCGCCTCGTGCTGGACCTTGCCCGCCCCCTCGGCGGGGCCCGCGTAATCGCGGATGATGTCGTCCCGCAGGATCAGGCTCACGTCGTGGACGTCGGCGGCCAGCAGTCCATCTTGGATGAACTGCCGGGCCTCGGTCGGTTCCTCGATCTTCTTGGTATCGCGGAGCAGCAGGAAGAACTGAACCAGCGACTCGACGGCAAAACCAGCGGCCAACGTCAGGCCGGCGATGCCCACCTGGGACAGCCGCTCGCCGAACCGACCGCAGGTCTCGTGCATGCCGGTGTCCAGCTTGACCCGCTGGCCGTTGATGAACGTGTGGTCCTTGAGCACCACCACACCGACCGAGCCCCCCTGCTGCGTCAACTCGTTCAGCCCGTGGATGATCTCCTCGATGATCCGGCGGGGGGTGTTGTTGGTGGGCTCGTAGGTGCGCAGGACCCGTTCCAGGCCCTCCATCTTGGGGATCACGTTGCGGCCGACGCGGTTGATCAGCACCCGCCGCTGACGCTCCTCCTCGTCCCGGCGGGCTTCGGCCGCCTGCAGTTCCTGGGCGTAGGGGGTCTGCTCCATCAGCGGCCCCTCCCACCGCCCTCGAGGGCTTCCTTGCACGCGCGGCGCATGTAGGGATTGAGTGATTTGGCGCCCTGGACCAGCACCTGACGGGAACGAACGGTCTCGATGTAGGCCAGGCCGGCCGCACACGCTTCGAAGTCGGCCTTGGCCGAGGGGCCGGCGAACAGCCCCCGGTGGCGACCCATGATCTCCTGCAGGACCGGGATCGATGCGTCACGCCCGCTGACCGCAAGGCCGATGGCCAGAGAGCGTTTGATGGACGCTGCGGCAGCTTCGAAGCGCTTGCCGGTGACCAGAACTTTGAGCGCCGGGAACGCGGCGGACATCGCCTGGGCACGCAGCATTTCGATGACCGCCAGCCGGACGTTGCGGTCCCGATCGGTCAGCAGCTCCAGCACCCTGGGCACCACGGTCGGGGGCACGGGCCTGGGCAGCGCACGGATGGCCGCGGCGCGGATGTCCGGCGATTTGTGCTGGAGTAGCTCGGCCACTTGCCGGCCGGCGTCCTCCCCGCCGATGCGGTGCAGGATATCCAGCAACGGGACGACCTCCTCCACGGGGCGGCGGTGGATATCCGCCGTCATTCGCATGAAATCGGTGCCCACCAGGCGCGCCACCTCGTCCATCACCCAGCCGTACCGCCGGCCCTCCAGGCCCCGTAGCCGCTCGGCGAGCAGCCGGGCCCGGGCACGCTTCCTGCCGGAGAGGAAGTGGCGCATCAGCTGTAGATCATCGGGGGATTGGGGATCGAACTGGTGCGCGAGCGCCGGGAAGAGGTCCGTGGACGTGCAGCCATCGAGCCAGTCTTCCAGCGGCTCACGGCCGGACTCCAGCAGGGGGATATCACTGGTGAGGACCCGCTGGACCAGGTAGATGGTGGGCTTCCACAGCGTCGGGCCGTCCGCCTCCTCGTGGAACAGCGCACGCTCCACCGCGGACATGGCCATCTCGGGGAGCAGCTCGGGGCGGCCCTGTGCGCCACCGACCACCAGCACCTCTACCACCCGCCGCAGCAGCGTGTGTTCGTTGTCCATCGCCACGTCCCGCCGGTACGCGTCGATGTCGATGTCCTTCTCCAGCTCCCCGTCCGCCATGTCGGCCCACTGGCTCAGGTCCAGCGCAGCGATGTGTTGCGCCGGTGTCCAGGAGGGATCGGGGACGGCCATCTGCGTGCGAGCCTCGTCCGCTTCATCCCGTTCCCCAGCCTTGCCGCCCGCCTCCGGGTCGAGGCTGGTCTTGTCGTCCTGATCGCCCGGCCCGTCCCCGCGGCCGTCACGGCCCGGCCCACCGTCTGGCCCGCCGGCATCGGGCGTCTGGGCCGCGCCGAAGCCACCCGCCCCCTGGCCGAAGTCCGGTGGCTCCGGATCCAGCAGCATGCGCATGATCTCCTGGACGTAATTCTCCTCGCCCACGGCGGCGGTCTCGCTCATCTCCTGGGCATCGGAGAGATACTCGACGGCGTCGTAGGTCACATGTTCCAAGCTGGCCTGCCACAGCAGACTGGTGAGGGTCTCTTCCTCCCAGCGGGGCAGGTTGAGGTTGGTCCCCAGCACCTTGGCGAACAGGAGGATCTCGTCCCGCACCAGGCCCGGGTGCAAGGTGAAGCGGATGATCCCCTCCCGGTGCAAGACCCGGGCGATCCCCTCCCGCTCGTCATCGTCCCCGTAGACCGCCTCCCCGGACCAGTACAACCCATCTCGCTGGACCCCCAGATCCAGTTCTCCGAACTGAGCCAACATCGGGTTGAGCCGGCCGGCAAAATTGCTGGCGACCTGAGATGTCTTGGGGTGTTCGTTCCCGTAGAGGCGTACCGCCGACATCAGCTTGTGGAGGTCTTCGAGGGTGTGGCGGACGATATCCGCGGCGGTGGGCTCTTCGTTGTTCAACACGACACTCCCGGCACCCAGAATATCGGAACTGTCCGGGGACCGAAACCGGGGGTCACGGATGGCTAAGAATTAACGCGTGGCGCTCAATGAACGGAGGCCGACCCGGCGACACCCAGGGCGACAAATGTAGCGGCGGCGCGCAGCTCCCGCTCATCCATCTCGGCCACGGCGACCGGGCCCTGGCCCAGGCGTTGACGCAAGCCCTCGTCAATGCCCTGGACGAGGCCGGCGGGGGCCAGCGGACGGCCGAGCAGCTTCAGGTGCGAGACCCGGGCGATGGACGCCAACCGCTGGAAATACTGGGGTGGGATAGCCCGCTGGACGACATGGGCCATCAGCGCAGCGAGCAGAGGCGCCGATTGATCGTGGCGGAGCTCCGGCGCGGAGATGGCCAGCGCCTGCCCCCGGTTCAGCCGGAACGCACGGGTGAGCCCCTCCACGACCGGCGAGCCCTCGACCCGGGGCGCCGGGAACAGGGTCGCCTGAACCAGCCGCTGATCCGCGATGCCCAGGTAGATGGCGTTCATCTCGGACCACAGCATGACCTCGATGGCGCCGGCCCGGTTGGACAGCTTGAGCAACATCGGGCCCAGGCGGAACAGATCAAACTGGATGATACGGCGGTCCAGTTCGGCGGCCTTGCTGGTCGAGCACTTCATCAGCGGTTCCCAGGCGCTCCCGTCGCCGGAGAACAGCTCGATGCCCGACAACCGTGCCTCCACCGAGGCCTCCTCCAGAGTGCTCGTGGGGAAGGGACCCAGCAGGCCTTTGGAGGTGAACAGCTCCACGACCGTTGTCTCCCGGAACGTCAGGCTGGGCTGAGATCCGGACAGCCGCGGAGACGGGCCGGTGGGCGGTTTACTGAGCACATCCGCCAGCCTGGGCTTGCGGGGCCGCTTACGGCCAGGGGTCGCCGGGGTTGCCCCAGGTGTGGGCGGCGCCTGTGGCAACGGTGAGGGCGTCTCCGGGGCCTGGTACTGGGGTGGCGGCGTGGGCGGCGTCAGCGGCGCCTGCGGTTGCTGCGGCGGCTGCGCTTGGGCCGGGGGTAGCGGCGACGGCGTCGCAGGGGCCTGGAACTGGGGCATCGGCGTCGGCGGCGTTGCCTGAGCGACGGTCGGATCGGACATCGGCCGTTGGGCGGCATTTTGCAGAGCGGGTGGCGGACCCGCCAGGGTCGGCTGAGACGGTGGCCGCTGGGCGGGTGGCGGACCCGCCATGGTCGGCTGAGACGGCGGCCGCTGGGCGGGTGGCGGACCCGCCATGGTCGGCTGAGACGGCGGCTTCTGCCCACCGACTCCACCCGATAGGCTCGGAGTCGGGCCGGCCATCGTGCTCTGGGAAGGCGGCGGCGATCCACTGTCGAGCTGGTACGACTCCGTCCGGAATCGATTGGCGGTGGGCTCCCGGGCCTCCTCGGAGGCGATGGCCTGCCGCAGGGCCGGCAAGAAGCTCGTCAAGGTGAAGTCCCACAACCGGATCTGGGAGTTGAACGCCAGGTCGGTGATGTCCTCGAGGAACTCCTGAGCGGACCGGTACCGGTCCGCGGGATCCTTGGCCAGCGCCGTCAGCACGATCTCGTCCGCCCCGTCGGGGGAGTTGAGGTGCTTCTCCACGGTCTGCTCCGGAGTCCATTTCTGGATGTAGAGCTGCTGCTGGATGAGGTTGTCTGCCGGGGGGAACAGCGGCTCCATCGAGAGCATCTCGTAGAAGCAGGTCCCCAGCGCGAAGATGTCGCTGGATGGCGATGCGTCGCCCCCGACCAGCAGTTCCGGCGCAAAATAGCGGAGCTTGCCCACCAGCAGTCCCGGCTCTTCGCTGCGCTTGGAGATGGTGGCGCGGGCCACGCCGAAGTCGCTGAGCTTCACCGCACCGTTGACCCCCAGCAGGATGTTGCCCGGGGAGATATCGCGGTGGATCAACCCCAGCGGGCGCCCCTGCATGTCCGTCGCAGCATGGGCAAAGTGCAGCCCCTTGAGCGTCTCGGAGATGACGTACAGCACCAGGCCGAAGGGGACCGTCACCTCCCGCTCCTCGCACTCCACCATCAGCGACAGGGCATCCATCCCATCGATGAATTCCATCGCCAGATAGATCAGGTCCCCGTCCCGGTCCAGGTCGAAGACCCGCACCACGTTGGCGTGCTGGAGCTTGACGGTGATGCGCGCCTCGTCGAAGAACATCTCGACGAAGTCTGGATCGTGCGCGAACTGCGGCAGGATCGTCTTGACGACACAGATCTGCTCGAACTCTTCGATGCCCGAACGGCGGGCGAGGAAGACCTCGGCCATCCCACCCATGCCCAGCCTACGGATCAGCTCGTAGCGGCCGACACGCTTGACCGGTAATCCTGGATCGGGCGTCATTTCCATCGTCTGGATCATCCCCCACTGAGCTTTTCGCCGGGAAGGCGCCCTATTGTAGTGGAATGGGAAATTATCCGCCGCATGCCGCTAGCCTGGGACGGCAAAAACGCAATTCGCGCCGCTCTCCGCAGTCCTCACACCCATGTTCCACGTGGATTTCCGAGCACTTCATGCCCTTCACGTCCCAGACGCGGCGTTGCAGCTGGCCCCCGCAACGGCAGGCCCGGGGCGCCACGATATCCAGCGTCAGGCCATCGAATTCCACCTCATCGACCCGGAGGTCCACCAGGCCGTCGTCGCGCAGCGCTTCGATCAGCGAGTGAAGGAACTCCCGGGTCTGAGGAGCTCGCAGCCGGGCCCGCCCACGGCCGGCCTCGGTCATCAGGGCCTGGGGAGCATGGCGGGCGTAGGTCAACTCCACGGTCATGCGCGTCAGCCACGACCGTGAGACACCTCCCCCCCGCAGCCCTCGCTTGACGAAGAAGTTGGCCACCCCCAGCAGCCCCAGCTTGTCCAGGTTGTCCGCGTCGAACAGGACCCGCGCCAGCGCCGTGGGCTCGGGATCATCCCGATAGAGCTGCAGGATCGCCTCCACCGCCTCGTTCACCAGCGGGGTGGGTAGCTCCCCGCCCAGCTCACGCAGCACCTCCACGGAACGATCCTCCTCGGGACGATCGCCTTCGTGATAGGCCCCGCCGGCGAATTTGCCGGCGTCGTGGAACAGGGCGGCGATGCGGCACACCTGCGGGTCCAGCCCCTCGGCACGGCCCAGCTGCTCCGCCAGGCCGGCCACCCGCTCCAGGTGATCCCACAACGCGTTGGAGGGCTTCGAGCCCCGATCGTACTGCGCCTCATCGCGCCGGATGCGCGCGCTCAGCTCCCGTTCCAGCTTTCCCAGATCCATGGTCCTCACCTCGGTTCGGCCCGGGTATTCTCACACCGCCCCCCGGTAGAAACCAGCGGTTGTTGTTCAGCGCGGTCCCAGGTGCCATGATGGCCGCTCCATGGAGAAAACGATGTTCGCACCGAGCACCTATCTGGACCGCCGAAACACCCTGATGGACACCATCGATGACGGGTTGATCCTGATCCCCGGGTCATCCCTGCGCCCGCGCAACTACGAGGACAACGTCTACCCGTTCCGGCAGAGTTCACACTTCCTGTACTACGCCGCCGTCTCCGAACCGGACCTGTTCGTCGTGCTGGACCCGCGCAAGCGCCGCACGGTGCTCTACGGGCGCCCCCGGACGATGGACGACGTCGTGTGGTGTGGGGAGCGGCCGGACCTGGCGGAGTACGCCGCCATGGCCGGCATCCGCGAGGTGGCCCCGCTGGACGAGCTACGGCCCACCCTGACCGCGGCGAGCCAGGATGGCGTCACCCTGCACTACCTGCCGCCCTATCACGCCGCCGCGACGTTGGCCCTGGCCCAGCTGCTGGACCGCAGCCCCGACGCCATCGGCACCGGCTCCTCGGCCCGCCTGGTACGCGCGGTGGTGGAGCAGCGGCTGGTGAAGAGCGACGAGGAGATCGGCGAGATCGAGGCCGCGCTGGCGGTCACCGCCCGGGCCTACGCCGAAGTCATGCGTCAGGCCCGGCCGGGCCTGCTCGAATCGGACATCGACGGCATCTTGCAAGGCATCGCCTTGCGTCACAACTGCGCCCAGTCATTCCCGCCCATCACCTCCATCCGCGGGGAGGTCCTGCACAACGACAGCCGGGGCAACACGCTGCAAGAAGGCCAGCTGTTGGTGGTGGACAGCGGGGCCGAGGTTCCCTCCGGCTACGCCTCTGACATCACCCGCACGATGCCGGTCTCGGGCCGCTTCGATCCGCGGCAACGGGACATCTACCAGGTGGTCCTCGAGGCCCACGATGAAGCCATCGCCGCCATCCGGCCGGGCATCCGCTACACCCACGTCCATCGCCGGGCAGCCCGCATCGTCGCCCGCGGCCTCACCGACATCGGCCTGATGCGCGGCAATCCCGAAGATGCCGTCGCCGCTGGCGCCCACGCCCTGTTCTTCCCGCACGGACTGGGGCATGCCCTGGGGATCGATGTCCACGACATGGAAGACCTGGGAGACGCCGTCGGATACGGGCGGGATCTGACCCGCAGCCCCCAGTTCGGCCTCAACTTCCTGAGGTTCGCCCGCGTGCTGGCCCCCGGCCACGTGCTCACGGCCGAGCCCGGGGTCTACTTCATCCCGGCCCTCATCGATCGCTGGGCCGGCGAGGGCAAGCTGGCCGAATTCATCGACTACGACGCCGCGGCCTCCTACAAGGGATTCGGCGGGATACGCATCGAGGACGATGTGCTGGTGACGGAGGATGGGGGCCGGATCCTGGGACCCGGTATCCCGGCGAGCGTCGACGATGTCGAGGCGGCGATGGCAGGGTAGGAGCGGCTCCTATTCGGTCACTCGCTGGATGATCTCGGCGATGACGGCGTCCGCGTCGGCGTTGGGGATCTGGCACGTCCCCGCGCCCCGATGGCCGCCGCCGCCATATTCGGCCATCAGGTTCCCCACGTGGGTCGTGGAGTCCCGCTTGAAGATGTTGAGGCCCACGGCGATGGCCACCTTCTCGCCCCCCTTGGCCTCGGCGATGTTCAGCGAGATGTTGCCTTCCCGAAGCTCCGGCAGCGTGTAGACGAGGAAGCGGTTGCCCGGCGGGACTTTGTCCATGCCCCGGAAATCACTGATGATCACATTGCCTTCCCGGCGGGAGTGCTCGGTGAACACCTCCTCGGTCTCCTTGTGCAATGACCAGTACCGATCGGCCCGTTCCTTGACGTCCGGATGAGCCAGGACCTCGTCGATGGTGCCCTTGATCAACAGCTCGGGCATCATCGTGACCATGTCGCGGTTGGAGATGCGGTAGTCGTGGTAGCGGCCCAGTCCCGTCCGCGGATCGATGAGGAAGGCCAGCAACACGGCGCCCTGGGGATAGGCCACCTCGGCCAGGGACATCTGTGCCGAATCCATCCGGTCGACGATCTGCAGGAACTCCTCGTGACGTTCCAGATCCGGGTGGTCCTTGACGTAGTACTCGTAGACCAGGCGCGCAGCGGAGAGGGCCGTGTCGTCGAAGCTGCCCACGAATTGGTCGGGCTGGCGATCGCCGGTCTCGCTGGCGTGGTGATCAAACCACATGCTGCATGCCCGGTTGTAGGGGAGGTTGCAGATGATGTCCCCCTCCTTCACGTCGACCAGACCGTCCTGCATGTCCTTGGGATGGGCCTGCACGATTTCTTCGATATCCTCAACCTGCTTGAGCAACACGATGCACATCGTGCCGTCCAGATCGCCCCGCGTGATGATCCTCATCGCTCCTCCTGGGTTACGTCGTGCGACGCATTGTAGCAATCTAGCACCTTCGATAGAAATCGACCGCCTCCGGCCTCGTGTGCCGAAGGTTGCTGGCCCCTATCGGGCATGCCAAGCCTGGCCAAAAACTACCATTGCTGTTTTCAACTGCTGAAAGGAGCAACCACCCCCCCCAGAAAGTTCGTTTTCAGCAGGTTTTCTCAATTCTGCAAATTCCCCAAAGTGCCCGCGGGGCCTCTATCTACGGCCGTTTTCACTTTTTTTTCACAACTGGCATCACCCTTGCTTCTATCTCGGTCGTCGCTCGCCAAGAAGGTGGGCCAGAAAAAACGAACTTTGACAATCCAGGAAGGACCCCAAAGCAAGAAGCTTTGGCCTGAGAGACCGGGACCAGGAAAGTCTCGCGACTCCCAGGATGGAGTCGGCATGATGCCCCTCTCCGATGCTCACCGGGGCCGGTTGCCCAAATGGCTGTCCAAGGATGGACGGCAGAGCCCACGGCTGGAAGCCATGGCGTGAGCGTTGTCAGAAACAGGGGGCGATACCAAAGACGGTATCGCCCCCTCCTTAGTTCTGGAACTTAGTGCAACCGGCAAACCGCGGTACAATCCCTCCATGCGCACCCTTCTTTGCCTGTTCGTGACTGCCCTGATCGCCACTCCGGCCCTCGCCTACGAAACCAACACCGTGTGGTGGGACATGGACCAGCTACCGATCCAGATCGCCCTGGTGCGGCCCGGCTCCGAAGACCTGGGGGAACAGGGAACCGAGGACGCGGTGCTCGCCTCCCTCGAACAGTGGGCCGACGTAGGCTGCACCACGCTGGAATACGAGTACATCGGCTGGGTGGACGAAACGGTATACATGGACGGCATCGTCCACATCGGCTTCATCGAAGAGGACTCGGGGATGGGAGACGCCGCCGCCGCCACGGGGATCCAGGTGAACCCCAACGAGGGCACCATCGTCGACGTCAACATCCTGTTCAACGGCGACACCTTCACCTGGGTCACCGAGAACAGCAACCTGGCCATCAACAAGCTGGACACCCAGGCGGTGATGGTCCACGAGTTCGGCCACCTGTTCGGGCTGGATCACCAACCCGACATGTTCGAAGCGACCATGTTCTTCGCCTACACGTCCGCCGCCGGCGGATACATCTCGTGGGACGACAAGTGGGGCATCTGCGAGCTGTACCCGGGGGGTGACGAGGACGAGTGCCAGGTGGACGAGGACTGCCCGGACCATCCCTACCAGGAGTACCGCTGCCGGGAGATCCCCGAGGTGGGCCACAACGTCTGCGAAGAGATCTACGACGAACTCGGTGGCTGCTGCGACGTGCACTGGAACAATTGCCTGGATGGCCTCTGCCACACGCACATCCCGGGCAACGAGGGGTACTGCAGCCAGTTCTGCGAGGATGCGGCGGACTGCCCCACCGGGTGGAGCTGCGATCCCATCAACTACATGGGCGAAGACGCCGGCTGGTGCGTCAGCCCAGAGGGTTCGGGCCAGCCCTGCGGCGACGACTACATCCCCGAGGGGGACGACGACGACAGCGCCGGCGATGACGACGACGATGACACCGGCGACGACGATGACGACGACGGTTGCCAGTGCGACACCACCGGCAAGGCGGCCTCTCCGGCGTGGCTGATGATGGGTGTGGGGTTGGGTTGGCTGGCCTACCGGCGGCGGCGATAGCCGGCGAAGGCGGACAGCAATAGCAGCAGGCCTGCGCCCGTGCCCACGCGGGTGGACGCGATGGAGCAGTCGCAACCGCCTTGTTCCAGGACCTCGAGGGCGCCCATCTTGCAGTCGTCCCCGCCGTCGTCGTTCTCGACGCAGACGTTGTAGAGGCCGGGGGTCAGGCCGGTGGGGAAGGTCCCCTCGATCTTGATGCCGCCGTCCACATCGATGTTCTCGGCGCGGATGTTGCCAAAGAAGACATCCAGGTCCGCGGCCGAACCGGCGAACCCGCTGCCGTTGATCTCGAAGGCGCTGACCGCCCCTTCGGCGATGCTGGCCGGCTCGATGGAATCGACGATCACCTCGTCGTCCACGTCATCGTCGTCCTCCACGGTATCGTCGTCGTCGTCGTCCGTGGCATCGTCGTCGTCATCGCCCTCGCCGGGAATCCATTGCATGTCAGAGGCGCGGAAGATCCAGTTGCGGCTCAGCCCCAGCGACGAGTTGGTGTACCAGGCGTAGCTGGACTGCCAGTATTCCTCGCACTCCTGGAATCCGACGCAGGCCTCGCCGTCCCGAGCGTAGATGTAGCCGCCGCCGGTCGCGTAGGGCCCCGAATCGCATCCCAGCCCGATGTAGTTGCAGGGGTTCCACTCGTCTTCGTAGAAGCAGAACTGGACGGCAAAGCTGCCTTCGGTGATCTCGGCGGGGGATTCGAGCGCCAGATCCACCTCGAACCAGCCGGCTTCGGAGAACTCGAGGGCGACGGCTTCCACGCCGCCGAGGACGTTGTTGTTGTCCGGCTTGCCCGAGCCGTCCACGCCGGTGATGACCAGGTCCCCCCAGAAGATACCGCCGCCGCCGGCGGAGCCGCTGATCATGGCGTAGACGTAGTTCACCTGGAAGGGATAGGTATCCGGCGTGAGCACGACGGCGTCACACTCCCCGCCGCAATTGCCCAGCTGGAAGGCCACGGTGTCGCCGTCCTGCCAGTTGTCGTTGTACAAGAGCGTCGCCTGTGCGGGCAGGGAAACGCCGAGCCCAAGCAAGACCACCACAATCAGCACTCGTCGATCCATGGGGAACTCCTCTCGCCCTCGATGCGAGAAGAATAACATGGGGAGGGCGGGTCGCTGAGCGAGATCGGAGCTTCGGCCGCGGATCATTCGCCGCGGGGGACGGTGACCATGTACTGCCCCACGGTCTCCTCGGGCAGCTGCAGCAGACGGACGTACTGCTCGACGAAACCGCGCAGATAGATGGGCGCGGGCAGGTTGTGGAAGACGTCCTGCTCGATGAAACGCAGCGTCATCACCGAGATCTTGGTCTCCCGGGCGATGGTGCCCAGATCCACGCCCCGCATCTTGCGCAGCTGACGGAGCATGGCACCGGAGACAGCGATGCCTGACACGAGATCCCGCTGGGCCTCTGCACTCAACGGCAAGAGCTGCAGGGCCAGGGCATCCCCCCGCCGCTTCGCGGCATAGCCGCGGGTCCACGAGCGGATGAACGGCCGGTTGTAGCTGTCATCCACCTCCTCGTCGGGCAGGGATTCGTCCGCGGAGTCCTCGAACGGCTCCATGCTGGCCACCGACACCGACACCGACACCGACTCGTCTTCGGCCGGCGTCATGTCTACTGGCAACAGTTCGTCCAGGTCGTGCAAGGAGCCGGAGACCTCGTCTGATTCGGGCGCCGTAATCTCGTCGTGGGACTCGGTGGCCACGTCTTCGACCACCACAGACCGCTGGTCGAGCTCCGGGTCCACCTGGAACACGTTGTCCAGGTAGCGGTCGTAGGCGCGGCGGCGGTCCCGGCTGTTGAGCACCTTGAACGCCTCGTCGATCTTCGAGGCGATGGCCTCGGACTCCTCCGGTGAGTACAGGGAATGCAGCGCCGGGGATCCCGGGTCGAAGGACCGCCGCACGGCACGGTAGGCCCGCTTGATGTCCTCATCGCGCGAATCGGGATCCACGTCGAGGATTTCGTAATAGTTTTGGTTTACGAACTTCATCGGTTTTCTTTTTGGGGGGTAGACGGTTAGCGCCTCCACCCCCTACATGTTGTGGTCACCACTCG
>CAZDDH010000223.1:0-15019 GCA_964504165.1 uncultured Rickettsiales bacterium | reverse complement strand
AGTGGTGACCACAACATGTAGGGGGTGGAGGCGCTAACCGTCTACCCCCCTTTGCTCCAATCCAATCGAAGCCCGCAGCTTCGCAGATCCCCCCACACACGTCACGCCCCACCCCCCCGCCCCACTATGGTAAAGTGTGCCAAGTTGGCCATTCGTTTGGCACGGTAGACGTAGCAGCAGTACGCGGCGCGAGCCGCAGCAGATGAAGCAGCCGAGGTAGTCATGAAGCGGTCCATCCGCGTCGAGATCCGGTCTCCTGTCGTCGGTTCCTCCGCGCCGAGCTACCACGCCCGGCTCCGCGACCTGTCCGCCACCGGCTGCATATTGGAGTGCCGCCGGGCTCCCACCATGGTCGGCGAGATCGTGGATCTTGTGCTGCCCATCCCAAACGAGGATTCTCCCCTGACGCTATCCGCCCGCATCGAGGCGGTGGACCGCAGCATCGTCGGTGGCGCGCGCACCACCATCACCGCGGAGTTCGAGCCGGTCCCCGGCGTGGAGGAAGCGCTGGTGGTGTGCTGCTTGGAAGCGCTGCGCCTCGAAGAGCTCGAACGCCTGGAGCGTGAACGCCATAGCCTGGCGTCCACGGTCCGCCTGCTGGACCAGACCCGCGCCCGCCTGGAGCGGGCCAACCTGCTGGTCCACTAGGCCCCACTCCCATGGCCGCACTCCTGACCATCGGCGCGGCGTTGATCGCGGCGTGGCTCCTGGCCCGCCTGCTGCGCCCCGCCGGCCTGCCGCCCGTCGTCGGCATGGTCATCGGCGGCGCGCTGGTGGGCAACACGCTGGGGCTCTCGCTGGGTTCGATGGGCCTGGCGGTGGATGGCCTGGCCACCGATGACGTGGCCCGGCCGGTGCGGCTGGCGGTGCTGGCGGTCGTGCTCCTGCGGGCCGGGCTGGCCCTGTCCATGCAAGATCTGCGTCGGGGCGGACCGCTGGCGCTTCGGCTGGGCATCGTACCGTTGCTGTGTGACGCGGCGGCGGTGGCCTGCGGAGGCGTGCTGTTGCTGGGGCTGGCCTGGCCAGTGGCTCTGGTGCTGGGCTTCACCGTGGCGGCCATCTCCCCCGCCATCGTCATCCCCGGGCTGCTGGAGCTGCTTGGGCGCGCCCGCCGCAGCGACCGGCCGGTGGTCAAGGCAGCCCTCACCGGCGCCCCGCTGGACAACATCAGCGCCGTACTGCTGCTGGGGCTGGCGCTGAGCTTGGCTCTGGGGGACGGGGGCGGCGTCTCCGCCACCCTGTCCGCCGCCGGGTTGGAGATCGGAGGCGGCCTGGCGGCCGGGCTGGCGGCCGGGGAGCTGGGGGCCTGGCTGCTGGGCAAACTCAAGCCGTCCCACCGCACGGCGCTGCTGGCCTGGCTACTGGCCGGCGGCGTGGTGGCAGCCGGCGAGATGCTGGGGTTCTCGTCCGTGCTGGCGGTCATCGTCGCGGGCATGGTGCTGCGCTCCCGCAACCGGCGTATCCGCAAGGCGCTGGAAGAGGGGCTGGGGCGCATCTGGGCCGTGGTCCAGGTGGCCCTGTTCGGGCTCATCGGGCTGGCGGTGGAGCTGGGGCCGCTGCGGGACGTGGGGCTGCTGCTGGTGGTGGTGATCGTGCTGGGCCAGCTGGCCCGGGGTGGGGGCAGCTGGCTGGCCACGACCGGTGCGGCGCTGCCCACCCGCCAGCGCCTGGCTTGCGCCGCGGCCTACGTGCCCAAGGCCACGATCCAGGCGGCCTTCGGCTCCCTGGCGCTGGACCGCGGGCTGCCCGAGGGGGGTGTGATCCTCACCGCGGCGGTGCTGTCCATCGTGCTGTGTGCGCCGGTGGGGGCCGTGGCCCTGCAGCGGGCCGGGCGCTGGGCGTTCGAATCCTCCCGCTGATGACCTTCCGTTTAACCAATACCGCGCGACCGTGTCCTAAAGCCCAACAACCTCAGGTGTCATGTGGGAAGGTGTCATGAAAAACATATCCGGCCTCCTGATATTGCTGGCCATCTTGGGCCTCACGGTGGTGCTGATCACCGCCTGTAACGACCCGGGTTCGGGGGACGACGACGACGTCAGCGGCGACGACGACGACGACGACAACAACGGCGACGATGACGACAACGGCGACGATGACGACGACGACGGGGATCCGGAGCAGTACAGCTACGCCATCGTCGATACGGCACAACCCGTCTGCTACAACGCCTCCAGCAGCATGAGCTGCCCCTCCAGCGGCAGCTTCTTCGGCCAGGACGCCCAGTACGACGGCTTCGAACCCAGCTACACGGACAACGGCGACGGCACCGTCACCGACAACGTCACCGGGCTGATGTGGCAGCAGGATCCGGGAGCCAAACAGGACTACTACGACGCCGTCGACGGCGCGGCCTCGTGCTCGACGGGGGGGCACAACGACTGGCGGGTGCCCACCATCAAGGAGCTGTTCTCCCTGATCCTGTTCACCGGCGAGGACCCCAGCGGGTACGAAGGCGACGATACGTCCGGGCTCGTGCCCTTCATCGACGACAACACCTTCGACTATGAATACGGCGATCCGGACGCAGGGGAACGGATCATCGATTCCCAGTGGGTGACGAGTAATATCTATGGATCCACGGTGATGGGGGGCGACGAGTGCTTCTTCGGCGTCAACTTCGCCGACGGGCGCATCAAGTGCTACCCGACCCAGTCAATGAGCAGCGGCTACTTCGCCATCTACGTGCGCGGCAATGCCGACTACGGCCAAAACGACCTGACGGACAACGGCGACGATACGGTGACGGACAACGCCACCGGCCTGATGTGGATGCAGGGCGACAACGGCAGCGGCATCGTCTGGGAAGACGCGCTGGCCTACTGCGAGGATCTGAGCCACGGCGGCCACGACGACTGGCGGCTGCCCAACGTCAAGGAGCTGCAGAGCCTGATCGACTACTCCCGTTCGCCGGACGTCACCAGCTCACCGGCCATCGACCCGATCTTCAGCTGCACGTCGTTCAACAACGAGGGCGGCCAGACCGACTACGGCTTCTACTGGAGCAGCACCACCCACGCGGCCTACAACGGCACCGGCGGCGCCGGGGCCTACGTCAGCTTCGGCCGAGCGTTGGGCTACTGGCAGAACAGCTGGCAGGACGTGCACGGCGCCGGCGCCCAGCGTAGCGATCCCAAGACGGGCAATCCGGACGACTATCCGACCGGCTGGGGCCCCCAGGGCGACGCCATCCGCATCTACAACTACGTGCGTTGTGCCCGCGCAGGCGAGGCCGAGCCGGACGAGGCCGGCGACGATCCGGTGGGCGACGACGACGACGACGACATGAGCGACGACGACGACGACACCATGGAGGAGCCCCCCGAGGAGGCGGTCGAGGCTTGCGACGGGCTCAGCGAAGGGGACCCCTGCACCATGGAGACGCCGCAGGGGGACATCCTCGAGGGTACCTGCACGCAGATCGGCAACGTGCTGGCCTGCGTCCCCAGCGGTCCGCCCCCCATGTGCACCCCCTGATCCCGGTTCGGTTGGGGCCACACCCCCTGTGGCTGCTATCCTGAAGGCGAGGGTGGCAGCATGTCCTGGCGATTATTTCCCATACTTGTCCTGCTCCACGGCCTGTCCGGCTGCGCCGAAGGGTGCAACGGTGACGGCGGTTTCGGCACCGCGGATGACGACGACACAACCGGCGGCGTGGAGGAACCGGACGACTACATCCCCAGTGGCGAGCCGGGCCCCGGCTGGTCCGTGCCGGTAAGGGTAGACGGAGTGGAGGGCGGCACCGCGGACCTGCTCATCCAAGACCCCCAGACGGCGTACGTGTTCTACAGCGACCTGTGGCAGCCGGACAGTGAACACGCATCGTTGTACGTCCGGGTCATCGAGGGGTCATCTTTGGACCTGGCCGAACCGGTGGACATCGCCACCGACGCCTATACTCCCCGCCCGGTCTGGGTGGGCTCGGAGATCCACCTGACCGCCAACCAGATGTACCAGACCTTCTACGCCGTCAGCGAAGACGGCGGAGCGACCTGGGCGCAGGTGGACGCCGTGGCTAATACCAACTCCGGCGGCTGCTTCGAGGCGTTGCCCTCCCGCCTCGCCTTCACCCCCCAGGGGCAGGCGGTGCTGGCCCTGGGTTACGTGGACCACAACGCCGTCATAGGCTGCGTGGACAAAGCGCGCATCGCCTGGCTGGAGGACGACGAATGGACCGCGCCGATGGCCGTTGGCTCACACCAGCCGGCGGGCATCGTGTTCTGGGACGACGATCAGGTCCTCTACCCCACCAGCTCCGCCCTCTATCGCAGCGATGACGGAGGCGAGACCTTCGCCGAGATACCTGGCGGAGACACGTCCCAGGAGCGCGTCTGCGGCTCGGACATGATCGTGCTCGATGACGGCACGGTCCTGCTGAGCCGGGCCTACAGCTGGGGCGAGGGCCACAACCTGGTGCTGGCCCGGGGCGATCCCAGCACCCTGCAATGGGACTACGCCTGGGTCCGGCTCCTGGAAACGGAGCACTATATCCAGGAGCTGGTCATCGACCGCCACGAAGACACCATCGTCGTGGCCTGGCTGGAGTCCCGCTCCGACGAGATCATCGACCACTACTACCGGCTGGAGGGCTTCTCCCGCATCAGCTACGACCTGGGCGCCACCTGGTCCGAGGAGTCCCAGCTGACGGTCAGCACCAGCGGCGAGCAGATCGGCGATCTGGCTGTGGCCGCCGGCGAGGGGCGCGTGCTGGCCGCCTACACCCTGACCCGCGAGGCCGGCGAACGGGAAGTCTGGCTCGTGGAAGCCTACCGAGATCCGTAAACTATCCGGGGCGCACAACAGGAGGTCGCCCCGGCATGCACGACAAGACCGTACTCATCACCGGAGCCAACAGCGGCATCGGCCTGGAGACCACCCGCCAGCTGGCCAGGATGTGCGCCCGCATCGTCATGGCTTGCCGGGATCGGTCCCGGGCCGAGCCGGTGCGGGAGCAGATCGTCACCGGCACGGGCAACGACCGCATCGAGCTGCTGGAGCTGGACCTGGCCAGCCTGTCCAACATCCGCCGGTTCGCCGCCGACTTCCAGCGACAGCACGACGGCCTGGACGTGCTGCTGAACAACGCCGGCTGCTTCTCGATGGCCCGCCAGGAGACGGCGGACGGTTTCGAGATGACCATGGGGACCAACCACCTGGGCACCTTCTTGCTGACCCAGTTGCTGCTGCCCGTGCTACGCCAGGCCCCCGCAGCGCGCATCGTCGTCGTCTCCTCCCAGGCCCACGCCCACGCCAAGCTGGATCTGGACGATCTGCAGATGACCCGCAACTACAAGGGCTTCCCCGCCTACGCCAACTCCAAGCTGGCCAACGTGCTGTACACCCTGGAGCTGGCCCGCCGCTGCGCCGGCGACGGCCTTACCGTCAATGCCCTGCACCCGGGCCACGTGGCCACCAACATCTGGCCCTCGGACCGCTGGTATTGGTCCCTCATCGTGCCGGTGATCAACCTGTTCGCCATCTCCCTTGCCTCAGTATCTTGGTTCCCGATGCTCTGCGTTCGCAGGAGATGTGGCGATCCCGTGCAGGGGAGTCCCGCTCATGATCATCGCACCGATTTAGACCGCGGTGGAACACCGGTTAGAGTGTGGCCATGGACATCCGCACCGACGCCACCCTCTCCCACCCCCGCGACAAGGTCTACACCACCTACCGCGACCGCCTGCCCGAGCTGGCGGAATACTTCCCCAACATCCAGTCCATCGAGGTGCTGCACAGCGAGCGCGAGGGGGCGGTCCTGCACCTGCTCAACGAGTGGCAGGCCACGGCCAAGATCCCCCGCATCGCCCGCTCCTACATCAAGCCCGAGATGCTGCGCTGGAAGGACCACGCCGACTGGAACGACGACGAGTGTTGCGTGCACTGGCGCTTCGAGCTGGCGTTCCTCACCGACGTGGTGCACGCCGCGGGGACCAACACCTTCATCGAAGCGGGACCGGCGGGCACGCACCTATCCATCCGCGGCGATCTGGCCATCGACAGCGGCCGTCTCCCTGGTGTCTCCGCCCGCACGGGGCGGCTGGTCGTCCCCCACATCGAGCGGTTCTGCGTCGCGCTGGTCAAACCCAACCTGCTCAAGACCACGGAAGTGCTACAACGATTCCTCGATGAGGACAGATGACCGAGGCGTGCTACCATGCGCGCCGAATCGAATCGCGTAAGTAATGAAGTAATGAGCGTCCCCTTTTCTTACCTCCTGGCGGCCGTGCTGGTGTTGTGCCCCGCCTCCGCGGCGCTGGCCAACGGCAACGTGTCCCATCTGTGGGTCAGCGTGTGGGCCCGGGATGAGGTGCCGGCGGGCGATCTGCAGGACCTGATCACCCGCGGCGACGTGGAGCAGATGCTGCACAGCGGCTCCAACTTCCCCGACGGGGGTTATGCCGTGGACGACGGCTACGGCGAGATCGCCCACTGGGAGCCGTTCCAGTCCGCCTACCTGGACTGGATCGTGGCCAACTACGAGCCGCCGTGGACGGACGAGGCAGCCCAACACATCGCGTTCTTGATGGGCATGGCCTCCCACGGTATGTCGGACCAGGTCTACGACGGGACTTATCTCAAACGCTCGGCGGTCTATGACTCCGATGCCCCCGGCTCCAGCATCGGATTGGACGGCTCCACGGACGTGGCGCACACCGCGGAAGCGGGGCCGCTGGATCCCCCGGACCACTGGGTACCGGATGATCTGATGGCTCAGCTGATGCTGGACCAGGCGGGGCACCAGGTGGACGCCTCCACCATCGCCGACGGGCAGTCCCTGGTGGCATTCTCCATCTACTTCGTCAGCGAGGTCTCCCAGGACCCGGACCAGGTGGCCGAACACCTGGCGGCCTACCCCTGGGCCTGCACCCACCAGATGGACCCGGCCGTGCCCGGCAACCCGCCGGCCACCGCGCCGGTGGTGGCGGTCTACTGGGAGCGGCTGTGGGGCCGGTTGCACGGCGCCGATCCCCTGGATGACCCGCTGATGGCCACCTTCCCGGCGGCCGGGAGCGAGGGCCACCCCACCGGCCCCGAAGATATCGAGTCGATGGTCTCCTTCGTGGTCTCCCGGGGGCTGCAGGCGGACACGGCCAACGCCACCACGATCACCATCGTGGACGAGGACGGCACGGAGCACGAAGCCGAGATCCAGGTCTACTACGGCCAGTCATCGCACGTCGTCAACCTGCTCCCGTTGGAGGGATGGGCCGCCGACAGCGTCCATACCGTCACGGTGGGCAGCGGCCTGAAAACTTGGGATGGCGGTGAGTTCGCGCCATTCTCCTTCGAGTTCAGTACGGCCCAGCCCGACGATCCCTCGGATTGCACCTGTACATCCGGCGGCGGGCCGCCCGAGATCTGGCTGATCGCGGGCCTGGCGGCATCGGTACTGTGGCTGCGACGCGAGAGGCGTCACTACCGTTCGAGCTGTGGTTCCCGTTTGGATCCCGATGACGTACTGCTATAATTCGGCGCACGAGAATCCCTTGAATCAAACTCTCCCGCCAATTCTGATCATCGCCTCGATGCTGGCCCTGGTCGCCTGCGCGGAGCCGGTCGAACGCGCCATGGACGGCGCCACCATCGAGCCGTCCCCAAACTGCACCCTGACCTGCCTCGTGACCTGGACGACCACCGAGGAGGCGTTCGGGGCCGTCGAGTTCGGGGAAGGTGAGCTCCAGTTCCGCGTCGAGGGGGCCACCAAGGGTACGGATCACGAGGTGCTCGTGGTGGGCATGCATACCGGCGCCACGTACACCCTGCAGGCCATCTCCACGTTCGACGACGGCGAGGAGATGCGCTCCAGGGACCTGGAGTTCGTCCCGGGGGAGCTGCCGGAGCCGCTGCTGACGCCCTCGCTGGACGTGTACGACGAAGCCAGGGTCCACGATGGCTGGACCCTCACCAATGTGGCGACGGGGCTGGTGAGGGCCGTCATGCCGCTGATCCTCGACATGAACGGCGAGGTGGTCTGGTACCACCGCCACAACGACGACGAGGTCGGGTTCCCGGACCAGGTCGCCCAGCTCCTGGACGACTACCACGTCCTGGTGGGACCGGGCGTGCCCGCCGGTGAGCCGGTCGTCGAGATCGACCTCCAGGGCGAGGTCTACTGGGAGGGGCCCCAGCAGCCCGACGACATCCTCGGGGACGGACGCATGCACCACGTCCTCGAGAAGCTCGACAACGGGCACTACATGGTCATCTACTTCCGGCCCAGCGGGCCGGATATCGCAGACGAGGTGGCGGAGATCGACGAGGACGGCCAAACCGTGTGGTCGTGGCACACGCTGGATCACCTGGATCCCCACCCGCACCTGGTCCACGCCAACGCCCTCCACGTCGATCTGGAACAGGACGTGTTGTACCTCAACTCCTACGAGGAGCACGTCACATGGAAGATCGACCGCAGCGACGGCGCCGTCCTGTGGACGCTGGGTGAAGGCGGGGATTTTGCGGGGGATCAGGACAACACGCATCCCTGGTTCAGCCAGGCCCACGGCGCCAAGGTGCTGCCGGACAATCACTTCCTGTACTACGACAACGGCACCACGGACCGCGGGTTCTCGCGGGTGATCGAGCTCGCCGTGGACGAGTCCACGATGGAGGCGGAGATCGTATGGGAGTACCCCGGCGAGCTGGCCGAGGACCTGTGGTACTCGTTCTCGTGGGGTGACGCGGACCGCCTGGACAACGGCAACACGCTGATCAATACAGGATCCGGCCCGGGCAGCCCGGCGGACCAGCCCAGCCGCACCTTCGAGGTCACCCCGGAGGGAGAGGTGGTCTGGCAGATCACCTGGTCCCTGGATCCGGAAAAGCTCGGGGCCTTCGAGGCCGAACGCATCCCACCGTACTGCACGCCCCTGGATTGAGATCCGGGCGCGGCCCACACCGCGAAGGGGACCATCCATGAGTATCCTGGCCAAAAGTGA
This sequence comes from uncultured Rickettsiales bacterium, assembly GCA_964504165.1. Lineage (GTDB taxonomy): Bacteria > Myxococcota_A > UBA796 > UBA9615 > CAYRNR01 > CAZDDH01. The sequence continues at coordinate 6,083 of CAZDDH010000223.1, read as the reverse complement.
GATTCACGAAGAAATCGAGCGGGGACGGATCCAGATCGAGCCCCTGCACAAGGAGATGATCGGGCCGGCGTCCATCGACCTGCACGTGGCCAACGCATTCCGGGTCTTCGTACGCATGCCCACCGACGTGCAGGTCACCGACGACATCGACTACAAGGCTTACACCAAGGGCATCTGGATCCCCGACGGCCATAGCCTCAAGATGCGCCCCGGCGAGACCGTGCTGGGCATCACCAACGAGCGCATCACCCTGCCCCCCGACATCTGCGGCTGGCTCGAGGGACGCAGCCGCTTTGCCCGCATCGGCCTGCTGGTCCACATCTCCGCCAGCTTCATGCAGCCGGGCATCTCCAACCATCAGGTGCTGGAGATGAGCAACTTTGGCCACCTGGATCTGGAGATCGTGCCGGGCACGGCGGTGTGCCAGTTCGTGTTCCAGCGCACGGAAGGTGAAGGGGCCTACAAGGGCATCTTCCAGGCCCAGAATCCGGATCGATTCTGGCGGGATTGAGCGTGGCTAGCCGGCCGATGCCTCGTGTTTCGCATCCAGCCGTTTGGTGATCATCCCGAAGATGATCAGCGAGATGGCCGAGGTCATGGCGATGCCCACGAAGACGAACCAGATGTAGTGGGCGTTGGATTTGGCCGCCTCCCAGGCGGCGTCGGTCTCGAAGCCGGTGCGGGAGGGGCAGAAACGGTCCAGCAGGACGCCCGACAGGCTGAATCCCAGGATCGATGAGATGAAGGAGTGCAGGTGGCTGAAGCCCAGGTACAGCCCCTCCTCCCCCTTGGGCGCCTGCAGCGAGAAGTACTCCAGGTAGCGCGGTGAGATGAAGCTCTCGGCGAGGCCCTGGAAGGCGATGCCGACGATCATCATGAAGGCCACTGGGTGCAGCCCCAGGATGACTCCGTCCCCCATCATGTTGCCGCTGGCCATGCATAGCGCGGACACGGGCATGATGAACATGCCCACCGTCATGGACATCAGCGCCGTACGGTTGCGCAGCAGGTAGGTCACCGCAGCCACCGTCAGCACCACCACAGCCGGGTTGACGTTGGCGTACCACGAGGGCGACGACCCCTCCCCCGCCATGCGCAGCACGTACTTGGGCATGGTGGCGTACAGCTGGTGCTGCACCATCCAGAAGCCGGTGATGATCAGGGTCAGTGCCACCAAGCGTCCGTTGGTGCACACAGCCACCAGGGCCTTCCAGATCTCGCTGATCTTCTTGGGGTCCCCTTCCCGTTTCTTGGCCTTGTAGAAGAAGAACACCAGGATCAACGCAATCAACGTCATCGCGGCGGCGAACAGGTTGAGCACGTACAACCCCTCGTCCCCCATGCTGTCGCGCAGCGGCTTGACGATGGTCTTGCCGGAGAAGGCCCCGATGTTGACCATGGCGTAGAAGATCGAGTAGCCCCGGGCCCGGTTGGCCTCGGTGGTCTCCTTGGCCACGGTGCCGGTGATCACCGACTTGATGAAAGAACCGCCGATCATCACCACGACCATGATCGGCAGGAACAACCACTTGTGGCTGCTGTTTTCCAGCCCGGTGAAGACCACGGTCTCCCCGTATTGCACCAGGTCGGCGGCCTGCAACATCGTGGGGAGCACCCACATGCTGCCGTACCCGATGGTCAGCAGCCCGAAGGCCAGCATCAACGCGTTGCGGAACCCGATGCGATCCGCGTAGGCGCCGCTGAATGTGGGCAAGAAATACAACCCGGCAGAGAACACGCCAGAGACCACGCCCGCCTCGATGTCGCTGAATCCGAGGATCCGCGAGAGATAGAGCGTGATGGCGATGAAGACCCCGTACCACGCCGCCCGCTCCAGGAGCTCGACGATGTTGGCGGTCCAGAATGCCCGGGAAAACGACCAGCTGCTTCCGTCACTAGATTTCATGGCGCGAAGCCTACCAGGCCGCACGTACAAACGCACTCCGTGGTACGTTGTTGAGAGGATGAGGATTCTTTACATCACGGACAGGATTTCCGCGCGGGGCGGGGCGGACCACCATCTGGCGCAGGTGATGGGCGATTCGCGGGCCCGGGGCGACCTGGTGGCGGTGGCCTATGGCCACGCGGATGAGGGCGTCTCGCTGCCGCAGGGAGTGCAGCAGATCTCGGTCCCCGGACTGGCCAAGGCCGTACCCAGCGAATCCAAGCTCTCCGCCCTCGCGGACCCGATGGCATGGGCGGATGTGATCCACCTGAGCAACGTGATGAATCCCGTGGTCATCGCCCGGGCCGTGGACACGCGCCGGGCCGTGGTCACCGTGCAGGACCACCGCGTCTTCTGCCCGGCGATGGGCAAGATCCTGCCCGACGGCAAACGCTGCGAGCAGGTCATGGGGGATGACGTCTGCCGCGCCTGCCTGCCGGACGACGACTACCGTCGCAAGATGCTCGCGCTGACCCGTGAACGCTTCGAGGCCATCAAGGGCGCGCGGCGGATCATCGCGTTGTCGTGCTACATGGCCCGGGAGATGGAGGCGGCCGGGAGCCCATCGGTCCTGGTGCTGCCGCCGTGGTTTGCCGCCGACCAGGCAAGCCCTGTCCCAGGCTCCGGTTTCCTGCTGGGGGGGCGGCTGGTGTCCCACAAGGCACCCGAGGATGGGTGGCGCGCCTGGCGCCAGTCGGGCACGGAGGCGCCGCTACGGGTCGCCGGCGAAGGGCCGCTCCAGCAGCGCCTGGAAGGCACCGAACAGCTGGGTTGGCTGGACCAGGCCACGCTTCAGGACGAGCTGCACCGCGCCCGCGCCCTGCTGTTCCCCGCCCGCTGGCAGGAACCGTTCGGCATAATCGGCGCCCAGGCGCTGGCCCAGGGGACACCGGTCGTGGTTGCCCGATCCGGCGGTGTGGAGGAGTGGGCCATCGAGGGCTGCATCCTGGTGCCGGCGGGCGACATCTCGGCCATGGCCGAAGCGGTCCAGCGCCTGGATCGGGATCCGGAGGTGGCCTTGGCCCTTGGCGAGGCCGGGCGATCGTCCATCGCGTGGCGATTCGACCGCACGGCGATCACCGCCGAGCTGAGCACCGTTTACATCCTTGCTGCCCAGTGACGTCAGGCGACAGGTACGTCCCACTCCCCCAGCGTTTGTTCGATGAACTCGACGGTCCGCTGATGGGTCCGGCTGCCCTTGGCCTGGGGGTGCAACGGCTCACCGATGCGGAAATGGACCGGCAGCGACGGATCGATGCGGCCGATGTCCTTGGCGCGATCGCCGATGCCCCAGGCGTCGGTGCGCAGGGCGATGGGCACCACCGGGACACCGTTGCGCGCCGCCAGCTTGCAGCCGATGGAGTTGAACTGGCTGGCGTCAAAGGTCGTCGAGCGGGTGGTCTGGGGGAAGACGACGACGGAGATGCCGTTCGCCAGCCGATCGCGGCCCTGCCCGATCATCACCTTGAGGTCCTTGCGCGGGTTCGTCCGGCTCAGGACGATGACGTCCAGGGCGCGCAGGATGTCGCCGAAGAGCGGGTACTCCATCAGGCTCTGCTTCACCACGAAGGTCATCGCCTTGACCGGCCGGATGATGGCGGGCAAGACGAACGTCTCGAGGGTGCTCATGTGGTTGCTGACGAAGACCGCGGGCCCCTCGAAGGAGTGCAGGTGCTCCTGCCCCTCCACCGTGACCCTCATCCCCACGCCTTCCATCGATTTGACGATGGCCATCGCCGAGTTGTACCAGCGCCGCTTGTCGTACTCGCCCCGCCTGGCGCGGATGCCCGCGTACGCCACGATCCCCGCTACCGGCGTGTAGAACGCGACCTCCGGCCACGGGGAAATCCGGGATAACAGCGTCCGCCGCGGAGTGGACAGGGTGCCGGGATAGGACTGTTGCATCGCAAAGCCTGCTGAATTGGATTCACACTCCACAGATTTGTGCCACAGGCAGGCGCTGACGGCAAGCCGTCAGGGTGTTTCATTCAGCCGATGCAGAAGACCGAGCTGGCAGGCGGGGTAAAAAACGCCCCACGACCTTCTTGTAGGCCAGGAAATCCTCGCCGAACTTCTCCTCCAGCTCCGCGTCCTCCTTGCCGGCCAGGCGCAGGTAGACGAGGGTCAGGACGGTGAACAACACCAGCTGCATGGGTGTGGGACAGAACAGCAGCGTCCCCACGGCGATGAAGGCCATACCCAGGTACTGCGGGTGGCGGATGTAGGCGTAGATCCCGTGGGTGACCAAGGCGTTGCTACCCCTGTGGATGCCCCGCCAACCAACCCAGATCAGGGCAATCCCGATGGCCCAGCCCACCAGCATCGAGGGATACCGGAAGAAGTGCTGGAACAGGGGAAAAGAGGACCAGCTCCAAAACGGCGTGGCCTCGACCTTCTCCCCCATGGCCGAGAACAGAATGTACAGGCTGAAGGCGACGCCATACATCTCGATGAGGAAGCTGGCCATGAAGGCCACCAGCGCAGAGTGGGCCGTGATGTGGATCTTCTTGCGGAAGAAGAACGACAGCAGCAGCACCAGCACCAGCGTGGCGTAGATCATCGGGGAATAGGGGAACTCCCACCACCGATGGCTGACGGGGATGCCGAAGCTCGTCTGGGGCGGGTAGAGCGGGTCGTCGACGATGACGAACAACCACGGCACCCCCAACCTGGTGAGGATCTTCGTGCTGTACAGCGCCAGAAAACCGACCACGAACGACACCAGAAGCCACGGTATCCAGGTCTTCCTGATCTTCACATGTGCACTGCTGCTCAATGGGTGCCCCCTGATTCGGGTGAAATCGAGTCCCAACTGTGATGCCATGACGGCGACATCAGCGCAAATCAGGGGGTGCAGTCCAGGGACCAGTCGTAGGCCCCCGTCGCCGGCTGCCCGTCGGAGAGGCTGTAGTAGCTGGTGAAGACCATCGTGTAGACCCCGTCTGCCGGCAGCGTGACGGAGATCAGGGCGTCCGTGCCCCCGCCGCCGTTATCGTCCTCGTCGAGCACGTCGCAGTTCTCGTCCAGCAGGTAGGCGTAGGTGTCGAAGTTGGTGGACTCCATGAGCACCTCGACCAGTTCGCCGGCCGTTCCTTCGAACTCCACGTCGTCGTAGTAGTGGTCCGTACCACGGGGGCCGTCGGTGTCGTCCTGGTTGTTGAGGCCGTAGGCGCTGCTGCTGTCACCACAGGTAGCCGACCACGAGTCGTACTCACAATACTCGCCGACCGCGGGGACGACCTCACTGATGGACAGCTCGTAAGCCCCCTCCTCCCCGGCGTTGGCGCTGGTGGCGATGATGGTGTAGATGCCGTCCGCGGGCACGGTGAAGATCAGCTCCGCGTCGTCGTTACCGCCGGAATTGTCGTCCCGATCGAGGACGTCACAGTTCTCGTCCAGCAGGAACAGGTAGGGGTCCAGGTCGTACACCGAATCGGTCATCTCGATGAGCAGCATCATGCCGGTCGTGGCCTCGAACTCGATGTCGTCGAAGTAGTACCCCACGCCGGCGGGGCCTCCACTCTCATCCCCGCTGGTGAGGTTGAAGTTGAGCACGTCGGGGATGGTGGCCACGTTGGCGTCGCCGTAGCAGTTATCACCCACCACCACGATGTAGTCCTGGCCATCGCAGTCCTGATCGATGCCGTCGCCGGGGATCTCCGTGGCCCCGGGGTTGATGTCCACGTCCCCGTCGTCGCAGTCGCCGTCGCAGACATGGTAGCCATCCCCGTCGGCGTCCACTTCGTCCGCCGGTGTGATGCCGTCACAGTCGTTGTCCAGGCCGTCGCAGGCCTCTACCTCACCGGGGTTGGCCGCCGCTTCATTGTCATCGCAGTCACCCTCGCAGGGCATCCAGCCGTCTCCGTCCAGGTCGTACTCGTTGGCGCCCGTGCCGCCGTTGCAGTTGTTGTCGATGCCGTCACAGATCTCCCCGGCGCCGGGGTTGGTGTTGGGATCGTTGGGATCACAGTCCCCGTCACACTCGGTGTACCCGTCGCCGTCGCCGTCCAGTTCGTTGGCGCCGATGCTGCCGTCCCGTAGTGGGCCGTACTGCACAATCCGAGGAAACGCCCCCCTGATGGACGATTGAGACGATTCCGCCATCGCTCTGATCTACGTCGTGTGGACTCTCGTCGGT
>CAZDDH010000222.1:0-15054 GCA_964504165.1 uncultured Rickettsiales bacterium | reverse complement strand
GGAAGCCGGCGGGGGTGGGCCAGGGGCGACCGGCGAGGCCTTCACCGGGCGGGCCTACCGCAAGTAGTCACCAGCCCCCCCCCCGCGCACGGTTCGTTGCAGATCCCGCAGGAGTCCATGTGTGGTGCCCTCCCCTCAGTCCTCGTGGGACGGGATGACGTATTCGTTCATCAAGGTCGTCACGTCCGCGGCCATCTCGGCCGGGTAGGCGATGCTGCCGGTGAAGACCACGACCATGTGCAGATCTTCCAGGACCAGGCAGTCCTGCCCGCCGTATCCCCGGGCGCCGGCAATGTCGTCCACATCGAAGGTATTGGTGTCGATCCACATCTGGTAGCCATACCCCCCGCCCATGTGATTGGACACCCGGTAGGAGGTCGCCTCGTCGACATAGTGCTGGCTGATGAGCTGCTGGCCTTCCCACAGCCCCTCGTCGAGGAATAGCTGGCCCAGCTTGAGGAAGTCTCCCGGACGCATGGTCATGCCCCAGCCGCCCTGATGGACGCCATCCTGTAAGGCCGGCCACTGATAGTCGCCGATCTCCAGCGGCTCGAACAGATACAGCTCGGCGTACTCGGCGGTCGTCATGCCCGCGTTGTGGTGAATGATCGCGGATAGCAGATGGGAGCTACCGGTGTTGTAGAAGAAGGTCTCCCCCGGCTGGCTGTCGAGGGGCTCTCCGAGGACGAAGGCTACCGAGTCCTCGGCGTCGGCGATGCGCTCGAAGGAGTTGTTGACCCCAAAATCGACCCAACGCAGGCCGGTGGTCATGGTCAGGGCGTGCTCGACGGTGATCAGGGCCTTGTCCCCGGTGAGGAGGCCGGCGTACTCGGGGAGCAGCTCGGCGATGGGCTGTTCGACGCCCGCCACCAGCCCCTGGTCGATGGCGATGCCGATCAGGGCCGCCGTGAACGTCTTGGTGGCGGACTGGAGCTCGTGGGGCGTGCCGGCGTCGAACCCGTTGTAGTAGCTCTCGGTGACGCGCTCGTTGCAGTGCTGGACGAGGAAGCTGTCGATGGGATTCGGGTTCTCATCGATCCACGCCAGGGCCCCGTCGATGCGTTCCGGATCGAGCACGTCGCCGGCGCAGGGATCTTCGATGGGTGGATCACCCGCCGAATCATCGTCATCCAACAGCGCTCCCGGTTGCTCGCATCCGACGCAGGCCAGTGCTACCAACGGCACGCCAACGAGCCACCGTGACGCTCGCCCCGGCGGCCAACCTCGCCTCTTCCAGTGCATGCCCACCACCCTACCCCATCGCGATTGGTGGCGCCGTATCCCCCTACCCGCCCAAAACAATAAAAACTCGAATTCCACAAAAAGAAACAGCAGTAAAATCAATACTTTACATTCCGCACGAAGAAGCAGAAAATGCATAAAAGCGCGGGGATTTTAATAATATTTCCCCCCAGAAGTTCCGTCTCCAGAGGTGTCACAGATGAATCGCAAGATGGCCGTGCTCGGCTTTGCCGCCGTGTGTCTCTGCGCCGGCGCAGCGACTGCGCAAGATCGGTTCGACCCCCTCCCCGCCTGGCCCCTGTGTGGCCGCATCACCGAGGACCCACCGGCGGGCTGGGACGAAACCCAGGGCTGCCCGGAGGACCGCTGGGGCAACCCGGACCACACGGACCTGCCGTTGCAGGCGACCTTCGGTCCGCGGCAGCTGGCCTCGGACAGCTACCGCTACGACTACCACCGGGGCATCGACCTGGAGACCCCGCTGGGCACGCCCGTGTTCGCCATCGCCGACGGCAAGGTCCGCAAGGCGGGCCACTCCTCCTCCTACACTGACCCGCTGGTCCAGATCCGGCACTACCGCCCCGGCTACTCGAGCTGCAGCTCCGGGGACGGGTGCTACACGACCAACTACATGCACATGTACGACTGGGTCGTCAGCGTGGGCCAGAGCGTCGGCAAGGGCGAGCTGATCGGCTACTCGGGGGAGAGCAGCTCGTCCGGCTATGACCACATCGAATTCGAGATCCGCGACGCCCCGTCGTGGGACAAGTACAGCGCCTGGCAGACCAACTGCATCCATCCCCTCGACGTGCTGGTCTACGACGACGCCGGCGGCGCCAACGTGGGCCTGGAGATCACCGAGGTGGATGTGACCGATCCGCACAATCCTCGGGTCACCGCCACCGTGACCATGCCTGGCGGCGTGCCCCTCGACCTGCAGCGCGTGGACGTGTTCGTCTACGAAATCCAGCCGGACCAGAGCCTCGTCGAGGTCATCCAGCCCGGCACCGAGCCCAACACGAACGGGTACCACGTCAACCCGCCGTGGTTCGACGTGAACATCGTCAACGCCCAGTACACGCACAAGAACTCGTCCAGATACCCCTGGAGTTCATTCGACGACTGCCCGTACGCCCACGAGCACGGCCCCAGTTACGACGCCAACGTCCACCTGGACACCCAGCATCCCGACGACATGCACGTGGGGAGCTTCAACGGCATCTGGGCTGCTCCGGAGCCCTTCAACGACGACACGGAATGGTACGTGCTGGGGTTGACCTTCACCGAGCTGGTAGGCATCGCGGACTCGGCTGGCCTGTGCCTGGTCGTCGAGGCCACGACGACCCAGTCCGTGAGCGTCACCGAGGCCTGGAACTGCCCCTGAGCCACCCCCCTTTTCGCCGCTCCGTCGTCTAGAACCGCCTCAACAACGTGCTATCCCGCCCGAACACCAGCCCCAGCGCCCAGTCCGTGAGCACCCGCGCCTGGTTGTAGCGGCCGGTCATCAGCCCCGAGTAGGCCGCTGCCCACAACACGCGGCTGGCAAATCCCTTGAAGCGGTACCCGTAGATGTCCGCCAGGGCGTCCCGGGGGCCCAGGGAAACCAGCTGGCCCATGTGGGAGTAGCGGTAGGGCTTCAGTTCGCCGCCGCCGAGGAAGGCGGCGATGTTGGGGGCGAGCACCTTGGGCTGGCGGATGGCGATGTGGGCCGTGGCGGGAAGCGGCCCCCCGGTGTTGGGATCCACGATGTGGGCGTTGTCCCCCAGGGCAAAGACCTCGGGGTGGCCCGGCAACGCCATCGTCGCCTCGGCGTGCACTCGCCCCCGGGCATCCTTGGGGACGTCGAGGGCGGCCACCACCGGGTTGGCCAGGACACCGGGGGTCCAGATCACCGAGCGGGTGGAGACACGCACCGATCGGCCGATGGCCACGTGCTCCGGCCCCACATCGGTCACCGCGGCGCCGGTGAAGACCTCGACGCCCTGGCCTTCGAGGGCCCTGCGCGCGGCGTTGGCCATCTTGGTCTCCCACTCGGGGAGCACGGAGTCGTCGTCCTGCACCAGCAGCACGCGCGTGCGATCCGGATGGATCCGGACGTAGTCGCGGGGCAGGTAGTTGCGCACGAAGTGATTGACGTCGGCGGCCAGCTGCACCCCGGTGATACCGCCCCCCACCACCACGAAGGTCAGCAGCTCGGAGGCCAACTGCGGCTGCGCAGAGGCCGTCTCGAACATGCGGATGATGTGGTTGCGCAGCACGATGCCGTCCTGCAAGGTCTTGAGCCCCAGCACGTGCTTTTCCTTGCCCCGGATGGCCCGCTGATCGGTGACGCTGCCCAGGGCGAGCACCAGCACGTCGTAATCCAGCGTGCCGCAGCTGGTGCTCACCTGGCGCCGGTCCAGATCGATGGCCTTCACCCGGGACTGGATGAAGTCGAATCGCCGATGCCCGCTGAGCCGGCGGATGGGGGCAGCGATGTGGCGGGTTTCGATGCCGCCGGTGGCCACCTCGGAGAGTAGCGGCGTGAACAACGTGTAGTTCTCGTCGCTGACGAGGGTGATGGAGACGGAGCGATCCGAGCCCAGCAGCTTCTCCAGCCGTAGCGCCGTGGGCACGCCCGCGAATCCTCCGCCCAGGATCAGCACCCGGCGGGTGGGGATGGAACGTGCCACGGTCTCCTCCTGGGGGCGCCTGGTCATCAGCGATGCTCCGGCCGCGGCAAACGAGAGCCACAGCCTCGGCGCGAACAACTTGCGGAAGATGCGGCGGTAGGAGTGAGCGCCGGTGAACATGCCCCAGTTGATCTGGTCCATGTGACGGTCGGGGTACGGGGCGTTGTTTTCCCGCAGCATGACCTGCGCCTGGAGCGTGAACAGACGGCGGGATCCCTTGATGCGGTCCTGCAGGCCGAACAGCATCCGTCCGTAGGTGTTGTCCCGGGCCGTATCCCGGCACACCGGCAGGTAGTGCCTGCGGAACTCCCGCGCGCCGACGCCCGCCTGCACCGCCGTGCGGGCCGCGGCCCGGGCCGTGCGGAAGGCCGAACCGATCCCGTCCTTGTACAGCCGGCAAACCGCCGCATCACCGATGGCCACCAGGCGCTCGCCGTACGGCTGCCTGGCCGGGCCCAGGGGAATGCGCGGCCGGCAGCCGCAACACTGGGTCCCCCCTTCGGGGAGCCACCGACGTACCTGGGGATGCTCCAGGAACTGCTGGATCGTCACTGGCCGCTGGGGGCTGCTGAGCAACGTGACGCTGATGAAGTCCCCCTTGGGGACGAGGGTACCGAACACCAGCCCGCTGTCCCGCTGCAAGAAGACGTGGACCCAGTTGCCCAGCCGTTCACGGATGGCGTCGGCCCCGGCCCACACCTCGTCTTGGGCCATGCGCAGGGTCGGCGGCCGCAGGTAGGGGCCGGGCAGCGTCTTCATCAGCCGGGTGTTCACCCCGGCCGCCAGCACCAGCAGATCCGCCTCACATTCCCCATCCCCGGTACGTAATTTGGGGCGGATCCCGTCCAGGCCCACCTCCTCGACGGCGGCAGCAATCCGCCGCGCTCCCCGGCTCTCCGCTTCGTCCAGCAAGAACTGATCGAAGCCGACCCGGCGGTCGCCACCCGATCGACGCGGTCCCGTTCCACGGAAGACCGTCAAGATCGGTTCGTGGGGGTGGGGCTGGGGCACCTCCACCGTGCCATGGGGGGTGTGCAAGCAGTACGACGAGATGCGGTTGTGGATCACCGTCTCGGGCAGCAGCACATTCAGGCGCGCCAGGCCGTGGACCAGCCTCGAAGACAGGATGCCCGCGCAACGATTGCAGCCGGCGGGGCCCGGCGCGGTGAAATCCCGGGGCTCGTAGATGCAGACGTCCAGCTCCAACCCGCGCTGGCGCGCCTGGTGGATCAGATGCAGCGCGAAGAAGGACCCCGCCGGGCCCCCTCCGATGACGGCTACACGATCCCCCTGCCTCAGATTTGCCATCGGGCCATCAGCCAGAAGTGGATCTCTGGCTATCCGCGGTCAGGACAGGGCGTTCAAGGTGAGGTCGCCGAACACCGCATCGTCATCGGCCAGCTGGTCGATGAGCTTGGCCAGCGGCGGGAAGAGGGCTCGGATCTCGTCCGCGGAGACGGCCAGCGGCAGCGGGACGATCTGGAGCCGGTTCCTCAGCGCCAGGGCCGGCAGCAAGCTGTCACGCTCGTCGGCTGACAGCGTGATCCCCAGCGTCTCGGTCGTGATGCGACGGGCATCACGGCGCGCCTGGATCCGGTCTTGCCAACCCCTGTAGAGTCGGGGGGAGATGCAGCTGAGGCTCTCGTCGCTGAGCATCTCCAGCAGATCCAGGAAATCCAGGTACCCAGCGGGATCGATAAACGCATCCGATACGTCCAGCTCCGGATGACGCGGGCGGCTGAACAGCTCCTGGATGGTTGCTGGATACTGCCCGACCACCGGATCCAGACCGTGGAGGGCCAGCATCTCCGCCACACGGATGGCCGTACATACGGCCTGGCCAATCGTGACGGGATCGGTCATACCTTTGAGATCGCTGTCTGCCAGCCCGATCAGGAGCCTCTCGGCCGCGGATTTGGATTGGATTCGTTCGAGTGTCGTTGCGGTCATGTGGTGCCTCGCCGCCCTCATCTACTTATTCGATGGTGTTTATTCCCCGCATTATACAGGTAAACTGAATCCTGAATACCTATATCCACGAAATCGTGTACGATAGGTGGTGTCCCTCAAGGGAGAACGTTGTATGGACCGTCTTCTCAGAATCTCGGAGGCCGCCTCGCTGGCCATCCACTCCATGACGCTGATGGCTGCGGCGAAGCGCCCCCTCACGGTCAATAAATTGGCTTGGGGCTGGGTTGTCTCGGTCGCCCACGTGGGAATGGTGATCACGGGCGTGGCCCAGGTGGGCATGCTCAGTTCGACCAGGGGACCCAAGGGTGGATTTTCCATCGCCGGCAAGCCCGAAGAAATCAGCTTGCTGGCGGTCTGGGAAGCGACAGATGGCCCCCTGGCCCAGCCCCGCTGCCTGCTCAACGAGCCGGCGTGCAGGGACTGCGATGCCTGCCCGATGCGTTCGGTCGAGCAACAGATCCACGATACGGTGGTCAATATCCTGGGCAACACCTACCTGACCGATATCGCCGTGGACCCGCCGCCCGACACCTGAATCATTCGGTGACCCGCGATCCAGATGGTAACCTCACAGCCGAGGTGACCATGACGTACTCCACCCGATGGCTGCTGTGTATCGCGCTACTCGGCGCGCTCGTCGCCTACCCCTTGGGCTGCACCCAGGACGACGACGATGCCCTCGATGACGACACCGGGGACGACGACACGTCCCAGGACGACGACGACGTCGTCGATGACGACTCGGCCGATGACGACGACTCGGCCGATGACGATGACGACGACACCGGCCCCGTGGACAACGACGGCGACGGCTACCCCGAGGACGAGGACTGCAACGACAACAACGCCGACGTTTATCCCGGCGCTCCGCAGATCTGCGACGGCACGATGGACAACGACTGCGACGGCATCATCGACGAGACCGAGACCGACAACCACGGCGACGGCTTCACCGAGTCCTCGGTGTACACCGACTACAACGACCCCCACACGATCGGCGCGCTGGAGATCTGCGGCGACGGCAACGACAACGACTGCGACGGCGACATCGACGAGTGGTGCGGTGAGCAGCTGGACACCGGCCGCGACCACAACTGCACCATCCAGTCCGACAGCACCATCGCCTGCTGGGGCCGGGACGACTCGGGGCAATCCACCCCGCCGGGGGGCACCTTCTATCGCATCAGCTGCGGCAAGTTCCATTGCTGCGGCCTCAACACCCAAAACGAGCTGGAGTGCTGGGGCAACAACTCCCAGGGCCAGTGCGACGCCCCCCAGGGCACTTTCGTCGAGGTGGCCGCCGGGATGGGCTTCACCTGCGCCCTGGACGTGGCGGGCGAGCCCACCTGCTGGGGTGCCGACAACCACGACCAGCTCAACGCCCCGGCCGGGCCTCTGATGGACATCACCGCCGGGCACGCCTTCAGCACCGCCGTCCACACCAGCGGCGCCATCCTCCACTGGGGCGGCGACTCCTACGGCGTCAACAGCCCCCCCGCCGGGGTGTTCGTCGACGTGGACGCGCACGGTTTCCACTCCTGTGCCCGGGCCGCGGACGGTACCGTCGAGTGCTGGGGCTACAGCGGCGTTGGCCAGTGCAACGTGCCCGCGGACACGTACACCCTCATCGCTGCAGGGATCCTCAACACATGCGCCCTCAACACCGCCGGCGATATCGTCTGCTGGGGGGGCAGCTCCGGTCAGTCCAACCCGCCAGCCGAGTCCTTCCAGGACGTCTCGTGCGGCCACGACCATTGCTGCGGGCTCAAGACCGACGGCACGCTGTCGTGCTGGGGCAGCAATTCCTATGGGCAGTGCAACGTGCCCTACTGATCGCCCGTTCTCCCCATCCACATTGACTTCGCCCCCGGGAGACCCAGACTGACCCATGGCCCGCATTCGTCAGGCGGGGATGGTCTTCATCCTCATCACCATGTTCCTCGACGTGCTCGGGCTGGGCATCATCATCCCTGTGCTGCCCCAGCTGGTCATCGATTTCCGCGGCGGGGACGCGAGCGAGGCCTCGCGCATCTTCGGCTGGCTCATCGCGTCCTTCGCGGCCATGCAGTTCCTGTTCGCGCCCGTGCTGGGCGCTCTCTCCGACCGCGTGGGCCGGCGGCCGGTGATCTCGGGGATTGGGATGGTGTTCTACGGGCTGGCGGCCGAACCGTGGATGATGCTGGCGGTCATCGCTTTCGCCACACTGGGCGCCATCGGCGGGCCGGCGATCCAAGGGATCGTCGCCGGTGCCGTGCCCTCCCGGGAGCAGGGTGCCGTCCAGGGAGCGCTCACCTCGCTGGTGGCCCTGACCGCAGTGTTTGCACCCCTGCTGTCCACCGAACTGTTCGCCCGTTTCTCCGGCGACGAGGCCTGGATGGAGCTCCCCGGAGCACCCTTTTTTGCCGCGGCCCTGCTGATGGCAGCGGCCGTCGCCATCGTCGTGGCGGCGTTCCGCCGGCATCCCACGCATGAATGAATGGGGATTCGGAATTTGCAAACTCCTGGCAAGATGCCGGAGCTGGGCTGATAAACTCCCTGTCCAATCCCGGCGATCTTATTGGAGAAACACCATGAAATGGACCACGAATTGGATGATCCTGATGCTGGCGCTGACGTTCGTATTCGCCCAGTCAGGCTGCGTCGGCGACCTGGATATTGGCGGAATGGACGACCCGGGCGACGACGACACGGGGGATGACGATGATGCCGCCGATGACGACGACAACGGCAACGCCTGCGCCGATATCGTACAGCTCTTCGATTTTGAATCCGGTGCCGACGGATTCTCGTCGTCCGTCACCGACACGGGGTACGACGATCCGTGGGACCTGGGCGAGACGGAGCACGGCGATTGCCACTCGGGGAGCGAGTGCTGGGGCACTAACCTCGATGGCGAGTACGACAACTGCGAGGCCGGCGCGCTGGCCGCCCCCGTGTTCGATCTCACCGCCTGCGAAGAGGAGGGCAAGGACGTCTACGTCATGTTCTGGCACTACTACCAGTTCGAGGCCGGCACCGAGGCCAACTACGACGGCGGGCTCCTGCAGATGTCCGACGACGGCGGTGCCAGCTGGGACGACGTGAGCACCTCACACACCTACACCGGCCCCATCGAGGGCAACTACTCCGAGTGCCCCGGCGACGCCTCCATCGAAGGTTCCAATGGCTGGTCCGCCGTCATCGACGGCATGGCCTGGCGTGAAGTCGAGGCCCAGCTGGACAGCCGCTTCCTCACCGACGAGTTCACCTTCCGCTTCGTGTTCGCCTCGGACCGCGGGGTGACAGACCTGGGCTGGTACATCGACGACGTGGAGCTCGTCGTCCAGTAGATTCCCGGCGCAGTGACTCGCTGTCACACCGCACCTTTCCTCCCCGACAGATTGTCCACCGCCCCCGATCACGCCCCCCTGTGAACCGGTGATTCGGCCGCTCCCGCCGTTGGTACGCCCGTTGCAACTCCTCCGTCTCCATGACGTCGACGGGAGGCGAACGATGTTGAACGGCTGGATCAAACAGGCCCGCCAGCAGGGTGCCAGCGACCTGCACGTGGAGGCCGGGATGCCGCTGGCGATGCGGATGAATGGCGACCTGCACACGGTGGGGGAACCGGTGCCCGGGGCCGTCGTGCTGGAGGCAGCTCGCCAGGTGGTGGGCCCCTCGTGGTCCGAATTTGTCGAGCGCCGCTCCTTCGATGCATCGAGGGTGCTGCAGGGCGTCCAGTGCCGCATCAACGTGATGGCCACGAGCCACGGGCTGGGTATGGCCATCCGGCTGCTGGCCGGCTATCAGCCCACCGTCAACGACCTGAACTTGCACCCGGATATCGCCAAGCTGGCCCTCCCGGCCCACGGCCTGGTACTCGTGTGCGGGCCCACCGGATCCGGCAAGACCACGACCCTGGCGGCCCTCGTCGAGCAGGTCAACCGGGGCAGGCCCAAGCACGTGGTCACCATCGAGAATCCCATCGAGTACCACCTGCGGCCCCGCCGGGCCTTCATCCGCCAGCGGGAGGTGGGGCGGGACACGCCCTCCTTCGAGCAGGCCCTGCTGGATGCCCTGCGGGAGGACCCGGACGTGCTGATGGTGGGCGAGATGCGCCGTCCGCGCACCATCCAGCTGACCATCGACGCCGCCGAGACGGGCCACCTGGTGCTGGCCACGATGCACTCCTCTTCGGCCACCGAAGCGCTGCAACGGATCGTCGCCGCCTTCCCCTCCGATGCCCAGGACAGCGTGCGTTCCCAGCTGGCCGACTGCCTGCTGGCCGTGCTCAATCAACGCCTGGTCTACCGGGAAGACGCAGGGCTGCGGGTGCCCGAATGCGAACTGCTGATGGTCAATGACGCCGTCCGTCACGCCATCCGCGGGGGCAAGTTCTTCAAACTGACCACCGCCATGGAGACCGGCGCGGGGGACGGCATGTGGACCTTCGAGCGCTACCGCCGATGGCTGGACGCCAAGCGCAACTGGCGCTCCCTCGACGACCTGGCGGGCCCGGACAACACGCCCCCGGTGGAAGCGGACGTGGCCCTACCCCAGATGGGCGCCCGAACCCCCGCGGCCGGCCGTCCCGTACCCAGCCCCTCGTACGCCACCCCAACCGTAGCGACGCCCGCGTCCACCACGCCCGTGGTGACGCCCGCCGTTGAAGAGCCAGGAGAGCCGGTCCACGTCATCGACGACACGGACACCGGCACCATGCAGCAGCTGCTGGACGAACTGGCGGGAGCTTAGCCGGCCTGGCAGGTGGTCGGGGTCGCCTCTTCGTCCTGGTCGTCACAGTCCATCTCCGGGGACGTCGAGTAATCGTACGCTCCAGGTAGCCACCATTCGGGGAAGCCGTCCCAGTCCAGATCCCAGCTGGCCGCCCCCGGGCCGCCGTAGGCCCCCGGATCGCACACCGAGGAGTCGGGATCGGTGACGCCCGGATCCCCCGCATCGATGGCCTCGCTGACGGAGCCGAGGTGCAGGTCCCACAGGGTGGGATCGGCGTCGTCGGTGGCGAGCAGCTGGGGGTCGAGGGCCTGATTGCTTTCGAGGGTGCTCAGATCCTGGCCCAGGTAGTCGTCGGGCAGGTTGCCCCAGGCGATCGTGTAGCTCACATCCACGTCCACCACATCGTCGGCGATGGCCATGCCCCCGCCGTCCAGGCCGGCGGTGTTGCCCGCCAGGATCGCGTTGGTCATGGTCAACGATGCGTCCCGCAGGTCGATCCCGCCGCCACCGTCACCGGCATCGTTGCCCACGATGGTCACGTTCGTCAGCGTCAGCATGGACAGGGCGCTGAGGCGCACACCACCCCCGTCGTCCCCCGAGCTGTTGCCCGCGAAGATCCCGTTGGTTACCGTCGCCTGGGCCCCGCCGGACAGTCGTACACCGCCCCCGTCCATGGTGGTGTCGTTGCCCGTCATCCGGACGTTCTCGAGGGTGTCCTGGGAAGCGTCGATGGACATCCCGCCGCCGAAGCCAGCGTGGTTGTCCGCCAGCAGGACGTTGCGCAACGTCACCGTGCTGCCTTCCGAATGGATCCCGCCCCCGTCATCGCCGCCAGAGTTGCCCGTCACGATCCCCTGCTCCAGGGTGGGCGAGGCGCCGTCCTTGATGCAGATCCCACCACCATCGAAAACCGCCGAGTTACCGGTGACATGCACGCGCGTCAGCAGCGGCGAAGCGTCCCCGGCGATGTAGACTCCACCCCCGTCATCCCCGGCGATGTTGTCCGCGATCACCAGGTCGGTCAGCGTCGGCGACGAGGCCCGGATGTAGAGGCCTCCCCCGTCACGCCCGAGGGCGGCGTCACCGCCGTGGGTCAGCGTGAACCCTTCCAGCACCGTGTCCGGGCCCTCCCCCTCGTGGATCACCACCACCCGCTCCCCGTACCCGCCATCGATGATGGTCTGCTGCGGGCCTTCGACCCCGACCAGATGGAGCGCCCGGCCGGTGAAGACCAGATTCTCGGCATAGGTCCCAGCCTCGACGGACACGAGCCCGCCCTCCGAAGCCCGGTCGATGCAGCGCTGGATGGTCGTACAGTCGCCGGGGACGCGGAGGACGTCCTCGTGGCAGCCGCTCAGCGCGATGAAGGTCAGTATCGTCAGCGAGGGGAACACCAGGCGTGCCATGGTCGGGTCTCCAGGAGGAGACGATACCACTGTGGGTGCGGCAGGGTCAGTGGCGGAAGCGGCGGAGGGCCAGCAGGCCCAACGGGACGATCAGGATCGCCAGGGACGGGGACGCCGTGGCCGTACGGCTCACGGAACAGGCGGAGTCGCCCGTCCCGCCGTCGCCCACACCGAACGGATTGCTACCGCTCCCGTCACCAGCGGCCGAGTCGTCGTCCCCGGCCTCGTCGTCATCGTCGTCGTCATCGTCGCCGGCCACCTCGTCGGGCATGGGCCAGTCCACGTCGGGGAGATCGTCGGCCAGCAGGTCGTCGGCCAGGGCCAAGGCGGTGGAGTGGTCCACGTACTTGGCCTGCATCACCATGTTGCGGTCGAGCACCGAGTAGTTTGGCAGCCCGTAGCTGCCGCCCTCGGCGATGATGTAGTCACCGGCGATGGCCTGGCTGGGGTCGGCGACCACCGGATGGGTCAAGCCGTACTGGTCGGCCCAGGCCGCGATGTCGCCATCGGTCAGCGCCTCGATGTGGATGAAGCCCTGGTCCTTACGCTGGGTGTACTCGGCATTGGCAGTCTGCGCCGCAGACTGACAGCCGCCTCACCAATCGGCGCTGATCTCGATGAGGATCACGTTGCCGTAGAACTCATAGAGATGGATCGTGTCGCCGTACTGGTCCTCCACGCTGAAGTCGGAGACCGTGTCCCCCTCCTCGATGCCGGTGGCGGAGATGTCGTCCGTCTGGGCATAGCGCGGGTAGTCACCCGTGCGGGGGTAGTCGGCCTCGTCCCAGGGCAGGAAGTAGGACAGGTACTCCTCGCCGTCCGCGAAGGTGTCGCCATCCGAGTCCTCGGCCTCCGGATCCGTGCCGATCTCCTCCTCGAAGGAGTCGTACAGCCCGTCACCGTCCGTGTCCGGTTCGTTGGCAGAATCACCCGGTCCGCCCGGGCCCGACTCGCAGCCGAGCACCAGGATCCCCGCCGCAGCGAGGAATCCCAGGTAGGTTGTCACTCTCATGGTCTCTCCCTTGTTCGCGCCCCAAACGGGGCCGTTCCCTCATCCCACCACCCGAATCCACACCGGACCCGTGCATTTTATCAGTGGGGCTCAGCGCCCCGAATGGACGGGATTTATATAGACCCGGCGCGCGTGGGAGGCGGTGGTACCCTGGATCGAGAATCGAGGTGCCCATGCGCGACGAGCTCGCCCTGCTGCTGACCGCCCTGTTGTGGGCCGCCCCGCTGGTCGTGGCAGCCGGCTGCGGCAACGACGATGCGGACGACGGATTCGTCTCCGATGACGACGACGATGATGACTCGGACGGGCCGGTGGACAGCAGCTGGGGTGTGGTGGAGGCCTGTGACGCGACCCAGAGCGGTGGCTTCGGAGACTGGTACCAATCGGGCAACGGGATCCTGGTACACGGCGACACCCCCGAGGACGCCCAGCTGGCCCAGCAGGTGTTCGGCTGGTACAGCGAGTATGTGGACGACTTCCAGATCGTGGCCTACGAAGACCTCACCGATGACGACCTGCAACACAACCTCTTCGTCATCGGCCATCCCGCTAGCAACCCGCTGCTGGTGGAGATGAACGGCTCCCTGCCCGTGTACTTCGAACAAGACGGCTTCTTCTTTGGCGGATACCGCTGGGACGGCGCCGCCAACGGCATCGCCCTGGTCCACCCCAGCCCCTTCGCCGCCGGCGCATGGGTGCTGCTCTACGTGGGCAACTCCCGCGACGGCTCCTATGCCACCTTCACCGTTCAAACGGGCGCCCGTGATTTCCAGGCCCTGCACAGCAGCTGGACCCTGCACCTGGAAGGGGATCTGTGCCGCGACGGCGACGTGTGGGGATTCTACCCGCCCTGGGCGGACGACTACCGCGCCGGCTGGGAGGCATGGGTCGACTCCCTGGAGACCACCGAGGGGGAGCACCACCTCTTCCATTACCTCCCCGACTCGGACGCGGCCGATGACATCGCCGCCATCGCCGAAATCCAGGAGACCGCCTACGGCACCATCCTCGACCAGCTGGAGGTGAGCGCCCTGGACCGCAAGATCGACTGGTACTTCTACCCGGACAACGCCACCAAGGGTGACGTCACCGGCAACGACGGCAACGGCCACGCCAACGCGATGAACTACGAGGTCCACGGCGTATACAACGGCCAGGTCCAGCTCGTCGGCGCCCACGAGGACGTGCACATCGTGGCCTACCACCGCGTGGGCGACACCAGCTATGCGCTGATGGGCGAAGGCCTGGCGGTGATGGTGGACGGCGTCTGGTGGGGCCAGCCGCTGGACGACTGGGCGGCCCAGTTCCTCGACGCCGGCGACATCCCGCCGCTGGTAGAGCTCATCGACGCCTTCTGGGACTACGACGACACCCTGACTTACCCCCTGGCCGGCCACTTCGCCGGCTTCCTGCGTGATGGCTGGGGCATGGATGTGGTCAAGGAGCTGTACGTCGCCGGCGATCTGGAATCCGCCATGACCACGGAGCTGGGCATGAGCGCTGCAGAGGTCGATGCGGCCTGGCGGGCGACCATCGACTGATCCGTCCGCCGTTTCTCCGGCTTTTACGCTTTCTTGGGTATCTTTTTTTGTCAGCCACGTGTCAAAATTGATCTATTCGCGGAGTTCCCTACATCGGGGCAAAGGCCTCGTGAGCCCCATACAATCCATGCGGGGAACCGGCGAAGCGGGAGGTCCGAATGGCACACGAACTAAGGCGCAAGCTTTCCCTCATCACCCTGCTTTGCGGACTGCTGCTGGTCCTTGGCTGCCCCGACCCAGACGACGATGACGACACATCAGCCATGGACGACGACGACGACGACACCAGCGACGACGACGACGACACCACGGACGATGACGACGACGACGACGACGATTCGGCGGATGACGACGACGACTCGGCGGTCGAGGTCGACAACGACGGCGATGGATGGACCGAGGACGAGGACTGCGACGACAACAACCCCGACACCTATCCCGGCGCCGATGAGATCTGCGACGGGGAAGACAACGACTGTGACGGGGATATCCCC
>CAZDDH010000221.1:983-15085 GCA_964504165.1 uncultured Rickettsiales bacterium | reverse complement strand
CCCCAACACCTACGACGGCGCCACCGAGATCTGCGACGGCCTCGACAACAACTGCAACGGAGGGACGGGAGCCGACGAGTACGACCTCGATGGGGACGGGGTGTTGCCCTGCGACGGAGACTGCGACGACAACGACGCCGCGGTCCATCCGGGGGCGGCCGAGGTGGACTGCGACTATGTGGACAACGACTGTGACGGCGCCCTGCACGGCGACGAGGTGGACGATGACGGTGACGGCCTGGACGAGTGTTCCGGCGATTGCGAGGAGACCGACCGGTTGTCGAATCCGGGCGCGGCGGAGGTCTGCGACGCCCACGACAACGACTGCGACGGCACGGTGGACGAGGACTGCGTGGACTGTGACCTGACCGTTCCCACGCCCTACAACACGATCAACGCCGCCATCAACCAGGCCAGCAACGGCGATGTGGTCTGTGTAGAACCCGGCACCTACACCAATGGTGTGGATTTCAGTGGTAAGGAGATCTCGGTGATCGGGCTCGGGGGACTGGGTTTGACCATTATCGATCGCCAGGGCAGCGGAACGGGCGTGCGGCTGGACAACGGCGAAGGAGCCGGGACCCTGTTCCAGGGGTTCACCATCACCGGATGTACCGCGCAAGACGGTGCGGGCATCTCGCTGGCTTCGGCGTCACCCACGCTGCGGTCGCTGGCGGTCATCGGGAACGAAGCCAACGTCGACGGTGGCGGCATCCACATCGACGGGGGCACCCCGGTCCTCGAGGATCTGCTCGTGTCCGGCAACACGGCCTCCAACGGTGCTGGGATCCATATCCAGCAGTCGTCTGTCACCCTCACGGCTGTCGAGTTCGACGGGAACATCGCCTCCGCCAGCGGCGGCGGGTTGAGCGTCGATGGCACCGCCATCGTCACGGTCGACAACGGTGTGTTCAAGGACAACCAGGCGAACAACAGCGGGGGAGGCGCGTCCTGCGACGCCGGCTCTTCCTCGACGTTCGATCACGCCATCTTCTCGCAGAATTCGGCGGAGAGGGGCGGTGGGCTGCACTCGGCAGGGGCGACGGTGGACCTGACCAACGCGGCCTTCTACGAAAACGTGGCGACCATGGACGGGGCGGGAGTCATGCTGGGCGGCGGGAACTACACCGCGACCAACTCGGTGTTCTTGGCCAACGACGCCGGGAGCGGTGGCGGCGGGGTGCTCCTGGTCCAGGCAGCATCGATGACGATGCGCAACTGCATCGTGGCGGAGAACACGGCATCCAGCGGCGGCGGTGTCAGTGCCGGGCAGGGCGGCATGGCGGTGATCCGCAACTGCGATGTCCACGGCAACACCCCCAACGACTACAACGGCATGCCCGACCCCACGGGCTCGAACGGCAACGTCTCCGTCGATCCACAGCTCACCGACACCACGGACGCCGATCCGCTGTACTGGGATGTGCACCTCGAAGCCGGGTCACCGCTGATCGACGCAGGGGGGAACTTCACGTCGGATCCGGACGGAGGCGACTCGGATATTGGGATCTACGGCGGTGGCGGTGCGGATGGCTGGGATCTGGATCAGGACGGCTATCACGAGTGGTGGTTGCCCGGAGCCTACGACGCAGGAACCTCTCCGGGGATGGACTGCCACGACCGCGATGCGGGCGTGTTTCCGGGGAACGGCTGTTAGCTGTCGGAGGACGGCTTGGCCGGAGCGTGGGCGGACGGCACCGCGTGGAGCTGTGCCGGATCCAGCTTGAGGCGGGTCATGCCACGCCGCTTCTCGAGGATCCGACCGTCCGTACCGTTGGCGACGAACATCCGCCGCGTGTCGTGGATCAGCTTGTTCAATGCCGAGCGGTCGAGATCGACGGACCCCAGGCGTCCCCACAACTTGACCTTCAGGTCCTCGTCCTTGACCCAGCCACCGGCTGCCTGCGCCAGCAGGTAGAGCAGGACGAAGCGCTGGCGGGTGCGGACCGTCCACTCACCGCCGGACTCGACGACGCGGATGGTGCCCGTGCCCGGGCCATCGAACGCCAGGTGAAGGTCCAGCTCGTACGTCGCCACTTCGGGCCGTACCGTCGGTTCCAGGCCCAGGGCTTGTAGCTCGGGGTCGGTGGCGTCCGGTTCAGCGAGAGCCACGACCTTCCATGCGCTGACGCCCCCCAACCGGATGACGTCGCCGATGGAAAGGATCTTGGGCCCTTGAATGCGCCGCCCGTTGACGGTGGTGCCGTTGCTCGACCCCAGGTCCAGGAGGCGCCAGCCCCGTGGCTCCCACTCGATGAGGGCGTGGTAACCGCTGACCTCGGGGTGGGAGAGAACCAGATCGTTGGACGGGTGGCGTCCGATGCCCAGCGCCCGGTCGAAGAGGACGCGCTGTCCGTCCTCTCCAGTCAGGACCGAGGCGTCCTCGATGATGGGCTTGTCGTCGGACACTGAACTCCACCTCACCCGCGCCAAACACCTTGCGCAGGATTCGACATGACTACCACAACAGAGCGAATTCGGGGAGCGAATGCTCGGGCCGAATCCCAGCAACGTCACAATACTCGGCTATCGGGCATCTATCCCCTGAAACCTTGGTATCATCAGTAGTAATGGTCGATGTTCCCAACCCCGAAGGACTGACCGAAGAGGGCACCCACTTCGGCAAGTTCCGCATCGTGCGCAAGATCGGCGAAGGTGGCTTCGGCGTGGTCTACGAGGCCCTGCTGCCCGGGCCGATGGGCTTCTCCAAGCGGCTGGCGATCAAGAAGCTGCGTGCCCACCTGGTGGAC
Organism: uncultured Rickettsiales bacterium; assembly: GCA_964504165.1. GTDB lineage: Bacteria > Myxococcota_A > UBA796 > UBA9615 > CAYRNR01 > CAZDDH01. Next base: position 12,335 of record CAZDDH010000221.1, on the reverse strand, counting down.
AAGGCACCGACCTTCGTCGAATCGATGATCAACGAGGCCCGCATTGGCGGATTGCTGCATCACGCCAACATCGTCGACATCCTGGAGTTCGGGCAGGTCAGCAAGCAGTTCTTCCTGGCAATGGAGTACGTCGACGGCATCACCCTGCGGGAGATCATCGAGCTGTGCCGCCAGCGCCGTGTGATGCTGCCCGGGTTCGCCATCATCGATATTGCCTCCCAGGTGTGCCGGGGGCTGCACTATGCCCACAACTTCCGTGACGGGATGGGGCCCTTGAACCTGGTTCACCGGGATCTCAAACCCACCAACATCATCGTCGACATGGAAGGCACCGCGAAGATCCTGGATTTCGGCATCGCCAAGGCGGCGTCGAACCTCTACGGCGTGGGTAAGGTGACCTCGGCCACCGGGACGCCACGCTACATGTCTCCCGAACAGCTGGCCGGGGACGGGATGCTCACCCCCCAGTCGGACATCTACTCCCTGGGGCTCGTGCTGTACGAGTTGATCACCGCGCGGAGTTTCTACGCTGGCGAGACGATCCAGGACATCTCGCCGCAGATCACCGCCGAGCTCCCGCGGGATCGGATGGAGGGGGCCGAGGCGGCCATGCCGGGGTGCCGGCCGATCCTCGAACGTGCCCTCCAAATCGAGCCGACGGATCGTTACGAAGATGCGCGGGCGATGGCCGCCGACATCCGCAAGCTGGGCCAGGAATACCCGCCAGAGGCGGACATGGCCGAGGTCATCGCTCGCCTCAAGCCCGCGGTCGAGTTGACCCGTACCCAGGGGAGCACCGGCAGCGGCATGCCTGCCAACTCCGATCTGTCCATGGAGAGCGTCAGCGGGCCCAGGGATTCGTCCTCTAGCTCGAGGGGTTCTGCGGGGGACTGGAGAGGCTTCCGCGGCACCTTCAGTGGGGAGGGTTCGGGGCCGCGAGAGTCCGGCCGGCCCGAGGCTGCCAGCGGGCCCAGCGCCCCCAGCGAGCCGTCTGAATTCACCGGGTACAACGTCTCGGCCGGCTGGAAGCGGCTCGTCCTGCCGGTGGTGGCCGTCCTCACGATCGTCCTGCTTGCCGTGGTCGGGTACAGCGTCATCTCCGGTGGGGAGCCGGGGCGGGACTCGGTGGCCGGGGCGGACGGCGCAGAGGAGACCAGGGACGAGATCCCGGGAACGCCCGTCTCCGATGAGCCGACGCCCGCCGTGGAGCCCGGCGCGATCGCCGATCCGACGGAACCCACACCGGCCGATCCCCCTGCCGCGGATCCCCCACCTCCCGAGCCCTTCGTACCGGACACCCCGGCGGAGACGGAGGCGAAAATGGAGACGGAGACGGAACCTGTCGTCGAGGAGCCGCCCCCACCGCCACCGGCCCAGCCGGGCACCGTAACGCTGCGCACTCGCCCCTGGGCCGAGATCTACCTGGACGGCACGCTCATCGAGTCGGACATCATCCTCCGCCAATACCCCGTCGCGGGTGGCCAACACACCATCCGGCTGGTCTGCACGGCGAGGGAAGGCAAGGAGAAGACCTTCCACTTCGAGGTGGACGGCAAGGACGTCAAACTGGGGTGCTGGGACTTCGAGACGATGGCCGCCTGCGTTCAGTAAGCGGCCGGGCTCCGATCAGACTCGAGTCAGATGCAGGTGTTGGTGGCGTAGTCGCACTCCATGCCCTCGGGGCAGTCGTCCGGTTCGTCACAGGGGATGTGGCCTTCCACCTGCAGATTACCCACGATGTGGGAGTACACCTGGAATTCGACGCAACCACCGTCGATCTCGACGCTGTCGAGGGTCTGCCGGTAGACCTTGCCACTGGGGAATCCGGAGACGCCGTTGCCGATGAGACCCTCGAGCATCTCCACGGAAACATTGTAGGTGCCGGTGTCATCCAGGTCGCAGAACAGGGTGATGGGGGTGTTGCCGTGCTGGTCGATGTTGAACTGCAGGCGGATGTGCGTGTGCTCCTCGTTGGCCGGCGTCCAGTTGACCGTCAGCTCCTCGCCGTCCCGCACGATCCAGGTCTCTTCCTCGTCGATCTCGATGGGGGTCAGCCCCTCGCCGTGCAGCGTGAACGGCTCGACGGTGGCGCCGGCGGCGTTGAGGTGGATCGCGGCGCCGGGGGTGAAGGGCGGATGGGGCATCTGCGTGTCCCAGTAGTTGGGGAACACCATCTCGACCTCTTTCTCGAGGCCATCGATGCTCACCGTGCCGGCGTCCTGAGGAAGGGGGTAGGGGATGCAGGAGCCGTCGAAATCACAGGTGAAACCCGGATCACAAGGCGGATCGCAGAAGGGGTTGTTGCGCTTGAGCAGGCGGCAGGTCCCGTCGTCGAGCACATTCTCCAGGACGGTCACCGGCACCACACCATCGGCCACCTCGCCGTAGACCGACGAGTAATCGGTCTCGTGCTGGACCTGGAACGTGCCGATCTTGGTGGCCAGGTCGCAGCCGCCCCTTAGCTCGGGGATCGTGTCGTCGTCGTCGTCGTCGTTGTCGTCGTCATCGTCGTCGTCGTCGCCGGTATCGTCGTCGTCGTCGTCGCCGGTGTCGTCGTCGTCCGCGGCGTCATCGTCGTCGGACTCGCAGCCCGTGCTGACGAAGGTCATGCAGAGAAGGAGTAACAAGAGGGTACGGATAGTCATGGCTGGTCTTCCTGGAAGATAGGTTCACGGGGGCCTTGCTGGATACTGATTGCGTAGTCCCAGATGGCCTTTTCCTGGTCGGTGGTTTCGATAGAGCCCGGCCGCAAGCGGCGGATCTCGAGGATGGCGTTCTCGGCGGTGAAGCCGTCGTAGACGAAGTGGGAGGCCAGGAACGTGCCCGTACGCCCCATGCCGGCGCCGCAATGCACGCAGACCGGCCGGCCGGCGTCGACGGCGGCCTGGGCCTTCTTGTTGTAGGTATGCAGCTGGGCCTGGGTCGGCGCCGTGAAATCAGCGACGGGCAGGTGCAGCAGTTCGATGCCGCGCTGTTGCAGCTGCTCCTCGGTCATCGGCAGCGTCTGGACAAGCGAGACCAGGATCTTGATGCCCAGCCCCTCCAGGGCGTCCAGGTCCTCCTCGATAGGATTCCTGGAACCGGGGCGGGCCATGCCGGCCAGCTTGCCTTCGATGACCCAGGAGAACCCGCTGGCAGGTGGGTCGTCGGCGTTGCTACCGCTATTGACATCTTTGCCAGCTGCACCTAGCTCCATAGCGCCCGGACAGGCGCTCAAAACGCAGGCTAGCGTCAGAAGGATGCAGATCGGGGCTGTTCGGTTCATCATAGCTCCGTCGGTATTCTGAACCGTGGAACGACAAAACGGAAAAAAAAGAAGCCGGAAAACCGCTGATCGCCGGCCAATATAGGCCAATAAGAGGTGTCCGTTGGAAGTCAGGATCATCGCTGAAGAGTGTATTGGTTGCGCCGCCTGTGTTCCCGAGTGCTCGGTGAACGCCATCGAGCTGCAGGACGTGGTGGCCGCCGTCAACGCCGAGGAATGCATCGGCTGCGAGGACTGCATCATGGCCTGCCCGGTCGAGGCCATTGTCCCCGTGGGGAGCGAGGCCGATGTAGCGGCCTCGGCAGGTGCACGTCCCCGGCACGAACCCACGCCCCAACCCCCGCCCCCGCGTGTGGAGGCCCAGCCCGAGCCCCATGGATGTTGCGGCGATGAGCAGGACGAACCGTTCCGTTTTACAGGCTGGAGGCCGGGGCGGGGCCAGCTGCGCCGAAGGCTGCGCCGTCGCCTACGCCGGTGACTCGATCGCCGCGTTCCGACTGGCGGTCACCACGATCAGACGATCCCCCTCGCCGAACGTGATCTTGTCTGTCTTGCGGGGATTGATCTCCAGAGTCTCCCCCTGGAAATATCCGATGGCAATCTGGCCGTGGGCGAGCGCAGCTTCCACGACCGTGTTGAATGTCATCTCTCGGCCCATCACGACATAGCGATCCATCGGCTGCAAGCTGAGATCACAGCCGCTGGGGGTCAGCAACTCATCGAAGACGACATTGAGCCGGGCCTCCTCGGCCACCTGAGCGATGATGCGGCCGATGATCTCGTCGCTGACCACAAAATCCCCCAGCCCCGTCGCTTCGGCCACGTCACTGGATTCCTTGGCCAGCAGCTGGCTCGTGATGGCGAGCCTGCAGCGGCGCTTGCGGGCGATCTCCCTGAGATAGACCAGGCTCTTGATGGTGACCGCGTCGATCTCCTCGACCGGCTTGGCCTCCGCCGGACTGTCGGGCAGCACCAGGATGTTGTCGCACTCCTCGAACGGGAAGGACTCCAGTAGGTCCGGGTCGCCGATATCCCCGGTGCGGGCGTCGAGGACCTGGTTGTTGAGCCCATCGCGTAAGGCCTCGAGGTCGGCCGCCGCCTCCGGGCTGGATGAGATGACGGTGAGCGTGGACCCTGGGGCCACGTATTCGTCCAGCTCGGCCATCACGGCAGCCACGTGGTGGGTCCATCCGAGGATGACGTTGTGCTCGCCCTGCGCCTCGTCCGCCGTCGCCGGGTCCACGATGCCGTCGTGGTCGATGACCGGCTCGGCGGCAGCGTTGGGGATGACCGTCGTGTCATCTTCGCTGATGGCGATGACCTCGTCGCCGGATTGGCAGACAAAGGTGGGATCGGGGTTGAGCAGGATGTCGTCGCCCCGGGCCACGCCGATGACACTGGAGGTGTCGAAGGCGAACAGCAGGTCGCGGAAGGAAGACCCACTCAGATCCCGATGCCTGGCCAGGCTGGCCAGGGGCGTGAAGTAGGTCTCGTCGCCGTCAAAATCGAACAGCTCGGAGTAGACCCGAGACAGGCTGGGCTGCCGGCTGGATTGGGCCAGCAATCGGGGTATCAGGGCGTTGAAGATGACGGGCACGACCTGGATCGAGCTCTCGTTGCCGATGATCTCGCACAGCTGTCGGTTCCCCGTGTTGCGGATCTCCGAGGTGAGGGGGAGGGGGGTCTCGCGATGAGTGCACACGTGGGCGATGGTCAGCAGGATCTTGACGACGTGGCTGTCCGGGTGGGCCTTGTCCTCCTGGGACAGCACCACCACTGAGCGCGCCTCTTCGATGTTCACCAGCTGCAGATCGTCCCCCACGATGGGGCTTCCGTGCCGGCAGACCACTCGCGTGCCCCGGAGGTTCCCCACCCTGGCTTGGATCTCCTCGTCCATCTCCACCATGTCCCGGTCCGCCAGTACGGCGATGACCCGGCTGGTCGTCACGTCGCTGGACAGGTCCTCGTTGGCGACGGCGATCTCGTCGATGATGCGGAAGACCTTGGAGGACCAGCCCAGGATCACCGTGTGGTGCCGTTCGGCGACGAACGAGCGGCCCCGGCGCAGATCGTCCATGCGGCCCTCGATGGCCGCAGTCAAGATGCCGATCAGCGTGCCGCCGACGAACAGGCCGCCGATGATCGAGATGACCCCGGAGGTGAACATCAGGGCCCCGTCTTCGTTGAAATCCACCGGGTCCGGCACCAGCAGCAGCAGCCCGGTCCGCGTCGCGATCTCGGCGAAGGTGTCCCCATCCCGGCCCCCGAACACCAGCACCGCCAGTAGGGTCGACGCAACGATGATCACCGACAGGAATAGCGTGAAGACGCCCAGCAGGGCGAACTGGCCGGAGGCACCCCGGGCCATCATGGCGTCGAAGCGATAGCGCAGCTTGCTTCTGTAGTTGATCTGGTAGCGATGGGCAGCGGGGCTATTCATCGGGGCTCCCGGCGGGTGGTTGGACGAGGCCCGTGGTGATCCGTAACCGGGCGCCCTCCACGATAACCTCGCCGAAGCGCTCGGACCAGTCGCGGTAGACCAGGCGTCCGGCGGAGTGGGACACGGGGTGGAGGTGTGGATCCAGGTGTTCGTCGAGGTGGGCGAGGGCGGCCCGGGCCTGGGCCGCGTCGTCGTAGGTCACCACGATCCTGGCCAGGGTCCCCCCGTCGCCTCCCCGGTACGCGGCGGAGACGGCTACCTTGCCGTCCAGCTGGAGGATGTCGCCCGGCCCCAGCGTCACGACGGATTGCAGGCCCAGTGGGCCGCGGATCAATCGCAGACTGCCGGGGACCCGATCCGCGGTGGGGAGCACCTCGAAGGGAGCCACGGGGGCGTGGGCCGGTAGCCTGCCGGCCGTGTCCGCAGCCGCAGCGCGCAGGACCGGCCGCAGCGCCTCCTTGCCCGAACGATTGTCCAGGATCAGGAGGTAGCGGCCCCGGACCAACACCAGCTGGTAGCGGCCTACGGTGTGGCGTTCACCCAGCGCCGGGTCCGGCGTCTCCTCGTGGCACTTGGATAGATAGATCCCCAGGGCCGCGAGGGGGTCCGTCATCCGGTAAAGCTCCGCGACCAGTTCGTCGTCACCGGCCCGGTAGCGCGCGACCGTCAGCTGTTCGAATCCCAGCTCCAGGAACAACTCGGCGCCCCCGTTGATGTGGTTGTAGAGATCGCTGGGCCCGAACTGTTCGGTCTCGTCCGCGCGGCTCCAACCCGGGGAAAACTCTCCGCCGGGCAACAATCCCTCGGCCGGTGCCACAGAGACCGAGAGCGCGACGAGGAGAGGCAGGGCCGGGATCATTGCTTCACCACGATGTGCTGCAAATTGGCATCGTCCACCACCCCCAATCCCAGGGCCTGGGCGTCATGCAGGTACTGGGTGTAGCGCGGGTGCTCGTTGACGGTCACGTTCTGTTGTTTGCGTTTGGCCACGATGGCCTTGTGGCCGACCATGTCCAGGGCGAAAGGATCGGTGGCGAAGTACAACGAGTGATGATCGTAGACGAACGGTTCGTTCATCATCGGGCCGCCGTCGTACTGCCCACGGAGCCCGTCGAGGATGTTGAGAACCAGCTTTTCGCGGATGACGGGGGCGGCCAGGACCTCGGTGCAGACCCGGAAGAACAGGGGCGCGTGGAGCCGTCCCGTATTGCAGATGGCGCCGTAGCCGAGGTTCTTAGTGGCCATCGACACGCCGTTGCCGGTGTTCTTGAAGGACGCGACGTTGATGATCTTGGTCAGTTCCTGGCTCACCAGCTTGCCGAAGTACGAGCGCTCCCCCGCGAAGACGTGCTGGTTGAGGTATTCGTCGTCGCTGGCGTAGCCGGGCACAGTCTGGCCCAGCACACCGTCGGCACGGTAGTAGGTGTCCAGGTCGAAGCGGCCCTGGCTGAGATGGTTGCCCGCTTCATCCTGCCAGGCCTCGCCCTCCTCCTCGGCCAGGACCTGCAGGCCAGCGATGCGCACGCCCGGGAACCGTTCGGGGGTGAAGCCCGCGTCGACGAGCATCTTGTCGAAGCGATCCCAGATGACGATGTGGTCGCGGGGCAGCCCGCAGGTGGTGAGCCAGCCGATGATGGCGTCCACCACCTCCAGGTGGACGGCGATCAGCGGGGGACCCACCGGGTTGACCTTGATGCCCACCACGTCGTCCACCGACATCGAGGCGCGGAAGGCGTCGTCCAGGCTGCCGCCGGTGAGCCCCGTGATGCCCCCGAGGACCATCTGACGGACGACCTCGGCGTCGATCCCCGCCTCGGTCAATGAGGCTGGATTGCTCATCTGTACGACCTTGCCCGGGTGGGGCCCGGGGATGGCGTGGGGGCCGCGGGGCACGGCCATGAATTCATCGATGTTGGTCTTCACCGGTGGCGGCGCGGGTTGTTCTTCCTCGGCGTCGGCGCTCCGGGGCACTCCCAGCATCACGCCCCCTGCGGCGACGCAGCCGAGGCCGCGCATGACATCCCTGCGTGACGGTTGACCGATTGCCCGACGATGCCGGTGAGTCAAGGTCGCCTCCCTTTCCATGGGCATCGCATTGGTCCGCCCCCCAACCGTGATGCTATAGAAGAGGAGGAGACCCGAAACGATGACGACGCCACGGATTCTACCAGCCATTCTGTCCCCCGTGCTCCTCGTCGCCTGTGCGCAGGTGGACGGCCCCCTGATCCTCACCGCCGAGCTCCCGGACGGCCGGGTCCAGATGGCCTACGAGGCGACCCTCGAGGTGGACCTGCCCGGGGGAGACGAGGCCTGGTCCCTGGTGGATGGCGACCTGCCACCTGGCCTGGCGCTCGGGAACGACGGCGTGCTCAGCGGCACTCCCACCGGCAGCGGAACGTACGGCTTTACTGTCGAGGTGGACGATGGCTACGGGGTGGACGAGGTCCCCCTGGAGCTGACGGTCCCCCACGTCTTGCTGATGAGCGGATACGAACCCTTCGGCACCTACGACACCAATCCATCGATCGAGGCGTTGTGGCCGCTGCAGGAGGAGATCATCGCCGGACTGGACGTGCGGGTCATCGAAGTTCCGGTGGTCTGGGACGAGTCCTGGATGATGCTGCTGGATGAAATCGAGACTCTGGATCCCGTCGCCGTCGTGGCCACTGGGGTCGCTGGCAGCAACTCGATGCGGCTCGAGACCCTGGCGGTCAATGTCCAGGAGGGGACGGACAACGACGGGGTGGGCCGCAACGGCGAACCCAACGTGCAGGGTGGGGACGAATCGCTGGACACCGGACTGCCGGTGACGGAGATGGCCGAGGCGATGGAGGCGGCCGGTTCTTCGACGATGATCTCCGACGACGCCGGGACCTACCTGTGCAATCACATCTTCTACCTGCTGATGAACCACATCGAGTATGAGGCGTCGTCGTCGATCGTCGGCGGGTTCATCCACGTCCCGCCAGCGCCCAATGTGTCGTTCCAGGTGGAGGACATCACCACCGCCCACGAGGCGGGAATCGGCGCCCTGGCCATCTGGATGGGGACGGATGGCAGCCGTCGCGCCCCCGAGCGGGTGGTGCACGAAGCACCCCAGTATTTCTGATCGCCCCCCCCAAAAAAAAAAGGCCCCAGGAAACCCCGGGGCCCGTTGTGAGGAGCCTTTTTTCGTCCTGCTCAGGACATGAGCCGACAGCCGTCGGAGCAATGCGCGGTGCGCGGGATCATGAAGCGAGTCATGTTCCAGTCCTTTCTGAGATGGTTGTCTTCCTGTCTACCACTAGAAACAGGATTAATTACGATCCGGGGGGGCGTCAATACTTCTTGGTGGCGCTCTACAGCGCGAACCGGTCGTGCTCGCAGGTCTCGATGAGCGCCGCCGCCAGCTGGATCGAAGCCTTCACGTCGTCCCCGTGGATCATCTCGATGACCGAATGTCCGTAGCGCGTGGGGACGCTGATGCAGCCCGCCGCCGCCCCGCTGCCGCCCCGCTGGATCGCCGACGTATCAGTGCCGCCCCGGGGCAGCACCTCGATCTGGTGTGGGATCTCCCGCTCCTCGCATAGCTCGCACATGTGGTCCACCAGCTTCCAGTTGGGGATCACGGAGGAGTCGAAGGCCTTGATGGCCGTGCCGCCACCCAGCTCGGTGATGGTCTTGTGCTTCTCGGCGAAGGGCACGTCGTTGGCCAGGGTGATGTCCAGGGCGATGCCCACGTGTGGATCGATGTTGCGGGCGGCCACGCCGGCGCCGCGGATGCCCACCTCTTCTTGGGCGCTCCCGACCGCGTAGATGTCCATCTTGGAGCCCTGGGCGGCTTTCATCGCCTCGATCATGATGAACACGCCGATGCGGTCGTCGAAGCTCTTGCCGTTGAGCAGGTCGCCGATCTGCATCAGTTCGCCGTGGCGGGTCACCACGTCCCCTTGCCTGACCAGCTCCACGACCCGCTCGTGGGGGAGGCCCAGGTCGATGGTGTAGTCCTCGAGCTTGAGCGGCTTCTTGCGGTCATCGTCGCTCATGATGTGGACCGGCTTGCTGCCCATCACCCCGACCAGGTCTTCCCGGCCGTGCACGACCACCCGCTGCGCCGTGAGGGTCTTGGGATCAAATCCTCCGAGGGGGACGAAGTGCAGGAACCCCTTGTCATTGATGTGGCTGACCATGAACGAGATCTCGTCCATGTGGGCGCTCATCATGAACCGGCCCTCGCCGCTGCCCTTCTTCAGGCAGGTCACGTTGCCGACGGCGTCCACGGAGACATCGTCGCAGATGGGTGAGAGCTCGCGGATCACGATCTCCCGGATGCGTTCTTCGCGCCCCGGGGCCCCCGGGGTCTCACACAGTTCCTTGAGCAGATCGATATCCATCACGACTCCCTCTCCGACACGTGTCTGGCACACCCACGTTGGCGGTTATGTTAGCCCTGAAGGAGTGGCGGCTCAACGACGGCGGAGGATGACGGCCATGGTCAATAGAGCGAGCAAGGTGAGGTGGAGGGACGGCAGGCTCTGCGAGGGTGCCTTCCGGCAGCCGCAGGAGAGGTATTCATCGATCCACTCCTCGGCGGCGTCGTCGTCGTCGATGCTGTCCGTGTCGTCGTCGTCGCCGTCGTCGCAGTCCGGATCCATCATGTCCGACAGATCGTCGCAGTCATTGTCGTGGCCGTCGTCGCAGACCTCGATGGCCGTCGGGTTGACCTCGGCGTCCAGGTCGTCACAGTCGTCGCCGGCGCAGTTTTCGTCCAGGAATCCGTCGCCGTCCGCGTCCCGGTCATCCGCCCAGCCGTTGCAATCGTTGTCCAGCCCGTCTCCGCAGATCTCTTCGTTGCCCGGGTAGACCGTGGCCTCGGAGTCATCACAATCCCCGTCGCATTCCGACCAGCTGTCGCCGTCCAGATCCGCCTCTTCCGGCAACAGATCGCCGTCGCAGTCGTTGTCCACGCCGTCGCATAGTTCCTCGGCGCCGGGGTAGCTGTCCGGATCGCTGTCGTCGCAGTCGCCGAGGCAGGCGGTCACGCCATCGCCGTCCATGTCGTCGCCGGTGTCCTCGTCCACCGAGCCGTCACAGTCGTTGTCCAGGCCGTCGCAGATCTCGGGAGCGCCGGGATAGGTGGCGCTATTCGAATCGTCACAGTCGTCGTCACACCCCATGTAACCGTCGCCGTCATCGTCCAGCTCGTCGGCCGCGGGGAGCCCGTCGCAGTCGTTGTCCACGCCGTCACAGAGCTCCGCTGCCTGCTCGTGGACCCAGGCATCGGTGTCGTCGCAGTCCCCGTCACACATGGAATAGCCGTCGCCGTCCTCGTCGGCGTCCTCGTCGGTGGATGGATCGCAGTCGTTGTCCTCGCCGTCGCAGATCTCCGTGGCCAGCGGGTTGATGTCCGCTGCGCCGTCATCACAGTCCCCCCCACAGAGGGTGTATCCGTCGCCATCCGCGTCTGCCAGCTCGTCCGTTCCCGGATCACAGTCGTTGTCCAGCCCGTCGCAGATCTCCGGGGCGCCGGGATACACGGTAGCGGCCCCGTTGTCGCAGTCGCCGTCGCAGCCCAGGAATCCGTCCCCGTCGCCGTCCACATCGTCGCCCAGGACGGACCCGTCGCAGTAGTAGTACACGCCGTCACACAGCACGGCTGCGCCCAGGA
>CAZDDH010000221.1:0-973 GCA_964504165.1 uncultured Rickettsiales bacterium | reverse complement strand
ACTCTCTTGGTATCTGCCGTCGGCGTCGTCGTCGGCGTCGTCGTGGTTGGATCGTTCGCAGTCGTTGTCCACGCCGTCTCAGAGCTCGGGTGCGCCCAGGTAGATGTCCTGGTCCTGGTCGTCACAGTCCCCGTCGCAGATCATCTGGCCGTCGCCGTCCCCGTCCACCTCGTCGGCGTCCGGGACGCCGTTGCAGTTGTCGTCCAGGCCGTTACACAACTCAGCGGCGTAGGGGTAGACGGTCGGTTCGCTGTCATCGCAATCCCCCTCGCACCCGAGCCATCCGTCGCCGTCGCCGTCGGTTTCGTCGGCCCCTGGCACCCCATCGCAGTTGTCGTCGAGCCCGTTGCACGACTCCTGAGCGCCGGGATAGACCGCCGCGGAGTTGTCGTTGCAGTCCCCTTCGCAGAGCATCACGCCGTCGCCGTCGCCGTCCGTCTCATCCGTCGCCAAGGCGCCGTCACAGTCGTTGTCCAGGCCGTCACAGATCTCCGTGGCCCCCGGGTAGACGGTGGCCAGGCTATCGTCGCAGTCCCCGGCGCATGCCGTGACGCCGTCGGCGTCAGCGTCCGGTTGGTCCTCGTCGATGTTGCCGTCGCAGTTGTTGTCCACCCCGTCACAGACCTCTGTGGCACCGGGGTAGATGGCGTTGTTGGCGTCGTTGCAGTCGGCGTCGCAGAGCCGGAAGCCGTCTCCGTCGCCGTCCATCTCACCGGCGCCGACCATGCCGTCGCAGTCGTTGTCGGCCCCGTCACAGAGTTCAGTCGCGCCGGGGTAGGTCCCGGCGTCGTTGTCGTCGCAGTCCCCGGCGCAGACCATCAGGCCGTCACCGTCGGAATCGGTTTCCAGCGCCCCCGGGGCGCCGTCGCAGTCGCTGTCGAGGCCGTCACAACCCTCGTCCGCGCCTGGGTAGATGCCCGCAGCGCTGTCGTCGCAGTCCCCGTCGCAGCCCCGGAATCCGTCGCCATCACTG
>CAZDDH010000220.1:0-15089 GCA_964504165.1 uncultured Rickettsiales bacterium | reverse complement strand
GATCTCGTGCAAGGCGAACATGGGGCAGTCTTCCGGTACGCCCGGATCGGACAGCCGCTGACGCCGTTCGTCCGTCTTGGCCGGCCGGAGCTTGTTCCACACCGTCTCGGCGTCATCTCCCAGGCCGATGGTGTTGTCCTTGGATTTGCTCATCTTCGCAGCGCCGTCCAGGCCGACGATGCGCCGTGCCGTCGTCAATACGGGCTTGGGCTCGGGAAGCCTGAATTCGTCGGTGGCATAGCGGCGATTCCATGCACGGGCGATATCGCGGGACAACTCCAGGTGCTGGACCTGATCTTCCCCAACCGGGACCACCCCCGCCATGTAGATCAGGATGTCGCCCGCCTGGAGCACCGGGTAGTCGAACAGCCCCACGTTGATGTTGTTGGCGTTGCTCTGGCTCTTGTCCTTGAACTGGGTCATCCGGCCCAGCTCGCCCATGGGAGTCACCGTGTTGAGCAGCCAGCACAGCTCCGTGTGTCGTGGCACATCGCTCTGGATGAACAGCGTGGCTTTTTCCGGGTCGATGCCTGCGGCCAGCAGCCAGCGAGCCAGCTCGACGACCCGCCCGGCCAGCTCCGCCGGATCGTACTGAACCGTCACGGCGTGGTAATCGACGATGCTGAAGAAGGACCGATATTCGTGCTGCAGCTCGACCCAGTTGCGGATGGCGCCTTCCAGGTTACCGATGTGTACATGGCCCGTCGGCTGGATGCCCGACATCAATCGCTGCTGCTCGTTGTTGTTCATGGGGAAGCCTCCGCAAAACCGTTCGTGATCTGACGCAGCGCTTCGTATAGCACGATGGAGGCGGTATTGCCGAGGTTGTGGGAGCGAACCGGCCCCAGGCGCGGGATCGCCAGGACGCGCTCCCCTAAAAAAGCGAGTATCTCCGGTGCAAGCCCCGTGGTCTCCTTGCCGAAAAGCAGGTAATCCCCGGGTAAATATCGGGCGTCCGTATAGGCCGTCGTGGCCCTCTTGCTGGTGCCGAATAGTCGAGCCCCCTCGGCCGTCGAGTCCACAAAAGCGTCCCACGAGGGGTGCACCACCAGGTCCAGGTCCTTCCAGTAGTCCAGTCCGGCGCGGCGCACGGCCTTTTCACTGATATCGAAGCCCAGCGGCTCGACCAGGTGCAAGGTGGTGGCAGTCCCCACGCAGAGGCGCGCGATGTTCCCCGTGTTCTGAGGGATCAGGGGTTCGACCAGGACCACATTGAGGGGTGGCACGATGGGTGGGTGCTGTAACCCATCGGGTTCCCGCATCAGCTCTGGCACTTGGCGCCGACGATCACGCGGGCCGCGCGCAACAGCTTGCCCTTGAAGGAGTACCCCTTCAGCTCTTCCCCGATGACCTGTTGTTCCTGCTTGGGGTCCGTGACGGGGACCATGCCGATGGCTTCGTGCAGGTTGGGATCAAAACGCTCCCCGACCGCCTGGATCGGCTCCACGCCCATGTCATCCATCCTGGCCATCACCTGTTCCTTGACGAGATTCACGCCCTGCACGACCGCGTCCAGATTCTGGCAGCAGGCCGCGCTTTGCAAGGCCCGCTCCAGATCGTCCACGATGGCCAACATGCCCTCGGCCAGCGAGGCGCGGAAGCGGTCGAGTTCCCCCTCCCGATCCCGCTCCATCCGTCTCTTGGCCGCGTCCATCTCCGCGACCGCGTGCTGGTGCGCGTCCACGTACTGGCGCAGACGTGCGTCCCGAGCAGCCAGTTCCTGCTGCAGCTCGGCGATCAACTGGTCCCGCTCGTCTGCGGGTTCCAGGAGTTCGCCTTCGGCCGGGCCCGACCCGTCCGGTTGTTCTTCACCCTCGGACGGCGCCGTAGATTGCGTATCGCTAGCTTCTGACATCAGTGGTTCGGTATCCTCGGACACGAGCTCCTACCTCCTGATCGCGGCTGGTCAGAAAATAGACATCGTCGGAAGGGTGTCAAGGCTTGACATAGGTGTTCAAACGAGCAAATGAAGAGCGCGGGAGTTGGCATGCAGAAGCGCACCCTGATTAGCCTTGTTGTGGTCTTCGTCGCCCTGCTGACCTATGTCCTCGTGGTCGAGGTGGGCCAGAAGGAAGAGCGGGAAGAACAAAAGGTCAAAGAAGAACAGATCCTTCCGCTGGACGTGGAGGCCATGCGGCGCGTACGCATCGACGGCGCCTACGGCCCGGTGGACATGGAGTTCCGAGGAGATCCCCCCGATGGAGAGTGGTTCTTGACCGTTCCCTACGAGGGGCCTGCCGATCCTTCCACGGCCAGTTCGCTGGCCCGGGCAGTGGCCACACTCAAGGAAAACCGCAAGCTGGAGACGGTCGGCGAGGATCTGAGCCAATATGGTCTGGAGACGCCAGGCCTGAAGATCACCGTCGAAGCGGAGGGGATCGAGCAACGGATCCTGCTGTTCGGAAGCGAGACGGGTGCGGGGGATGGTCGGTACGTACAGATCGAGGGAGAAACGGGCATCCACATCATCCCCTCATTCCAGTACCGGCCGCTGGACAAGACGGTGGACGACCTGCGCGACCGGCGCGTGGCCTACTTTGACCGCGATGCGGCAACAAAAATCGCCCTGCACAGGGGTGACGAGGATGTGGTCATCCAACGCATCGACAACGTCTGGCGCATGTCCGGGACCCCCTACCGTGCCAACCGCCAGGAGGTGGACAACCTGCTGGCCGAGTTGACCACGACCCGCGTTAGCCGATTCCTCGACGCGGACGATCCCGAGCTGGGCCTGGCCGACGGAGAACGCTGGATCGAGGTCCACCTCGACGGGGCTTCCAACATCCGGATCCTCATCGGCGTCGCCCGCGGTGACGTCATGGCCGTTCAGACCGTGGGCGCGGAGGACGCCGGGGAAATGGGAACCGCCCTCCTGCGCAAACTCGACCAGACGGCGGAGAGCTGGCGCACCACCGAGGTCGCGGACATCAATCCGTGGAAGGTCGGGAACCTGACGTTCCAGTTCGGGGGACGTTCCTTCGTCCTGAACAACGACGAGGACGATCGATGGTTCCTCACCGAAGGGGACCAGAAGCCCACGAAGCTGGACGAGGAACGAGCGCTGGAGATCCTGGGTCAGATCGACGGCCTGGACGCCACGTCGTTGCTGTCCCCAGGCGAAGACCCGGGCCCGCAAGTCGGGCATTTCGAGCTAACCACCGAGGGGGAGCCGCTGGTCCAGTTCACCCTCCATCGTTCCGGGGAACGCTGGGCGGCTCAGGTCCATGAGGATCCGGCTGCGATGCAGATCCCCGAGACCTTCGGACTGTTCCTGGAAGAGTTTCTGGCCAACCCGGCGGGCAACGAACTCTAGCCCTTCGAGCGCCCCTTCGGCGACACGATAGCCAGCGGATTGTCCATCAGCCAGCTGCGGGCCAGGCGGGCGTGGATACGATCAGCACCCACCAGAACGACGGCCAGCAGGCCAGGGATGACCGCGAGCAAGGGGAACCACAGCAACATGCCCACGGCACAGAGCAATGCCACAGCGGCGGCGCCTAAGAATCGCCGCCGGGCACGATGGCGCCTGAGGGCCCATTGGAGGGCCGACTCGATGCGGGATCTGTCGTCCTGGTCTGCCCGTTCGAGGGCCTCGTTGAACTGCTCCACAGCCCGCGTCAGCTGCCCCTCGGAGGCATAGATCAGGCCGGCGAAGTACCTGGGCTGGAACAACGTGGCATCCCGCTTGATCGCCCCCTCGAACGCCTCCAGTGCCTCGATGCGACGCCGCTGGCGCAACAGATTGAGTCCCTGGTTGAAACGCACCAGCCCATCATCGGGGAGATAGGCCGCGGCCATCGCACCGTACATCTCCCCTTCCTCGACCTGGCCGGCCGTGTCGAGCAAGGTCGAGAGGGCCAGATAGGCCTCACGGTGATACGGATTGTCCTCGACGGCGATCTTGAAGTTCTGGATGGCACCCGTGGTATTCCGCCGCCGCAGCTCGACCAATCCGGCCGAAAACGCGGATGCACCCGCTGGCGAGGCCAGATCTCCACGCTCCTCCGGCCAGCGAGACGACATCGCCTCCTCCGACTCCCAGCTCTCCCGCTCGGGCAACTCCTCCAGCGGGGTTTCCTGACCGGCTCCGCCGTCGGCAACCGCCATCCGACGGGTGATGATGTAGTCGGCGACTTCGCCCTTCCGCGTGACGTACACGCGCTCGTACCGATCTCCTCCGATACGCTCGGAGGCACGGAAGGTCTCGAGCTGTTCGTCGTAATCGGAGCTGCTCTCCCCCGATTCCGGATCCTTGTCGAAAACGTACAGCAGGAAGATGCTGCCCTTGTCGCCGCGCTCCACCTGGAAGACTGCAGGGGCCTCCTCCTGCACGACGTCCAGTCGATAGGCGTTCAGGGCCTGCTGGAGTGGTCGCTGGCCTCGGCCACCGGTGGTCTCCCCCAGCTGCTCCTGGAGCAGGTTGATGCCCTCGCCGATCACTCGCTGCCTTTTAGCGTGCTGCCCACGGGCCATGTGAGCGCCGATATCCTGGCACCGCATCAGGTACGAACGACGGAGCTGCTCGATACGCTTGTTGCAGTGGTCCACCTCGGCCGCCACCACCGAATCATCCGTGTAGCGCCACGGTGCGCTGGCGATCCGACGCAGGTAGACACGCATCGATTCGTCGTAGGAATAACGGCGCACCACACCGTCTCGATCCACCAGTTCCACGGGGAACTCGACGATCTCGGTATAGTCCTTGGAATCGTACCTGCTGAGCTTTGCGCTCGATGGCGTTCTAGCTGGCGTCGCCCCGCCTCCTACCGTGTTGCAATTTATCTAAAAAAAACATCTACTTGCAGTATATTCTAACATCCGTACTTTGCCCACGAAAGAACAAATCTCGGTCCAGATGAAATGTGGACCGGATCACCAGCGTACGAAACTGACAAGAGACGTGGAAATTACCGATGCGATACTGATTGAACGGTTGCGCGCCGGGGATTCCTCGGCAGCCACCGAATTGGTTCGTCGGTACTCCACGCCCCTGTACAACTTTTCATACCGCTTCACGGGCAACCGGGAAGAGGCACAGGAGATCGCCCAGGAGGCCTTGCTCAAGGCGCTGAAGAACATGGATAGATTTAATCCCCGGTACAAGTTTTCCAGTTGGGTGTACCGCATCTGCCGGAACCTCGCCATCGATCGGAAGCGCCGCAAGCGGCCCTCTTCCGAACTCAACGAGGAGATCACGCCGGATCCCGGGCACGTCGATCCGGACGGTGGAGGCACCCGCAGCCCCGAATTCGGCGCCATGCGCTCCGAAGAGAACGTCCTGTTGCACAAGGCGCTGGAGACGTTAGGGGAGAAGTACCGGGAGATCATCGTGCTCTACCACTTCAGTGGGCTGACCTATGCCGACATCGCCGAGACGCTGGAGATCCCGCAAGGGACCGTCATGAACCGGCTCTTCAGGGCACGCAACAAACTCCGCGAAGCGATGCTCACGCTGCAGGAGGCACCTTCATGAGTGCACACCTCGACGACAAACAGCTCCAGATGGCCGCAGAAGGTCTGCTGGACAAGCCGTTGCTGGAACAGGCCCGGGAGCACCTCCAGGGGTGCGAACGATGCCGCCAGGCCGTGGCGAACTATCAGGCCCTGTTCTCCCAGCTCAACGCCGTTCCGCTGGTGGAGGCGCCGTCGGCCCTGGCCGACGCGGTCAGCGCTGCGTATGAGCGATCCACCGAGCCCATCGCCAACCTGTGGTCCGACCGCAAGTTGTTGCTGGCCTTTGCCCTGGCCAATGTGGTGCTGGTCCTGACCATCCTGTGGACGATCGGTGTCCAGGGCCCGGTCAACCTGCTCACCAGCTGGGCCGTCGGGCTGAAAGAGCTGGTCATCGCCGCCATCTACATGCTCCCGGCCGTGGAGGCCGTATGGACGGCCATGTCCCACGGCGGGATCATCTTCGTGCTGGCCCTGGCAGCCCTCCTTGTCGCCATCGTCGCGGCCCTGCGTCAGACCATGAAATTCACCGAGGAAACGTCATGAGAAGATGGATTCTCCTGGAGTTGATAGCGTGCTCGTGCCTGCTGTTCCTGCAGGCCGGCCAGGCATTTGCCGAAGACCGAGTCGTCTTTGGCGGCTCCGCCGAAGTAGCCCAGAACGAGGTCGTGGACGGTGACCTGGTCGTATTTGGCGGCAAGGCGACGATCTCAGGCCATATCACCGGCGACGCGGTGGTCTTCGGCGGGAAGATCGTGCTGGAGGAGACCGGTGTCGTGGACGGCGATCTGGTGGCCCTCGGCGGCTCCGTGGACCGCAAGGGCAAGGTAGGCGGCAACGCGACCAGCCTGGGGGCCGACGGCGACGAGATCTCGGCGGGCATCTCCAGGGACGTGAAGGAGGCCGTCGACGAGGCCCTCGAGGAACTCGATGAACTGGAGGAAATCGAGCGGCTCGAAGCCCTCGATGAGCGCGAAGGGGTCCGCGAGGTCCATGGTTGCCACTCCAAGAAGGACGGCAAGCGCGGTAAGAAGTCCCCGATCCGTACCTTCTTCGACTACCTCCGTATCGCCTACATGGCGCTCATCGGCATCCTGATCCTGCTGGAGTTCAGCCCGGATCGGATCCTCAACATCACCCGCACGATCGAGATGCGGCCCGGGCGTTCGCTGCTGGCCGGGTTGTTGACCGCCACCGCCTTCGGCCTGGTCATGCTGCTGTTCACCATCACCCTCATCGGAGCACCCGTGGCCGCCCTGATCTATCTGGCCCTGTGGGTGGTGGCCTTCCCGGGGGTGATGGGGATGTGTGGCGTCATCGCCCGTAAGCTTCCCCTGGGTCGTGTCAGCGGCTCCACCGGCGCCTGGCTGCTGGGGGCCGTACTGCTGCTCATCCTTCCCTTCGTGGGCTTCCCCATCGGCTGGTTCCTGTTCAACGTGCTGTTCGCCCTGGGTCTGGGTGCGGCCGTGATCAGCCGTTTCGGTATCCGCGAACCTGGCGTCTAGGAGTCTCCCCTCCCCCCCTGCCGCTTGACACGCATGATCGCTCACGGCTATGAAAATCGACATGCTTCTTCCACCTCCGTTCTGTCAGTCCACGAGGAACGCCCGCCTCGATAGTGCTCCGGGCTCGGTCTACGACGTCTTGATCATCGGCGGTGGCATCACCGGCGCCGGCATCGCCAGGGATGCAGCCATGCGCGGGCTGCGCACCGCTCTGGTGGAGAAGGACGATCTGGCCTCGGGAACCTCCAGCCGCTCTTCCAAGCTCGTGCATGGTGGGCTTCGCTACCTGGAACACTACGAGTTTGGCCTCGTCTTCGAGAGCGTGAGTGAGCGGGCCCTGCTCCGCAGGCTGGCGCCACATCTGGTGCGACCGATTCCCTTCGTGTTCCCGGGGTACAAGGGAGACCGGGTCCCGTTGGCGATGATGGAGGCCGGAGTCACGTTGTACGACGTGCTCTCCTTTGGCCGCACCTATCGCCTACACCGGCGGCACAACAAGCGGTCCACCTCCTCCCTGGAGCCAGCGCTGCGCACGGCCGGGCTCAAGGGCTCGTTGATGTACTACGACTGCGCCACCGACGACGCTCGGCTGACGCTGGCCACAGCGCTGAGCGCTCACGATCACGGCGCTCATATCTTCACGCGGTTGCGGGCCGACGAGATCCGCTCTGCCTCCGGCCAGGTCGAGGGTATCGAAGCGACGGACCTGCAGACCGGGGACCCCGTCACCCTCAACGCTCGCGTGGTGATCTGTGCGCTGGGTCCGTGGACGGACCGCTTCATGGCGCTCAATCGCACGACCCACCGGCCCCTATTGCGGCCGACCAAGGGCGTACACATCGTCGTGCCTCGGGATCGGTTGCCGGTGAACCACGCCGTCGTCATCACCGGGCCGGATGATGGGCGCATGATGTTCGCCATCCCCTGGGACACCCACACGTACATCGGCACGACGGACACCGATTTTGACAGCAACCCCGATGATGTCTACGCGGATACTGCTGACATCGCCTATCTGCTGGACGCTACCGAACATGCATTCCCGGGCACTGGCCTGACTGCCGATGACATCCTGGGGACCTGGGCCGGGCTCCGCCCACTTGTGGATGACGACGCCGAGCGCACCTCATCGGTGAGCCGCGAGCACCAGCTCGTGGTGTCGGATGACGGCCTAATCACCATCGCCGGCGGCAAACTCACCACCTACCGCAAGATGGGCGCCGAGGTCCTGGAGGCCGCCCGCAATCTGCTCAAATCCAAGGGTGTGCACCTGGACAGCTGCACGACACACACGGCACCGCTGGTCGGTGGCGGCACGCCCGCCGAGGCAGCCGAACTGGAGCGCGCGCTCGGCTCCGAGTTGTGCGATCACTTCCGGGACCGGTTCGGCAGCGACTGGGACGCCATCGGCCGATTGGCTGCCGATGACGAGTCCCTGTGCCAACCCCTGGAGGAGGGCCTGCCTTACGTCATGGCCGAGATCGTGCACGCCATCACCGAGGAGGGCGCCCTCACCCTGGACGATCTGCTGGGCCGCCGTACCGATATCCTGCTCAAGGCGCGGGGGCTAGGGCTTGAATGCCTCGATCGTGTGGCTGATGTGGCGGCACGGCAGCTCGAATGGGATCACGAACGCACCGAGATCGAGAAGTCGAACTACCGATATCTGGTGCAAAAGAGCCAGGCCTTCCGGACCGACCCATGAACGATCCCTCCCCTCCCCAGCCCCAGACGCTCGAACAGCGAGAGCTCCTGGAACGACGGGAAGCCACGCACCGCGCCATCCAGCGCAACGTGGCCCAGGCGGGGGCGGAGCTCCGTCGGGGAAAACCCTCCCGGGTCATCGAGATCACCGACCTGATGCTACGGGGGCGAACACTCCGGACCATGACGGCCCCTCAGGTGCCGCTGGTGTACTTCCGCGGCCGGGCCTTCGAGGAGCTAGGTCAGGCCGAAGAAGCCATCGCCTGCTTCCGAGTGCTGGCCGCCTGGAACGGCGGTTCCCATCCCCTGGTAGACGACGCACACATCTACATCGACAAGAGCCTGGAACGGCTCGTGGCCCTAGTGGGAACTCCGCCCGAAGACGGCATCTCCGGCACCATTCCGCCCGAACGTGATACCCGCGTGTTCCCCAAAGCGCGCCTTGGGCCGGGGCTGCTCATCGCTGCGGTCCTGTTCACCACCGTGATGACCGTCGTGGCGCTGATCCTGCTGGCGATTTTCAAGTTCTGATCGGGTTCACAGCAGGTCGAGCAGCGGCTCGGGGACCAGCCAAGCCATCAACGATAACAGGCCGATGAAGGACAGCTGAACGGCGAGGGTGGAGCGCTCGCTACGCAGGACGACCAGCCAGGGCAGCGCCGTGGACTCCTCCCCCGTTCCCGCCGAGCGGCCAACTCCCAGCCAGCGGGGGACCTCCGCCTTGTACTGCCGGTAAGGAAGGCCGTGTTCGGCCTCGAGGCGGGACTCTTCCCAGGCGACGATGAATCCGTACTGCACGGCGAACAACACCACATATAGACAGGCCACGAGGGGAACGCCCGCTGCTCCGATCAGCCCGATGCCGATGAGGAAGTTGCCCACATAGATCGGGTTGCGGCTGCGAGCAAAGGGGCCGCCGCGGATCAAGGTGCGGACATCGCTGCTACGCGTCCGGCTCACCGATCCGATGTGGGAGACGGCCCACCAGCGGATGGCTTCTCCCATCACGGTCAGGGCGATCCCGACGAGCAGCGTCATCCCAGAGGGCCGCCCCAGCAGCACGGCGACGGCCAACAGGGGTACGGGCGTGACTCCGCGCCAGCGGAAAAGGAGCTTGCCTGTGGCTAGGGTGAACAACGGGTCCCGGGTGGCGGGAATGAGGCGCTAGAGTTGGGCGAAGTGCTTGCGGAACAGCTTGAGGGCTTCCGCCGGATCATTGGCCTGAGCCAGCGAGTCCTTGATCTCCTGGACAGCCTCACGCTCCGCATCGGCCATGGACAATGCCTGTTCCGCGAGCTCGAGCATCCCTTCTCCGGACGGTGCCAGGGAGATGGCCTGCAGCAGAAGGGCCTCGATCTTGCCGGGGTTGTCCTCCTGCTCTTCCGAGGCTCGCAGCGCGACCTCGGCCCACTTGCCGGCCTTGTCCTGGTCCTCCTTGACCACGCAGATCTCGGCGAGACGGCGCATGGCACGACTGTTGGTCTTGTCGTACATGAGCACCTTCTCGTAATGCAACGCGGCCTTGTCCGAGTACCCGAGCTTCTCCTCGAGGATGTCGCCCTTGGACAGGTAGGCGTCGATGACCTGATCGGCGCTCTTGGCGTACTTGATGATGGCGTTGTACGTGGACAGCAAGGTGTTCCAGTCCTTGTTCTGCCGGTGCACATCCGTCATGCCCTCCAGCGCACCCACGTGGTTGGGGTTGCGCTCGAGGATCTTCTTGAGCCGCTTGACCGCCGCTTCCGGCTTGCCCATCCGCAGCTCACAGCGACCCAGGTTGAGGCTGGCGTCGGTCAAGGCCTCCTTGTCCCCGAAACCGCCCAACAGGCGCAGGACCTGGCGGTAGTACTTGGCCGCTTCCTTCCACTCCTCCAGTTCCATCAGCCGGGGTGCGGCCTCGCGCAACGAGGGAATGTGAGTCGGCGTCAACTCGAGGGCGGTGCGGAACGCGCTGAGCGCCTTTTCCGGTTCCTCGAGGTTGGCCATGACCATGCCGTACTTGAAGTGGAACAGGGTCACGTCCTCGCGGATGTCCTCGTCCTCCTCCAGTTCCTCCTCGTCGATGCCGTCGATGACCGGGGCATAGGCTTCGAAGACCGGGCCGGCCTGCTTCCAGTCCTGGGTGTCGTAGTAGTAGTCCACGAAGAAGCCCAGAGCCTTGTTGTTCTCGGCATCCAGCTCCAGCACGCGGCGGAAGTCGGGCATCGCGCTCTCGCGATCCAGCTGCTTGTTGAGCCGGACATCCGCCCGTTCCAGGTACAGGTTGACGCGATCCGCCGGGGACTCCAGCATCTCGGCTTCACGGCCGGCCAGCTCCACGACCTGATCCCAGTCGCCCCGCTTGGCGGCCAGGCGACGTAGCGCCCCGAGGGCTTCCTGATGGGAACCCGGAGCGTTGGCTGCGGAGTCGTACAACCCCAGCGCAATTTCTTCGGAGTTGAGCTTGTTCTCTGCGACTTCGGCGAGCCCGAACAGGATCTCCGCGCGCCGGTCGTCCGGTAGCTGCTCCACCTTGGCGCGGCCCACCTCGATCACCTGATCGAAGGCTCCCGCCTTCTCGTGCAGCCCCATCAACCGGTCGTACGTTTCCATGAACCGCGGATCGGTGCTCAGCACCTTCTGCCAGCTCTTGACGGCGATATCGGGCTTGTCGATCTTGTCTTCCCAGACCCGGGCGATCTCCGCATAGACGTTGATCTTGTCCTTTTCCCGTGCCTGGCTCGCCTGACGGCTGAGTACGCCGACCAGCCCCTGCCAGTTCTCGTTGCGGGTGTGCAACTCGAACAACGCATCCAGCGGCCCGATGATCTCCGGATCCAGCTCCAGAGCCTCTTCATAGGCTGCGGCGGCATCGTCAGACTTGCCGTCCTTGATGTCCGCGATACGTCCCAGGTGATAGATGGCGACAGCCTTGAGTGGCTTCTCGTCAGTGAGATCCTTCAGTTCGTCGAAGTACAGGAATGCATCCTCGTACTTCTCCTCCTTGTAGCAGATCGCCCCCAGCCCTTTGAGAGCCAGCGGGTTCTTGCGGTCCTTGTCATAGAGCCGCTCGAAGAAGCCCTTGGCTTCCGGCCGGTCGATGAACTTCTCGCGCAAGACCCAGTTGATCTGCTCTTCGATGGAATCCCGGACCTTCTTGGAAACGACGCGGTCTTGCAGGATCTCCAGGGTGCCCAGCACCTCGTTCCAGTCATCCCGATCCCGGTGGATCACCTTGAGGTGCAAGGCCGGAACGATGAACTCCTCGTACTGGCCGAGCATGCCACCGTAATGGGACACCAGGCGGTCCTCGTCGCCGATCTGGACGAGACCATCGGCCAGGTCCATCCCGCGGGCCAGCGCCTCGTTGATGGGTAGCTCCTCACACAGCTTCTGGGTGAGAGCGGCCAGTTCTTCGCCGTCACGGTTACGCAGGTGAATCCGTCGCAGCGCCTCGAAGGCCCGCTCACGCCCCACCGGATCGGCAAAGGCCTGGATGTAGAAGTTAGCGGCATCGCTGAAGCGATTCAGTTCGTGGTGCAGGTCGCCGGCGAGCAGGGCGTAGAACGTCCCCACCGGGTTGCCGGCTGCGCCCTGAGCCTGATTGCCGTATAGCCGAGCCAGGCCTTCCCGATCGCCGCTCTGGGTGAATAGCCGCTCCAGACCATCGAGGGCCATGGCAAAATCGGGCTCGTCGTCGAGCACCATCTGGAAGCACTCGGTGGCGGCCTGGATGTCCTCCTGGAACTCCTCGGCCAGCAGACCACACTGGTAGCGGGCGGGAACCCGCGCCTCGCTGCCGGCTTTCTCCGTGGCAGCGGAGTAGCAGGTCAGCGCCTCGGACCACAGTTCCAACCCTTCGCACATGGATCCCAGGGAGATTCGCGGCAGATTCATCTGGGGCATCTCGCCCACGATCTGTACGCAGAGCTGCCCGAAGACTTCCACGTCCTTGAGCTGGTAAGCGGTCTCCAGCAGGCCGAATTGCAAAGCAGCGAGCCGGGTCTCGTCCTTCGTGTTGGCGATGCGCTTGCGGTACAGATCGGCCGCCGCGAGTTCGTCCTTTTGCATCTTGGCCAGCCGCACCAGGGACGTGAAGCCCTCACGGGATTCCTTGATGTCCTTGAGCAGCTTGCCGTAGCAGTCGCGCGCCTTGTCGAACTGCCCGCCGTTCTCGTGATTGCGAGCCGCGCTGAACATCCACCAGTAGCGGCAGCGAAGGTTGTCGCCCGCGCCCGCTTCCCGCTCTTCGAGGGCGGCTACCGCGGCACGGTTCCCGTTGCGGACCAGAATTTCGCGCAGGTCCAGGGTCGCTCCAAGGTAGGAGGGATTGAGTTCCAGGATGGCCCGCAGGCAGCCTTCGGCGCGCGTGTTGTCGTTCAACTCGCCCATGGCCAGCTGCGCAGCCCGGTAGAGCAGCGAGACGCGGATCTCGGAGTCCTCGGTCGCCGCGGCCGCCTTCTGCAAGGTGTCCGCCGCCTCCTTGAACTTGCCCGCGTCGAGCAATGCTTCGACGAGCGCTTCGAGATTGAGTAGCGAGCCGGGAGGCGACTCGTTGGAGAGCTCCAGGCAGCGGATTGCCCGCTCCGGATTGCCAACCCGTTCCGCGAACAAACGCCCGGCGTTGTACAGCGTCGCACTACGGGCCTCGGCGCCATCCAGCAAGGAGGCGGTCTGTTCGAGGACCATGGCCTGCTCTTCGAATCCACCCGTCTTGCCCAGCGCGCGAGCCAGACGCTCACGAGCGGGGAGATAGTTGGGGGCCAGTTCGAGGGCGCGCCTGTACTGGTCGGCGGCGCCTTCCAGATCCGAGACCTTGTTCTCCTTGATCTCGCCGATCTTGATGGAGAAGGCCACCTGGCTGCGTACGTCCGAGGACGCTTCCCGGGCGGCGTCGTAGTGTTCGATCAGCCCTTCCCAATCGCCGCTCTGCAGGAGCAGCAACCGCTTGCCCTCCTGTGCAGGCGCGCAGTCGGGCTCCAGTTCGAGGGCCGCGTCGAAGTGCTCGCGAGCCATCTCCTGGTTGTCGAGCCCGACCAGCGCCACCTCACCGATCTGCAGGAGCAGACCCGCGGCGTAGAGCTTGTCTTCCTGGCCTTCCAGGGCGACTTTTGCCTGCTCGACGAAGGGTTCCCACATGTGGCGACGCTGCAGGAAGCTCAGGTATTCGTCCGCAGGGGCGAGCGCCGGTTCCCCGGTCTCCATCGCCTTGAGGTATGCCGCTGCTGCCCGGTCCGGATCGTCCAGTTTGAGGTCGAGGATGCGCGCTGCGCGAGTGTTCCACAGCTGCTGCTCCGGCCCGCCGAGGGCTTCGCCCAGTTCGGTGTAGAGCTTGACGAGGCCGTTGTAGTCCTCGGCCAGCGTGTAGATCCTGTCGAGGGCCAGGAATGCGGGAATGAAGCGGCCATCGAACTCGAGGCATTTCTCGAAATAGGGTGCCGCGTCCAGCGGTTTGCGGAGGACCTCGTCGTGCAGGCGACCGAGTTCGTTGTACACCCGCAGCTGCTGGGAACCCGCTGCCACATCGGCGGCCTTCTGCAGGGTATCGACCAGCTTGGCCCAGTCTTCCTGCCGGTAGTAGATCTCCCGCAGGAAGCGTATCGCGATGAAGTTATCGGGGGTCTTGTCGATGGCGTTGCACAGATCACCCTCGGCGCCGGCGTCGTCGCCCAGCTGGGTCATCCGGATGTGCGCAGACGCGAGCAGGGCTGACGCCTGGGTCGCCGGATCATGCGCGACCTGGGACTGCTTGGTCAGGAGCCCCACCGTCTCCGGCCAGTTCTCGCGAGCGGCACAGATCTTGACCAGCTCGCGGAGCGTCGGCTGATGGGAATCGTCCAGTTCCATCGCCTTGCGGCAGTGGGTCTCGGCCGTGTCCCAGTCGCCGAGCTTCTGGCTCTGGATACGGGCCATTTCGAAGGTCAGTAACGCCTTGCTGGCGTGCTTCTTGGTCGAGGTGATCTCCTTGGCTAGCTCGCCCAGGACCTCTTCCCACGTGCCCTCGGGTGCCGTCTCGACCGGTGTGTCCAGTTCCGCGGCGGGCCGCGCGCCCCCCGGACCGCTCCCCCGGGGCCGGGGGGGGCGGGCGCCCGGGGTGTGGCCTGGCGGGGGGGGGGGGGCGCGCCGGCCGGGGCGACCTCACCCACTCCCAGAGCACTGGCAGCACGGGCGGCCTCACCCTCATCCGCGGCCTTCTCCGCATCAGGAGCCTCGGCGACATCGTCCGTCTCATCGAAGAATGCCTGAGCAGCCTCATCGACGACGCCCTGATCCGCGGCGCCTTCTTCCACGGCAACCTTGGCCTCTGCCTCAACGGGCACCGGCTCAGGCTCAGGCTCAGGCTCGGGCTCGGGTTCCGGCTCGGGCACCGGTTCGGGCTCCGGCTCGGGTTCAGGCTCTGGTGGGGCCGCCTCCGGCTCCGGCTCGGGCTCCGGTTCGGGCTCCGGTTCG
>CAZDDH010000219.1:0-15159 GCA_964504165.1 uncultured Rickettsiales bacterium | reverse complement strand
AGGATGGCTCACCCCTACATCTTGTGGCAGGAGGCGCTAACCGTCTACCCCCCAAGCGCAATTGAATACCGGCCTGGACACGTAACAGGACACGGCTCGGCGGGTAGACGGCGTTGAGCTCGCTCTCGGCCAGCAACCCTTCCCCCGTGTGGCCCGACGCATACCCCTGGTTGGACACGGCGTAGATCGCGAACGGCACCTCCACGAAGAAGCCGATTCCCGTGGCCGTGTCCAGCTGCACGCCGACGAGGGGTTCCAGCCCCAGCACGAAGGTCACCGGGCGCTCCTGCGCCCACTTTTCGGGCATATCGAAGGAGGGCATGAAGATCATCGCCAAGCCGGCGCCCAGGTAGGGCTTGACCCGTTTGGTAGGCAGCAGCATGAACCGGCCGCGGGGCTGGATGACCACGTGCGCCGCGTCCTTGTGGAGCTGGCCGCTGGAGCCGATGTTGTCATCGCCGGTGCCCAGATCCCGGCTCTCGCACAGCAGGTGCTGGCGGGCGAAGACCATGGAGAAATCGACGCCCAGCTGCGTGACGGCGGTGACCCCGTAGCCCACGCCGAAAACGAAGCTCCCGGCCGCCGAGCGGTTCCCGATGCTCTGCCACCAGTAGTTCTCCTGGATCAGGCCGTTCTCCATCACCACGCGGGTGGAATAGAACATGTCCAGCCCGCCCGAGGCGAAGGCGCCGCCCACGCGAATGTGTAGGCGCCGGGCGTGGCTGAAGCGTGTATCGAGCCACTCGTCGTAGGTCAGCCCCGATTGTTCGTAGCGCTTGTATTCGGCGCGCTTCATGCCGATGCGGCGGGCTTCCTCCGCCGATAGATAGTCGGAAGTCAGGTCCGGGTCGTCCTCGAGGTCCGTATCCAGGTCCGGTCCGGTGGGCTGGCCGGTGCCGTAGCCATCCAGCCATCGATGGGCGTCGTGCACCTCCGGGATCTCCACGCCGCGGACGACCCCATCCACCTCCACCTGGGCGTTCTCGAATCGTTCGATGAACGCCTCCAGGGACACCAGGCCGGCCTCGTCTCCGCTGCGGGCCAGCTCCAGCGTGGACTGCCACTTGCGCCGGGCCTCTTCGCGGATGCGATCCCCCTCTTCGGCCAGCAGCCACTCCAACTCGTCGTCATCGCCTTCGTCGCCGATGGTGATGTCGGTCATCATGCCGGTGTCGTCGAGGCCGATGAGGGCCAGCCCGGCCATGTCCGGGCCGCTTTCGAGCATCAGGGCGTCGGTGAGGACCCAGCTGCGGGGTTCCGACCGGCGATCCGTGTTGGGGATCTGCTCTGTCACGCCCAGTTCGACGAAGGCGCGGGCCACGTACTCCTGCGCTTCGTACAGGGTGATTCTGTTGTCCGGCTCGTCACCCATCTCACCGTCTGCCCAGCCCCGCAGCGCGCCGGCGACCAGATAGGTGAACAGCCCGTGCTCGCCGACCCCGTAGGAGCGGCTGGCCTCGTCGCGACTGGCGCCGGACCACACGGTGATCTTCTCGCGATCGGCCGGGATGCGGCCGCTGACGTCGAAACGCTGGCCCTCGATGAGTTCCTCACCGCCCCGCCCGACGCCGCCGAAGCCCGTGTCCAGGACCACGATGCAGCGCTTGGCCGGCGAGGCTTCCAGGGCAGCGAGTACCTCGTCGAGGTACGCCACGTGGGTGGCCAGCGACTCCAGCCGCGGTTCGGCCCGGGAGCCGACCAACGCGCGGCGTCCGCCGTCGAGGGAGGCTCCGTGCCCGGAAAAATAGACCCACAGAACCCCCCGAGAGGTCACGGTGGCGGACGCCTCTTCGATGGCGGCGAGGATGTCCGGGGCCGTCCCACCGGAGGCCAGTGACCGGATGCGTTTGGCCGGAATGCCGCGGGTCTTGTCCAGGTACAGACGGAAGGCCTCGGCGTCGCGGCTGGCGTGGGGGACCGACGGCAGGTGCTGGTAGTCCTGGTACCCCACGACGACCGCCGCATCGTATTCGGCCAGTACACCGGTATCGAATTCCGTCAGGATGTTCGGCGGACCCTCTGCCCGAGCCGCAAGGGGCGCCAACAACACGGTCATGACAGCACAGGTGATGAAGCGAATCGTCAAAGGAGAGTACTCCCGCCGGCTGGCGATCGGGTTAACGTCCAGGGCGGGATGACACCCCGGCGGGAACAGGGTATCAAAAATCGACGCCGCCGAGTCACCGCCGATGCAACATCACGTCGCCGCGCCAGCCGCCCCCGACCGTGTATCCCATGGCTCCGGTCATCATCTCCAGGGGGCGCCCCAGCAGGAATGGCAGGGCACCGGCGGGGGCCATCTTGGCCGAGACGATCCGTCGCCTGAGTTCCCGATCGGTGCGGATCATCTCCGCCGCCTCCCCCAGGACATCGGAATCTCCCTCCCTGGCGCGGCCCAGCAATTCACGCAGCCGGTTGGGAGAACAGAGCAGTTCCTGCTCCGCGATCACCTCCAGGACCGGTTCGTCCTCCTCGATGAGGTCGAGGCGGGTCAGGCCGCGCCAGCTGGCCAGCTTGGCAGCGTCCCGGGTATCCCAGCATTTCTGGGCCTTGCACTGGGCCGGCCGGCGGTCGTAGATGCCACAGCCGGCCTTGGGGTGGAACAGGGCGCACCCACCGGTGGGGGACGGCACGATCATCACGATCTCCCCTTCGAGCACCGTCGGCCGGTTGAGCAGATGGGAGAAAACTTCCTCCCCGATGCGGTACGTGCACAGCAGGTCCGCCGCGACGAGCTTGTCGTGCAGCAGCGCTTCGTCGCCGGCGTACAGGGTCGGCCCCGCGTTCCCGCAGCACTCACCGCACCGGATGCAATGGGGGCGGGTCGAGTAGGCCGCCGAACGGAAGAGCGCCTCGAGCTCCGGGAGCAGCTGTTGACGCTGTGCCTGCGCCAGGGTGTCCCATCGCTGGGCCATACCGAGGAAGTGGGGCTGTTCCCCCAGCCAGATCTCGGCGCGGGCTACGGAGGCGCCCGATTTCACCTGGCGGAGCCAGAATAGGAGGCGCGAACGGCGCTGGGTCGTGAGTTCGTTCCAGGTCAGATCGGTTTGCATGGCCGGCGCATCCTAGAGGATCGAGGGGCCGGGCGCGAGCTCCATTGCGGGTGGCGAGCACATGACCTGGGTCGGGGATCGTTCTAGTCGTTGGCGATGGCCATGTCCTTACCGAGTCATTCGCCCACCGCGGCCTGATCATCGATCGGCCCTTCGGCACCGTGCTGCTGAGCATTCTGGTCCAGGGCCAGACGATCTCCCCGCTGGTCCGTCGCCTTCTTTCGCGCTAGGCTTTCTTTGGGTAGCTCTCTATCTGTTGGGGAAAGTATGCGCCGATTGTGGTTGATCGTGGTGTTGTTCATCGTCGGGGCGGGGCCGGCCTCGGCCCAGCAGGTCCTGCTGGTGCTGGATTCCAATCCGTGGGGCTACTCGGCCTGGCAGTCCGAGCTGGCGAGCAACGGGCTGAGCTACACGCAGATCGGTGGTTCGTCCCTGTCCGGCACCAATCTGAACAACTACGACATCGTCATCACCGCGAGCGTCCAAAGCGGCACTTACAACAGCTACATCAACTCGGCCTCCGCCCAGCTGGAGAGCTTCGTTTCCGGCGGCGGCGTGCTCATCTTCTCCGCCTGCACCCAGTCCAGCGACACCCCCTATCCGATCCCGCCCTTTGGTGGCAGCAACAGCTACGGCACCAGCAGTTACGGATACGTCCAGAACACGGGGCACGACC
Source organism: uncultured Rickettsiales bacterium (assembly GCA_964504165.1). GTDB lineage: Bacteria > Myxococcota_A > UBA796 > UBA9615 > CAYRNR01 > CAZDDH01. The sequence goes on along the minus strand of CAZDDH010000219.1, from coordinate 11,430 downwards.
TGGTCTCCGGCGTGGCCAACCCGTTCAGCGGCAACTCCGCCTCCCACAACTACATCTCGGGCCAGCCTGGCGGCGCCGACGTGATCGTCGACCAGGGGACCTACCCCACGCTGTACGAGTACATATCCGGCAACGGCCTGCTGATCGTCAGCACGCTGACGTGGGAATGGGGCTGGCAGAACAGCCAGGGGGCCGGGACCATCCTGCAAAACACCATCCCCTACGCCGCCAATTACAACCCGTGCAACGCCGGCGATTTTGATGGCGATGGCTACTCGGAGTGTGACGGCGATTGCGTGGACAACGACGCCCTGATCTACCCCGGAGCACCGGAGATCTGCGACGGAGACGACAACGACTGCGACGGCGTCCTGCCGGTGGACGAGCAGGATCTGGACGCCGATGGCTGGGCCGAATGCGAGGGGGACTGCGACGATTCCAACGTCGCCGTCTATCCGGGGGCGACCGAGGTCTGCGACGGGATCGACAACAACTGCAACGGGCATATTGACTATTGAATTTTCGCGTACTGAGAGGTCTTCAGTGTTTGCGGCGGCGACTGTGACGACAACGACGCCACCGTCTACCCCGGCGCCACCGAGATCTGCGACGGCAACGACAACGACTGCGACGGCGTCGTGCCGGCGGACGAACAGGATCTGGACGGCGACGGCTGGGCCGAGTGCGACGGGGACTGCGACGACTCGGACGCCGCCGCCTATCCAGGGGCAACCGAGGTGTGCGACTGGGTCGACAACGACTGCGACGGGTTGGTCGACGAGGGCCTCGACGGCGACGGCGACGGCTACACCCCGGACGAGGGGGACTGCGACGACGCCGACCCCACCATCTACCCCGGAGCGAATGACCCCTGCGACGGCATCGACCAGGACTGCGCCGGCGACATCGCGGAGTTGTGGGAGGGGGAGGGGGACGGCTTCGCGGTCTGCGAGGGCGACTGCGACGACACCGACGCCTCGGTCTACCCCGGCGCCCCCGAGCTGTGCGATGGCCTGGACAACAACTGTGACGGGACCGCGGACGAGGGGCTGGACCAGGACGGCGACGGCTACGCCTCCTGCCTCGATGACTGCGACGACACGGATCCGTGGGTCAACCCGGGCATGCAAGAGGTGCCCTGCGACGGCATCGACCAGGACTGCGACGGGGACGACATGGACGACATGGACGGCGACGGCTACTCCGGGTGCCCAGACGGTGACGACTGCGACGACAGCGACGCGACCATCAACCCCGGCATGGCCGAGGACTGCGGCGACGGCGTGGACAACGACTGCGACGATCTGGTGGATGGCGACGATCCCGAGTGCAGCGGCGACGACGACGACGACGACAGCACGGGCGATGACGACGACACCGGGGACGACGACACCGGGGACGATGACGACTCGGCGGACGACGACGACAGCTCCCTGGACTCCACCGAGTGGGGGACGGGGTGTGAGTGCCACACCGCGAGTGGTGACTCGGACGCGGCCGCGTGGTACATCGGCGTATTGGGTCTGATGGCGATCGTCGCCGTTCCATGGCGCCGTTCACGCAGATAATCGACCCGGGGGAGAGTTCAGATGCACGATCTGGTACGCGGTTTTACCGACGGTGGTCCGTTCATGTTCGTCATCCTGCTGGCGGGGGTTCTGCACGCCATGGTGGTGCTGACCCAGCTGGGCCTGTGCAAGAAGATCGACCTGATGCCGCTGCTGTGGGCGGGCCTGCTCGGCATCGCACTCATGGGCATGCTGGGCACGGTGACCGGCCTGATGATGGCCTTCCGGGCCGTGGGGTCGGCGCCGCCGGAGATGAAACAGTCGCTGATGGCCTCCGGAGCCTCCATCGCCCTGTACACCACCTGGTTCTCCCTGGTGCTGGTGGCCATCGGAGGGTTCTTCACGGGCGTCGCCGGCACGGTCGTGCGCAAATTCAAGACACCCTGAGGTTGTCTGGCCCTTTGGATTCCACGAAGGCATCCCCTGGGACGCCCGTTGAGAGCACCCCTTGCTCCCCCGGCGGAATGCCCCCTACCCTTTCGGTGTTTGCCTGCCCACGATGGGGATGATGATGGTGCGACTGTTGATCCGTGTCTGCCTGGCCGCAGCTGTATTCGCCGCGACCCCGTGCGCCGCCGGTGAGCTGCGTTTCGCGGTCACCGATTTCGAGCAGGCCACCACCGATCCCCAGTTCGCCAGCTTGGGCAAGGGCTTGCAGTCGATGCTGGCCACCGACCTGGCTCAGGTCACGGGGCTGACGGTGGTGGAACGCCAGCGGCTCCGCGACATCTGCGAAGAGCTTGAGCTGGCTGCGTCCGGATCCATCGATCCGGAGACCGCGGCGCGGATGGGCAAGCTCGCCGGTGCCACCCATCTGGTGAGCGGGTCCTACACCGTCGTCGGTGGCACGATGCGGCTGGACGCCCGCCTGTTCGTGGTGGAATCGGGGGCGGTAGTCCTGGCCACCGACGTCGAGGGGGAGAAGGACGCCTTCTTCGAGCTACAAAAGGAGCTCGTCAAGCAGCTCATCGAGGCGGTGGACATCCGCCTGACGCCCAAGGAGCGAGCGTCCGTGGGGCGCGTCCATACGGCTGATTTCGAGGCGTTCCAGGAGTTCAGCGACGCGGTCTCGGCCTTCGACGCCGAACGCTACGACGAGGCGCTGGCCACCTTGCAACAGGCGGCCGCCCGGGACGAGGATTTCAAGCTGGCCCGCATGACCCTGGCGGAGTACGAATCCCTCATCGACGAGATCCGGACGCGCAGCGAGGTACTCCAGGTGACCCGCGCCGAGCTCGCCCGGCTGGAGCTCCAGGGGGCGGCGGGCGAGGAGGCACAGCTGGCCGCGCGGCTGATGGAGATCGCGGCCCGTGACGGGGACGAGCATCAGCAGGAGCGGCTCACGGCGTTGATGCTGCTGGCGGTGAGCTACGGGGACGTGGGCTATGCCAAGGCTCGATACCGCAGCATGCGCGAGATCGAAGACGAGTTCGCCATGGAACGGGCCGCCGATCGCTTCGCGCAGCGCTACTGGTTCGAGGCGCGCCCGCTGTGGCCGGCGGTCCCCCCGATGGTCCACGGGGATCTGGTGGGCGCGGTGCGGTCCATCGATAGCTTCGACGAGGACTTCGCCGCGGCGGTCACCCACGTCTTCAACGACGGCAAGGGGGTGCAGGATCGGGACCTGGATGTCATCGACCAGTTCCCCAAGGGGATGGCACCCCGGCTCCACCTGGACCGCGCCGAGACCGCCACCCAGTACCTGGCGCTGATGCGCGACTGGAAGGACCTGGATCCGGACCACGCCCTGCACCACTCCCACTTCAGCACCGCCGCGTCGATGTTGACCAACAGCCTGCTGCTGGACGAATCGACGGCGGTACGGCGCATGCTCAGCGCGGGCACCGACGACGAGATCCAGCTGAAGATCCTGGCCAACGACATCGAGACCAACCGGGATCTCTCCATCCTGCTGGACGGGGCCGAGGCGGGCTCGCCGATGGCGGAGTACCTGATGGCTGCCCGGGGCAACGCCAGCAGCAAACCCGCTCCCCGGGCGGACGGCAAACACGAGATGGCCGTGGCCCAGCTGGATGACGAGGCGCTGTGGCGCATCGGCCACTACCGTATCCTTCCCCGCAACAGGGGCTATGTGCTGCTGGGTGATCGGCCGGTGTGGCTGCTGACCGGCTACCAGACGTTGGGGACCGGGCCCCGCTCGGACCCCAACCGCACGGGATCGCTGCGCTTCTATCGCAACGCCAAGCCCGGTAGCGCGCTGACCCTCATCGATGGTGTCCCGCGCGACCACTACGCGGTGGAGTTCGAGCTGGACTACCGGCCGGCGGACGACTGGTGGCCCCGGGACGTGGATCCGCGCACCCGTAGTTACGACGGGACGCTGGAGATCGACGAGTCCAGGCCCTCCGTCGGATTCCTCTTCGGCGCGCACGACATCAAGTGCCCCTACCAGACGGATCCGGAGACCGGAAAGCTAGTGCTCGAGAGGCCGATGACCGGCTGGGCGGTGATGCTGGACGACGATCGCATCCGGCTGATCCAGATCGTCGAGAATGACGGCAACCGATCGGCGCGGTGGCGGGGGTTCGCCAAGACGCTGCTGGATGAGAAGCCTGTCTCGCCGCGGGATCGAACGACCCTGCGCATCGAGGTATCGGGGGAGGAGGTCGTCGTGAAGCTGGACGGCAAGCGCCATCGCTTCTCGGTGCCTGGCCTACAGCCGGGCTTCCAGGGTCTGCTGTTCAGCGGCACGGGGTACGCGGAGCTCTCCGGGTACACCCTCGAAACCGAATGAAGCGATGAAAATTCGATGATCTCCGCCAGCTAGCGTTTAACGTGGCACCACCCGAGACGCGGCACGCGCCGCTTCGGGTATCCTGTGGCTCCCATTCGACGTGAGGTCCACTATCGACTTTGTGCCCCCCAGAGCCACCGACGTCACCGGATACCCGGATCCCTACGACCTGTGGGCGACGACCTCCGGAGTATGGCTTCGCCGGGAGTATTACGGCGGGGCGTGGCACGGCAAGGGCGGCGCGATGGCCATGGGCCTCATGGACTGGCTGGGGCCGGACTGGGCGCGCAAGACCTTCCGGGCCGTCGGCCCGGTCCACCCCATCACGCTGGCACACCTGATCCGCATCCGCATCCTGCGTCAGGGCGGCCGGCCGGGGCCGGCGCACATGGCCCGCGCCGAGGCCGAGGCCCTGGCCCACGCCGCCGTTCAGCCGTGGGCCAGCCGGGACCGCTGGGCCTGGGGGCTCGGGTTTCCATGGATCTCCAAGCACGGCCTGTACGGGGCTTCCATGCCGCTGGTGACCCACACCCCCTACGCCATGGAAGCGCTGCTGGAGCTGGCCGGGGAGCCGTCGGCCCGGGGGCGCGCCCTGGAGCTGTTCGCCGGCACCTGGTCCTTCCTGGAGTCCCTCAAGGAGATGGACCGCAGCGAGGACCAGGGGGCGGCCTCCCGCCTGGCCCTCTCCTACGGCCCCACGGTCGAGACACGGATCGTCATCAACGCCAACACCTACGCAGCCCTGGCCCTGGCCCTGCATGCGGTCCACGGCGACCAGCCGCAGCGGAAAAAACGCGCCGAGGAGCGGGCCCTGGCCATCGTGCGCTGGGTCGTGGGCCAGCAGCAGCCCAGCGGGCGCTGGCTGTATTACGCCGACCGACGCCAGGGGAACTTCACCGACGGATTCCATAGCTGCATCGTGATCAAGAACCTCCGCAAGGTGGCGGCACTGCTGCCGGACGCCGGGCCGTTGGTGGAGGACGCCATCGACCGGGGCTGGCAGATGATCCGCAGCCGGCTGTTCGACGGGGACGAGGGCCTGTGCCAGCGGTCCCTCGAGAATCCCTACAACGGGCCGTTCCGCTGGGACCTCTACGACCAGGCCGAATACTTGGGCCTGCTGGTGGATCTGGGCCACCTCGAGGAGGCCGAAGAGCTGCTGGGCACGGTGGAGGAGCGCTTCGTCGTGGACGGCGCCTGGTATTGCCGCATCGATCTGCTGGGCCGGCCCTGGGGCCGGAACCACCTGCGCTGGGGGATCGCGCCGTTTTGGTACCACCGCCAGCGCCTGCTGGATGCCCAGCGCCGGTCGGCGGACGGAGCCTGAGATGTGTGGCTTCGCCGGCACGGCCGGAACCCTGGGGCTGGACCGCGAGGCGATGCTGGACGCCCTGGCTCATCGCGGCCCGGACGGCGGCGGGGAGCGGGAACACACGGACCCGGCGGTCTGGCTGGGCCACCGCCGCCTGGCGATCCTGGATCCCTCCCCCGCCGGGAACCAGCCGATGAGTAGCCGGGACGGCCGCTGGCATCTGGTCTACAACGGCGAGGTGTACGGCCATCGGGCGCTTCGCCGCCCGCTCCGCGGCCCCTTCCAGGGCAGCTCGGACACGGAAACGCTCGTGGAATTGCTGGCCGCCGAGGGGGTGCACGAGACCCTGCGCCGGCTGGATGGCATGTACGCCTTCGCCGCCTTCGACAGCCACGCCGGCCAGCTCCATCTGGCGCGGGATCCGTTCGGTATCAAACCGCTGTACACCGCCCGGACCCCCGACGGCGGGCTGGCGTTCGCCTCCGAGGTGCAGGCGTTGCTGGCCGGGCTGGGTGGGGCCGGCGGAGGGATCGGCGGCCTCGATCCCGACGCGCTGCAGTCCTTCCTCACCCTGCGCTTCATCCCCTCCCCCGCCACCCTCTGGCGAGGGATCCGGCGGCTGCCTCCCGGCCACCTGCTGACGGTGGAGCTGGGATCCGGAGACCAGGCCCTCCATCGCTTCACCGAGCCGGTGAGGGACCGCTTCGTCGGATCCATCGAAGACGCCCGGGAGGCCTACGGCCACGTGCTGAGCAAGGCGGTGGAGAGGCAGCTACTGTCGGACGTCCCTGTCGGGCTGCTCCTATCCGGCGGGGTGGACTCAGCCGCGCTGGCCGCCCTGGTCGTCCAGCAGGGGAAACAGCTGCCCACCTTCACCGTCGGCTTCGGGGACGACCGCCCGGAATGCGAGATCGCGGACGCCCGCGAGACGGCCGCCGGGCTCGGGTTGCCTCACCATGCGGTGCAGGTGACGCCCGAGTCGCTGTGGCAGTCCATGGAGCGCGCCACAGCCGTCGTCGAGGAGCCGCTGGCTACCACGTCGATGGCGGCCATGCTCCCGCTGGCCGAGGCGGCCCGCGAACAGGTCACGGTCGTGCTGACGGGCCAGGGCAACGACGAGCTGTGGGGTGGCTACCGCCGTTACCAGGCCGAACTGCTACGGCCCTGGCTGCCGGTGCATGGTCCCTTGGGCGCCCTGGCGCGCCTGGCGCCGCCCTCCCTCCCCTGCAGCGTGGAGCGCGGCCTGCGATGCCTGGCCCCCGGCGATCCGGTGAGCCGTTTCGAGGAGGCCTACGCGCTGTTCACCAGCTCCCAGCGGCGGGCACTGACCGGAGACGACGGCGACGGCGCCGCGGCGGAACGTATCGCCTACTGGCGGGACTGGCTGGAGGGGGCCGCACCCCACCCGGCGGAGCAGATGATGCGCATCGACGGGCGGCTGGGGCTAGCCCACGACCTGTTGCTGTACAGCGACAAGATCAGCATGAGCTGTGCGCTGGAGGCGCGCGTTCCCATGCTCGACCTGGAGTTGACCCGGCTGGTGGAGTCCTTCCCGCTGCGCTATCGAGTCCAGCTGGGCCGCACCAAGATCGTCCACCGGCACACCTTGCGGGGGCTGCTGCCCGATGCCGTGTTGCGCCGCCCCAAGCGCGGCTTCGAGATCCCGTTCGGGGCCTGGGCCCGGGGGCCGTGGAAGCAGCCCATCGAGGCGCTCCTGATGGATCAGTCGGCAAAACTCGGGACCGTGCTGGGCCGGGCCTTCGTACGGCGACTGTGGGACCAGCACCAGCGCCGCCGCGGCGACAGGAGCCGTCAGCTGATGGGGCTCATCGGCCTGGCCCTGTGGCTGGAACGTCATGGGGAGCGGTCATGACCCGTCCGGCCACCGAATTCCTCGGCGCGACCGTGCATCCGTGGACGATGGAGCAGACGCTGGCCCACATCGAACGGCGTCTGGACGAGGGCCGCTTCACGCGCCACGCCGCGGTCCACGTGGCCAAGCTGGTGACGATGCGTTCGGACGCCGGGCTGCGCGCCGACGTGGCGGCCTGTGATCTGATCACCGTGGACGGCGCAGGGGTGGTCCTGGGTATGCGGCTCGCAGGCCGCACCGTGCCGCAGCGTGTCACCGGCATCGACCTCTTCGAGGGCATGATGGCCCTGGCGGCCAGGCGATCGGAGCCGGTGTTCCTGCTGGGGGCCCGGCAGGCGGTCGTCGAGGCCGCCGCCGATCGCCTGCAGCGCCAACACCACGGGCTGCTCATCGCTGGCACGCACCACGGCTACTTCGGCCAGGACGTGGAGCCGGTGTTCGAAGCGATCCGCGCCAGCGGCGCCACCTTGCTGTTCGTGGGCACGAGTTCCCCGATGAAGGAACGTTTCGTCGCCCGGGTCGGCCCCGAGCTGGGGCTGTCGTTTGCCATGGGAGTGGGCGGCGCCTTCGACGTTGTCGCCGGGCTGCGCCGGCGCGCCCCTGGCTGGATGCAGCGCATCGGAATGGAGTGGTTCTATCGCCTGGCACAGGAGCCGCGCCGGCTTGGGCCACGGTACGCGGTGACCCATACCGTGTATGGTGCGCTCCTCGCGCGTGAACTCGCGCGAGCCCTGCACGCGCGGCGAAAATAGCCGCAGTTCGTCGCCGGTGATAAGGTCAAAGGTCCAATTCAGATTAAAAAAACGCTGTAGATGCGCAAGGGGCGACGGGTGTCCGCTCCAGGAGATGCCGATGCAAGGGGTCATAGCTTCCCGAAACGATTACCGAGGGGCGAGCACCATCGTGCTCGCCGTCGCATTGTTCTTGAGCCTCGCCGGCCCGTGGACGTCCCATGCCGAGCTGTCTGGCTCCTACATCGAGTACGACTGCGACACGTGCTACGTGGAGTGGGCGTCTCAGACATTGTGCTTCGAGTCCCACACGTACACGACGGACGGCGAATCCGTCCAATTCCTGTGGTTGCGCCTCCCAAGCGACTGGACGGTGACCTCCGTCACGGACGCCGGCCCCTCCACCTGCGATGACGTCGGCGGCGCGTTCGGCGCCTTCTCATGGACCTACGAGTCGGGGAACGATTACGAGGTCCGCATCTCCCACGAGCGTACCCAGGCAACCAACGACCATTGTTTTACGACCTACTGCGTCACCGCGGACGCCGGCGCCGCTGCGGGGCCCGCCACGGTCTCGTGGTACTACGCCGACCCGGCCGAGACCGGTGCCACACCCCACTATCCGGGCAGCGACGACGGCTACACCCCGGGGGCCCTGGGCCCGGCCGACGCCATGGATCACCCCCCAGCACAGCTACCGCACTGCGACCCCAGGATCCTCATCATCCAGGACACCCTTCCCTGGGGATCTTCGGCCTGGCAGGACGAACTGACGGCGGCGGGCTACTTCTACGACGAGATCTACTCCAACGAGATCGGGTTCGTGGATCTGGCTGAGTACGATCTGGTGGTCGTCAGCAGCGAACAGGACGGCACCTATCACTCCGAGGTCAACAACAGCCTGAGCCTCTTCGAGGACTACGTGGACGGCGGCGGGAAGCTGTTCTACGCGATGGCCTCGAATTCGGGGGACACACCCTATCCGCAAGCCCCCTTCGGCGGCACCTTCGGCTACGCCGAGGAGGCCAGCGACGAGATCGTGGCGCTGGACCATCCCCTGGTGGCCGGCCTGCTGGATCCCATCGGTCCCAACAGCTACACCTCCTACGGTGGCGTGATCTCCACGCCGGCACAGATCGTGGAGATCACCCATCAGCAAGGCAGCGGAGACGTCAGCCTCTACGAGTACAGCACGGGGCTGGGCACGGTCATCGTCAGCACCCAGGCGGTGGAGATCGCCTACACCGATCTGTGGGATCTGGGCGCCCTGCTACCCACGGCCATCGATTACCTGCTGGGCTACGGCGTCTGGGACGATGACGGGGACGGGTACGGCAACTGCGCGGACAACTGCGACGATATCTACAACCCGTTCCAGGACGACGCCGATCTGGACGGCATCGGAGACGTCTGCGACACCTGCACCGACGCCGACGGGGACGGGTACGGCGACATCATCTCCGACACCAGCGGCTGCCCCAACGGGGTCGCCATCGACTGCGACGACAACAACGCCAGCGTCTACCCGGGGCTGGCCGAGTGGTACGACGGCGCCGACAACGACTGCGACGGCATGTACGACAACGGCGTCATGCCCGCGAACGTCTTGTTCGTCACCGAGGTCATGAAGGATCCAGCGGCCGTCGGGGACACCTTCGGCGAATGGTTCGAGCTGTACAACAACTCGGCCTACGACATGAACGTGGTCGGCCTGGAGATCCACGACCTGGCCACCAACACCTTCACGGTCACCGGGGATCTCTGGATCCCCAGCTACGGTCAGATCGTGGTCGGGCGCAGCGACGACCTGGGCAACAACGGCGGCGTGGCGGTGGATTTCGAGTACAGCAACTTCCAGCTGGACAACGCCTCGGACGAGATCATCGTCATGCACGACGGCTACGAGCTGGACCGCATCGAGTTCGACGATGGCGTCAACTGGCCCGATCCGACCGGCGCCTCGATGCAGCTCAGCCTGCCGGCCTACGACTACGTGTCCAACGACTCGGGTGCCAACTGGTGCGTCTCGTGGGACGTCTTCGGGATGGGCGACCTGGGCACGCCCGGGACCCAGAACCCCGAATGCTGCGAGGACCTGGACGGCGACGGCTACCGTGACGCGGCGTGCGGCGGCGACGACTGCGACGACAGCAACCCCCTGATCAACCCGGCCATCACCGAAGTCTGCGACGGCGTCGACGAAAACTGCGATGGCGTCATCGACGAACCTTTCGACCTGGATCTGGACGGCTACACCACCTGCAACAACGACTGCGACGACAACGACGCCAACGTCAATCCGGGGATGTTCGAGTACTGCGACGGGTTGGACAACAACTGTGACGGCGACATCGACCCCGAGGGATCGGCGTTTTGCGTGACCTACCTGCGCGATGACGACGGGGATGGATACGGCGTGGACGGCGACGAGCAGTGCCTCTGTGCTGCCGCGGCCCCGTACGACACGCTCTTCGGCGGGGACTGTGACGACACCTCTGCGGCGGCGTACCCCGGTGGGACCGAGATCTGTGACGGCTACGACAACAACTGCGACGGCACGGTGGACGAGGGATTCGACGCGGACGGTGACGGCTACAGCGGCTGCGCCGACGATTGCGACGACGCCGATCCGGCGGTGAACCCGGCGGCCACCGAGGTTTGCGATGGCATCGACAACGACTGTGACGGCGACACGGACGAGGATGACGCCGCGGACGCCACCCTCTGGTATCCGGACACGGACGGCGACGGCTACGGAGACGCGGCCACGCCGATGACGGCCTGCAACGCCCCGCCGGGCCACGTGGCGGACGGCACGGATTGCGATGACACGGACGCCACCGTCAACCCCGGCGCCGTGGAGATCTGTGACGGCCTGGACAACGATTGTAATCCAGGCACCGACGAGAACTCCGACTACGACGGCGACGGATACACGGCCTGCGACGGAGACTGCGACGAGGGTGATCCCGCCCTGTCACCGGCGGACAACGACGCGGACGGGTACTCCACCTGCGACGGAGACTGCGACGACGGCAACGCCAGCGTCAGCCCCGCCGACATCGACGGTGACGGGTACTCCACCTGCGACGGAGACTGTGACGACGGGGATCCGGCCCTGGACCCGGCCGACGCGGATCTGGACGGCATCACCAGCTGCGCCGGGGACTGTGACGACGGCAACAACGCCC
>CAZDDH010000218.1:6156-15168 GCA_964504165.1 uncultured Rickettsiales bacterium | reverse complement strand
AGAATTGGGGAGATGTAATTGTCGCCACTGGAGAGATGAACTTGACGCTGGGCACCTGTCTACCGCTGCCGCCACTCGCTTCGCCCACGAAAGCAGCATTTGCGTTGCCGAGATCGAATATTCCTCCTACCTGTGCATGGCTGCCGAGCATCAGATAGGTTTTCCCTGTAGTCCCATAACCGCCGTTGTAGCCGTAGGCACCGATGATGACATCATCGAGTCCATCTCCGTCCAAATCTCCCGCTGAGGAAACGGAAAAGCCACTACCATTGTTCCCTGATTCGCCCACGAATGCGGCGTCAGCAGCAGCCAGGTCAAATGTACCACCACCCTGTGTGCTGCTACCGAACATCAAATAGGTCTTGCCTGATCCGTTTCCCCCATCGTCATTGGTGTAGGCCCCGATGAGGATGTCTCCGTTCCCATCGCCATCCACATCCCCGGCTGAAGAAACGGAAATGCCGCTGTAGTCGGATGCAACTTCACCTACGAAAGAGGCATCCGCACTAGCGAGATCGTAGGTCCCACCGCCCTGAACCGTGCTGCTGAACATCAGGTAGGTCTTGCCGGCGCAGTTCCCTCCTTCGTCGTTGTATGGGGCTCCGATGAGAATGTCATCGAGGCTGTCACCATCGGCATCTCCGACAGACGAGACAGACCAACCGCTCCTATCAACCTCAACTTCACCCACAAAAGAGGCATCCGCACTGGCGAGGTCGAAGGTTCCACCCGCCTGGATTGTACTGCCGAACATCAGGTAGGTCTTGCCGGCATCGCCCCCGCCGTCGTCGTTTTCAGCTACCCCGAGGAGGATGTCGTCGAGGCCATCCCCATCCACATCTCCTGCTGTGGAAATCTCCTTGCCGCTGGCGTCGGATGTTGCCTCACCTACGAAAACGGTATCGGCGGCGGCAAGACCGAAGTTTCCGCCGAATTGAATGGTGCTGCCGAGCATCAAGTATGTCTTGCCTGCTTCCGCGCCTCCTTCATCGTTGTACGGAGCCCCAATAAGGAGATCATCGAGTCCATCACCGTCCACATCGCCAGCAGATGAAACTGAAGTGCCGCTATGGTCTTCCTCATCCTCACCCCCGAAAGCGGCGTCGGAGGAGGTTAGATCGAAGGTTCCGCCGACCAAAACCGTGCTTCCGAACATAAGATAGGTCTTACCTGACCTATACCCTCCATCGCTGTTGTATGGCGCACCGATTATTAGATCGTCAAGGCCGTCACCATCCGCATCTCCCGCTGATGATATGGATGTGCCGCTCTGGTCAAACTCCTCCCCCACGAAGGCAGCATCAGCGAACTGGAGTCCCGTGCTATCTGTCCCATTGCAGTCCCAGTCGATGCCGTCTGATGGGGCGTCCCACTGCCCCGGATGGAACGTCGTGTCTGCATCATCGCAGTCCCCCTGGCACTCGTCCCACCCGTCCCCGTCATCGTCAAACTCAGTGGCCTCCAGGAAGCCGTCGCAGTTGTTGTCCTTCCAGTCGCAGAAGTCTGGAGCCCCCGGGTAGACGTTCGCATCCAGGTCGTCACAGTCACCCTGACAGGGATACCAACCATCCCCATCGCCGTCGGCCTCCACGCCCTCGTCAACAGTGCCGTCACAGTCGTTGTCAGCCAGATCGCACTGCTCCGGGGCCCCTGGATACGTCAATGGTTCCGCATCGTCGCAGTCGCCGTCACAGGTGGTGTAGTAATCCCCGTCGTAGTCATCGAGTTCCAGGCTGGCGTCGCCGTCATCACAGTCCCCCGGCAGGCTCCCATCCGTGCACTCCGGCCCGTTCCCCTGATAGTCGAACCCCTCGCACCACCCATCTCCATCGTCGTCGTAGGTCTCCGTGCCCTCGTCCACCGTTCCGTCGCAGTCGTTGTCAATGTTGCTGGGTTGCTCGGGGGCTCCCGGATAGACGCTCGCATCAGTCTCGTCACAGTCCCCCGTGCAAGTCGAGTAGAGATCACCGTCCAGGTCGTCAAGGTTCAGTGCCGCGTCATTGTCGTCGCAATCAGGCACACCATCGCAGGTCGAGTACCCATCTCCATCCACGTCCGTCGGATTCAACAGAGCATCTCCGTCGTCGCAATCACCCTGACACTCTGCCCATCCGTCACCGTCGTCGTCGGCCTCGTCCGCTGGCAACGACCCATCGCAGTCGTTGTCCACCTGATCGCACAGCTCGGGTGCGCCTGGATATCGGTCGGCATTCTGGTCGTCACAGTCAGGCGACACGTCACACGTCGTGAAGCCGTCCTGGTCACCATCGCTCAGGTTGAGCAAAGCATCTGCGTCGTCGCAGTCCCCCGGATCGCTCCCGTCGCAGCACTCATCTCCCTGTCCAAAGTCGTAGCCCTCGCAAAAGCCGTCACCATCGTCGTCCGCAGCGTCGGTTCCCTCGTCGGTATTCCCGTCGCAGTCGTTGTCCTTGCAGTCCGCGAACTCGGTGGCGCCGTTGTAGACGTCGCTGTCCAGATCGTCACAGTCCCCGGTACAAGGCCAGGCCCCATCGCCGTCGGCGTCCTGCTCGAACTCCGCCAGAGTTCCGTCACAATCGTTGTCCGTCCCGTCACAGGCTTCGGAGTTGCCAGGGAACCGGTCGGCGTTGTTGTCGTCGCAGTCGGGCGGTTCGTCGCAGGTGCTCACCCCATCCCCGTCATCATCCCCCGGATGGATGAGCCCGTTGGCATCGTCGCAGTCGCCGTCGTATTCGGTGAAGCCGTCACCGTCGTCATCGTAGGCGTTCGTCCCGTCGTCGATGTCCCCGTCGCAGTCCTCGTCGATGCCGTCCTCCAGCTCCTCGGCTCCCTGGTAGACGGTGGGGTCGCTGTCGTCGCAGTCGTCGTACCCGTCGTAGTGACCATCCCCATCCGCGTCCGTGGCTTCCTCACCGTCGCAGTTGTTGTCCACGCCGTCGCCGTCGATCTCGTCGGCTCCTGGGTTCACCTCGGGATCGTTGTCGTTGCAGTCGTAGTAGTCCTCGTCCGCGTCCTCTGGGTTGGCCGGGTACCCGTCGCCGTCCTGATCGATGCCGTCCATTCCGTCGCAGTCCGTGTCTTCGCCATCCCCGTATGGGTCGTCGTTGCCGGGGTAGACATCCGGGTCCTCCGGCTCGCAGTCGTCCTCATCGTCCACGCCGTCGTTGTCGAAGTCGAACTCCTGGTCCACCTCACGGCACGCCGACGTGTGAATCAGGGCGATGAACAGGATCGATAGGTAGGTTGAACGCATGGTTCCGGGCCCTCCTCCGTGGGACAAGGATACCATTGGCTTGACCTCGGCTCCTTCTATTAGAGCGATGCTCAGCCGCTATGTCAGCGGGCCAGAGTGGCCCCCGATGGACCACTACGTCTTCCGGATACACAGCAGTCAGAACTGGCGGCCAGAAGCCGTGGGAGCGGGAAAAGCTGAGCTGTCCCTGCGATGATCAGTTGCAGGGGTAATTCGCGCCGTTATTCGTCACGCTGACGTTGCCGCCAACGCTAATAGACGCGGCGAAGGTTTCAGCCTCTGCTTGGCTCAGGCAGAGGTTGTTCTGAATGGATAACGCGCCTCCTATTGTTGTTAGGCTGGACAAGCCATCAAGGCCAGTGAGGGAGTCGTTCAGGGTGATCATCAGGGTGTCCCCCACAGATGTGAGGTTGGACAGGCCGTCTAGGCTCGTCAAAGTGCCGTTGCTGGTGACTGAGAGACTGTCGCCAACGGAAACGAGGCTGGACAGGCCATCGAAACTGGGTAGAGAGTCATTACCCACAACCATCATATGGCCGCCCACGGTCGCGAGGTTTGATATGCCATCGAGACTGATCAGGGCGTCATTGAAGGAGACCGTTATGTGGCCGGCTACTGATTCGAGACAGGGTAATTCGAAGTCTATGAGCCACCCAGCACCAGAGATTTCCAGGTTGCCCGCAATGCTGTCGCAGAGGTTGATTTCGACCATGTCATTTTCATTTTCGATGACGTAGTCGCCAACACATGCCGCACATTCTGGGGTGGTATCATCGTCCCCGGCGCTATCGTCGTCCCCCGTGTCATCGTCGTCCCCTTGGCAGTCTGGACTACCTGTGCAATCCGGGTCATCGCAGTCGTAGAACCCATCGGCGTCGTTGTCGGCACCGTCGGCACACTCACCAGGATTCTGGCCTTCTATGGACGTGCATCCAACAGCGAAGACCATGACGGCGAACAGCGTTGTCAGGTAGCAGGCTCTATGCATGGTTCCAAACCCTCCTCCGAGGGCAAGGATACCACCCGTCGATCCCGCAAGCTCGTCAGCAGGCCCTGTGGCCCTCCCCCAACGCACGGCACCAGCGGGTCATGTCGGCTTTCTTCCAGACGGGGTCCCTTCCGCATCCGCCGAGGTGTGAGTCGGGCGGTGATCTCGGCGTGATCATGCGGATGGTGGGCGGGGAGAAGAATGTCTCTGGGCCCGTTCCTCCACGCAGCCCAGCACTCACCCGCCGCCTTCCCCTGCAACTTCAATCACCTGTCCGCCCGTGTCTCCCCCTCGGACAAAGTAGCAGTGCTCCTCTGTCTGAGTACGTAGACTGCCCATCCAGGCAGCGCCGAAGCCGATCGAACAATTCACCAGCACCCAACCATCTTGCATCGCGGCGATCACCTCATCGGTCTCGGCTTCCACGGTCTTGAGCTGGTTGTAGATGGGTGCCTCGACAACGACCGCTGTCGGCCCAGAAGGTGGCTTCTCAGGGGGTACGGCGGCCTGCTGGCACGCCATTCCTAATCACAAGACCGGTTGGGCTTAGATTCTCCAATCGTGGGATCGACATGGAGCTTCGTGCGCGGAGACTGCGGTACCTAACCCCTATTTGGCGACTACGATGGGGAGGAGCTGTCAACAAGAGCGTTTGCGACGAGCTTGTCGCGCTCTTCTAGGCGCTTCATGTGTTCCAATAGCTTCTTTAGCCCGGCGCCTTGATTCGGGTTGATCCAGTTGACGTGTGACACTCTTCCTATTACAGATGCGAGGTTGGATGCGTAGTCTGGCGACAAACGGTCGAGCGCCAGGATAGACGTCCTGATGTCAGTCACGACATCTCGCCTGACCGACAGTCCTTCACCAACCTGTATCCCGGTCACCTCACCGCCTCCCACCATAGCTTTCACCTTCTTGGTCCGAACGGCGTAGCCATCATCGATGATGATCTTGATGACATCGGGGATAGCATCGACTGCGTTGTCGCCCGACAAGGCAATGTCGTCAACCCACAGGGAGTGACAAAGATTCGCACCGCTCGCGAATGCCGCTAGGCGGCTCTCGATTCCGAGCATACACAGGTTAAAAACCATGGTACTTGTCGGTGCCCCCTGAGGCAGGTATCCCTTCGTGGTGGTCAGTCTGGTTAGCATCCGGGCCACGTCGTCCGAACATCCGAGCGTGTTGCGGAATACTCTGAAAACACGCCGATGGCTCGTGCTCGGGAATCCACTCTTGATGTCAACTGCAACGACCTGCTTTTGGCCGACATGAATCATCGCGTTGTCTTTGATCGTTCTCCCCTGTACTCCACCGAGCATGGTTGCTGGGAGACTGATTGTCTGGAGCATCTCCCTCAGGATCTTCCTCTGTATGTCCAGTAGGTCGCCCAAAGGTATGTCAAGTGTACGTGTATCGGTGACGTTGCCTTGATCATCGTACCCCTTAGGAATCTCCTTCTGCCTGTATCGTTTGTCCGACGACTCAGCGAGCGCCATGAAAGCTGTTCGCTTTCGCCTGGTAACTCCAAGGAGGGAGGCAAGGTGCCCCATCGACCGTACTGGGAAGACCCCACATTCCGGTGGACCAGGATCGGCCTCATCTTCGCGCTTGACCTCATGAATGATGTCCACCAATAGCCTTCCGACTCTGCGGGCTTTTTCAACATCAAGGCCATTGAGTTCATCCTGCTCTGCAGCCATGAGCAGGAGCACATGGAACGGCACGTCCAGCGTAGACGCAATGCCGTTCAACACGTCGTACTTGGGCTCTCTAGTCCCCTTTTCGATGTGCGAGATGTACGAAAAGTCCTTGCCGATCCCGTCGGCCAGGTCTTTCTGAGTCATGCCCTTCTGCTCGCGCAGTGTCTTGATGGCGGGTCCGACCTTCATGGCGTTCCTCAAAAAAGAAGGCCCTTGTTCACTACCTTGACGATTTGATGACTCAAACCGTCAAGGTAGCAAACAAAGGCTGCGTCGGGCTTCGATTGACCGCTTTGGTGTCTAGCACGTTCATCGTTCTACTCCTCGAAGTCGCTGTCCGGTACCTGGATGCGATGCAAGAGCTTCGCTATCTGGTTGCCGTACTTGCGCGCCTTCTTCGGGTCTCGAACGTCGAGCGCGTGCTGCAGACGCTTACTCGCTCTGACAATCGCCTCCTTCAGCTCGGGCTCCAGCCGACTGTTGGACTCGATGACCCCAATTAGGTCCCGAACCCATTTGTTTGAGTTCTTCATCTCCTTGGCCTTTCCAACTCACGAGCAACTGCTGACACCACGCCAGCACCGTGTGAGCCGCGCCAATCACTGCGGCCGTTGCTTGTGGCCGTCTGGAGACCCTACCTTTGCCCAATACCCCCGCCGCGCCGCCCTACCGCGAGTAGGGTGTGATACGCGGACCTGGTAACTCGTACCCTGGGAA
Organism: uncultured Rickettsiales bacterium; assembly: GCA_964504165.1. Taxonomy (GTDB): domain Bacteria; phylum Myxococcota_A; class UBA796; order UBA9615; family CAYRNR01; genus CAZDDH01. Next base: position 8,528 of record CAZDDH010000218.1, on the reverse strand, counting down.
CCCCAGGGACCTGCAACCAGGAGGGACGGAGTCGCGCTCCGTTGCCACGAAATCGGGAGAATCCCGACTCCATAGCGATCATGAATACATAGCCGCATGATGGGAGAGATGAAGCTTTCAAACATCGCGCCGTATCGGCGTGTTGAGAGGAAGAATAGACATGACTTGACTAACCGTCAAGTAAGTTTCTTTGACTTTCTTTTTATGTCCGTATTTACAAGCACTTACACTACCTTGCGACGTACACCTACCTCACTATCACTGTCGTTCGGTGGTCCAGGCAATAGCGCCCAATCACGGGTACGTCACCTGCACGTCACCACCCCCAGAACGACCAAGAGCGGCCTCGCAGCCGCCCTTGTAACCCCTCGTATTTTCTATCGTTTCCTGGAGCCGGGAAGCGGACTCGAACCGCCGACCTGCTGATTACGAATCAGCTGCTCTACCAGCTGAGCTATCCCGGCCCAGGTGGCGAGGGAGTATAGCCAGGAATCGCCCGCTGTCAACGGTCTGGGCGGGGTGGCGCAGGGAGTGAAGTGGCGATCATGACCGGAATCCGGCCAGAAATCGACGATTGGGGGGGGCAAGTTGGCAAAAGTGACCGGAATTCGGTCACTTTTTCGGGTTTGCGGATCAGAAGAGTTCGTCTTTGGGGCGGTCGCGGTAGATGGCGGCGGAGCGGAGCTCGGTGTACCAGGTGAAGAGGTGGAAGAGGATGGGGCGCTGGACGATGTAGTCGCCCTGGAGTTCGACGACGGTCTGGCGGCCTCGGCGGCCCAGGAGGATGTCGCCGTGGAGGAGGGTGGGCTTGGTGGGGTCCTCTGCGTTGATTTCCTGGCCGGCGCGGCGGTCGGTGATGGTGGAGAGGCCGGCGTAGTGGGCGGGGATGGTGGTGCCGGGGCGGAAGGGGATGAGGAGCTGGACGGGGCCTGAGGCGTGGGCGGCGAGGACGGCGACGCCCAGACGGTCGGAGTAGAAGCCTGGGACGGCGGCCCATTCGGCCTCGGTGAGGAAGCGCATGCCGGGGATGTTGCGGTCGTGCATGGGGGCGGAGACGAGGAGGAGGACGGCGTCCACGTCCTCGTTCATGAAAGTGGAGAAGGTCTGTTCACGGAAGGTGTCGGCGCAGAGGGAGACGCCGAAACGGCCCAGGGAGGTCTCCAGGACCTGGGGGCCGCCGCCGAGGGCGTAGCGGGCGCGCTCGACGAAGGGGGGGTGGAGCTTGCGGCCGGTGGTGACGACGCCACGGCGGTCGATGAAGACAGCGGTGTTGAAGACGTCGGAGAGGTAGAGCTCGGGGACGGAGGTGACGAGGGCGATGCGCTTGCGCTTGGCGAGCTTTTGCAGGCGCTTGACGACGGGGCCGTCGATGGGCTCGGCCAGGTCCCAGATCTGCTCGTCGAGTTCCAGGCCGGTGAGGGCGAGCTCGGGGAGGACGAGCAGGTCGCACTTGTGCTCCTTGGCCTGGGCCAGCTGTTCTTCGATGGCGGTGAAGTTGGCCTCGACGTCCAGGGGCACGGGCTCCATCTGGGCGACGCAGGCGGTGATCTGCTCGGCGTCGTAACGCTGGCGGGGCGTGCCCTCGTCCGGGCCCTGGACGACGAGCTGGAGCTTCTCCAGGGCGTTCTTGCCCCGCACCTCGGATTCGATGCCCAGCACGGCGGCGAGGACGACACAAACCGCGACGATGACGATCAAGATCGTCAACAGCGTCTGGAGGACCCGGTACAATCGTTTCATGCCTGAATACCGTTACCCGCGGCCCAGCGTGGCCGCTGACTCCCTGATTGTCGGCCATACGGCGGGCGGAGACCAGGTCCTGTTGATCCGGAGGGGTCATCCACCCTTCGAGGGGAGCTGGGCGCTGCCCGGGGGATTCGTGGAGGTGGGCGACCAGTTGGGCGCTCAGGGAGAGGAACTGCTGGACGCCGCGGCGCGGGAGTTGCGGGAGGAGACGGGGCTGGAGGGGTTCCAGCTGACCCAGGTGGGGGCCTTCGGGGCGCCGGACCGGGATCCGCGGGGGCGAGTGATCTCGGTGCTGTACCGGGGGGAATGCCGGGAACCGTTACCCAACCCCGTGGGCGGTGACGACGCGGCGGACGCCCGCTGGGTGAGCCTGGAGCGGGTGCTGGCCGGGGAGGAACCGCTGGCCTTCGACCATCTGCACTTGATCCGTACGGCGCTCTCTGGGGAGGCACCGCCATGAACCCCCTCGCGTGGGTTGCCCTCCCCTGGCTGCTGCTGGCGTTGTTGTTGCCCGCCGGCTGCAAGAAGAAGCCGACGGCCGACGACGTGCCCCCTCCCGCCGCCGCGCCCCCCCCCCTTGAAGTGTGCCGCGGGCGCGGGGCCCACCCCACCCCCCGGGCAATCAC
>CAZDDH010000218.1:0-6146 GCA_964504165.1 uncultured Rickettsiales bacterium | reverse complement strand
GTGCCGGGGGGGTGAATTACTACGCCGTGGGCGTAGGCGGTGCGGCCTCGGGGGGCCGGGACCAGCCGCGTTGATGTGTCCGGCGTGCGCGTCGACATCCCCAACGACTGGGAATACAGCCAGTCCGAGCACTCGGTGTTGATGGGGCCGTCCCAGACCGAGCTGAAGATCTTCACGGACGTTGCCAGCGCCAAGGTGGAGATGACGATCCTCAAGTACAGCGCACCGGACGAAGACGAGGACCTTCTGGAGACGTACTCGCTGAGGTACACGGCGCTGCACCGGGGCAACGACATGGTGCCGATGGAGATCGACACCCAGGCAGGCACGGCCATCGGCGGAGAGCTGGATGTGATGCCGGGGCCGCTGAGCGGGGGTGGAGCGCTACACCGGTTCTGGATCGTGCAGTCGAAGGCGCGCACGGTGATGGTGCACGAGGAGCTGCCCCGGGGTGAGGCTGGGCTGGATGTGGGGAAGCGGACAGCAGGGGTGGTGGGGAGTATCGGGAAATCGGCTACGTTCTTACCTGGGGAGGATTGAGCCTCGGCACGAAGAAAGTGGGGTTCAGGGGACCTTGGCGCCGGGGAAGTCTTGGTCCAGTTCTTCGTTCAGCGCCGTGACCGCGGCCAGGCGATACGCTTCACGCAACGAGACGCCTTCGGGGGCATTCTGCCAGGCGTCCTTGGGGGATTCACCGCGGAAGGACTGGTCGTAGATGATCTGGCCGTCCAGCTCGATGCGGACGGTGAGTTCGGCGACGACCAGATCGATGGGGCGGGCACCGTCGGTGGTGGTGACGATCTCGCCGGCGCGAAGTTCGCGGTAGCGCAGGCGCAGGATCTTGCCGCCGCCGGCTCCCTTGGGTTCGGCCAGCAGGTAAGCCTGGCCGAGCTTGCGGTCCAGGGCGCTGAGCCCCTCGGGGGTGCCGCGGGCGTCCAGGAAGAGGATGTGGTTGCCCTGGTCCCGGCCAGCCAGGACCAGATCGGCGATGGCCCGGTCACCCGCGGGCAGGTCATCGTACTGGGCGGCCATCTCCTCGGCGGCGATCTCGCTGAGCAAGACCTCCAGGCCGTAGTAACCGCCCCCTGGAGGTGCCAGATCCACCATCAGCGGCATGACCTGGTCCAGCTGTCCCCGATCGAGGGTCTTGGCGTGGTCCTCCAGGACGATCGCCAGTGGGTCTAGCAGTCCGTCGGCATGGCCAAAGGCCTGGTAGGCCCCATCCAGCTGGTCGAGAATGATCCCAGGCGTCTCGTCGGACAACCGATCGATGGTCCGGGACGGCACCTGGCGGGCCCAGGAGTCCTCGGGCCGCAGCAGATGCAGGGCGACGATCTGCGGATAAGGAGCCGTTTCCACCAGCTGGTCGTACAGCCCGTCCACCTCGCCGTTGACTCCGTAGTGCTCCAGGTAGCTGTCCAGCAGCTCCCCCATGCGGGCGGGGTTCATCCGCACCAGTGCGGCGGAGGCCCCGGCGGGGTTGGGCAGGATCCAGAGTGCGTAGCCCCCCTCGATGACCGCCGCCACCAGCATCAGGTATGGGAAGACGGACTTGGCGCCCCCCTTGAACAGGGTGCTGACGCCGCCCACCAGCAGCAGCGCGCCACCCAGGGCCAGGGTCCAGCCCACGGCGCTGACGTGGCCGAAGGGGACCGCACCCTGGGACACGCCCAGCAGCAGCATGACCACCGCCATCAGCGGCAACAACCCCAGCAACGCGATGGTGTAATTCTTCACGGTACTTCCCCGTCCAGGGCCCGCCGTAGCTGGCGCACCCGCCCGGCATCGACCCGGTTACCCACCTGCCCGTCGCCCTTGGCCCAGGTGCCGACGATGGCCCCGTCCACCCGGCCCCGCAGCTGCTCGGCCTGGCCGGGCTCGACCCCGCTGCCGGCGAGTAACCGCACGCCGGGCTGGTCGTCGCGGATGGCCCGGGCCAGCTCCAGGTCGATGGGCTGGCCGGTGGCGTGGCCGGTGACGATGAGGGCGTCGGCCAGGCCGCGGCCGGTGGCGTCCCGCGCCTCGTTGAGGGGATCGCTCCAGCTACCCAGCGGGACGGCGTGCTTGACGGCCACGTCGGCGTAGACGGCGACCTCGGCCCCCAGCTGCTGGCGCAGCCGCAACAATCGGGCGGCGTCCCCCTGGACGATACCCTGGTCCGTGACGGCAGCCCCCACGTGCACGTTGACCCGCACGAAGCTGGCGCCGCAGACGTGGGCCACGGACAAGGCGGAGAAACCGTCGTTGCGCAGCACGTTGACGCCCACGGGCAACTCGCCCGCCAGCTGGCGGATCTCCCGCACGGCGACGGCCATGGCGGCCACGGTGACCGGCTCGACCCCGGTAGCAAAGAACGGAGCGTCGCCGAAGTTCTCGACGATGAGGGCGTCCACGCCGCCCTCCAGATAAGCACGCGCGTCCTCGGTGGCCGCCGCCAGCACCTGGCTCATGGCCTGGGCGCGCGGGCTGCCGGGGAGCGGTTCCAGATGGATGACCCCGATGAACTGCATCGGGCGATTATAGGGAGAACGGGGATGGAGGGAACCGGGAACGCGGCGAACCGCGCAAGTTATTCCGGATACTTGACGCGGATGGGGATGACGAGCTTGCCCTGCTTGAAAGTAGTTCCGCCGAACATCATCGCGGCGTCCCGCTGGATGCTCAGCGTGACGATGGCCGGGTCGCTCTTGTCCGGCTTGATGATGGTGACCTTGACGCTGGCGGCGTCCTCCCCGATCTCCACCATCTTGATCTGGAGCTTGTAGTCCTCCTCGAGGGGGACGGTCTCGGCGATGCCCTTGCCCATGTCGAAGCGGCCTGATTTCAGCAGGTCGAACCCGGTGAACTCCAGCGTGTCGAGGGATTTCTTCATCGGCTCGAGACGGGAGTCGGTCTCCGAATCGTCGTTGTGGGCATAGGCCACCATGTAAATGACCTCCACCTTCTCCGGCGGCTCGGCCGCGGCCGGCGCAACGGCGCCCGGCCCCAGCCAGACCCCCGCCAGAACGCACAAGAGGGCCGCCCAGGGCAGTACCCTGCGTTGGATCCGGAACCAACCTGCTGTCACGATCTCACCCCTGTTCTTCGGGCACGGTCAGGTCGTCGAGCCAGATGATCATCGGCGCGTCTTCCCCAGCGGCCACGATGCTCACAGCCCAATCATCCCCCTCGATGTCATCGATTTCCAGTGTATTGTCCACGCTGGCCAGTCCGGACCAGTCTTCGGCCGTCACGGCGTCATTGCCCTGGGTCAGCACCCACGGGACGCCCACGGCCAGCACGATCAGCGCGGCGGCACCGGCCACGGCCAGACCCCCGGCCGGCACCAGCCAGGTGCCCAGGTTGCGGCGCAACCACGGGATCAACCCCGCCTCGTCGGCCCGCGCCTTGCGCTTGCGCAGCTCCGGCGTGGGGCTGCGCACGCCCTCGTCCACGGTGACCCAGTACTCGGAGAAGTCCTCTTGATCCACGGCCTCGCGGACGAACTCGAAGGTCGCGTTCCCCATCGCCTCCATGTCGTGCAGCCAGGCGCTGGCCTGGGGATCTTCCTCGATGAGGGCACGCACGCGGGCCTTCTCGAGCTCGGGGAGCTCGTCGTCGTGATACTGCATCACGAGCCGGAACAGATCGTCGCGTTCCTCAGTGCTCATGGCGCATCCTTCCTGCTACCGGACATCCTTGAGGATCTCCTGCAGCTTCTTGCGGCCGTAAAACAGCCGGCTCATGACCGTGCCTTCGGCGCACCCCATACTCTCGGCGATCTCCTTGTAGCTGAGGCCCTCTACCTCCCTGAGCATGATGGCGGTCCGTTGATCCTCGGGGAGCTGGTCGATGGCGGCCTGGATGGTGTCGGCCAGCCGCTTCCGTTCCAGCCGCTTCTGGGGCGAAGACTCCAGATGGGGCTGGGCGATCTCGCCCGCTTCGTCCTTTTGCAGGCGGGTCTCGTCGAACTCGTTGGTCCGCCGCTTGACCGCCTTGCGCCTGAAATCGATGGTCAGGTTCACGGTGATTCGATAGAGCCAGGTGTAGAAGCTCGCATCGAAGCGGAAGCGATCCAGGGACTTGAAGGCATTGATGAACGCATCCTGGGAGATCTCCCGCGCGTCCTCCGGGTTGTGGACCATGCCCCAGACGACTCCGTAGACCTTCTGCTGGTATTTGAGCACCAGCTCCTTGTAGAGCTCGGTCTCGCCGGCCTGGATGCGGCGGATGATCTCGGCGTCGTATTCCCGCTGCTCGATGCTGCGCATGCGAGTGGCTTCGTCCCGACGGTACTTGGAGATGGGTACCATCTTGGGGGGACGCTTGGGTTGCGCCTCCTCTTCCGAGGAGCCGCTCCTCGATATGGACTTGGCCAGGGCCACCATTGGATCCGCCTCTTCCCCTGCCACACGTGCCCGCGGGGCAGGCCCGGTACTCGATTTGAGCACCTGATCCCGATGGACGGGCCACCCCTGAGGTTCATTCAAAAGAAAATCGCCGGCGGGGCAAAGGGCTGGAACCCATTGATTTTGCGGAGGTTTCAGGCCACCAAAGAGGTCAACGACCCACTCACGAACCCGGGCCAGTATGGGATCGGCGGGCATAAATTCAGGCCTCGTCCCGGGGAGGAAGGGGGACCAGCAGGCGGAGCTCCATGGCGTCGGGAGCCCCATCGACCATCGTCAGCTTGCCCGCCAGCTTGCGCACGACCTCCCACGCGGCCATCAGCTGCACCTCCCACGGTTCCCGCGGCGATCCGAAGAAATCGGCCATCAGCTTGGTGAACGGGACGGGGGTGCCTTCCGCCTCGCCGATGCGGAAACAGGTGACGATGTACGAGCGCTTGGGGGAGCGGGCCGCCGCCGGGCCGAAGGTGATCAGCGGGATCTCTTCTTGAGCGGCGGTGACGACCATCTCGCCTTCGGGGCAGCGCATCCGCATGGCCTGCACCAGGTAGCGGCAGACCTGCATCATCTGCTGGGGGTCCACGGACACGGGCAGCAGCTCGTCGCCGAGGGACAGCTGCAGACGGGCGTCCTCCCCGCCGAGCGCTTCTTGCACCAGCGCGAGGGTGGTGAGCAGGTCCCGCATGTCCGCCGGGCGACGGTGGGAGAGATTCTCCCGGCTCATCTCCTGCAGCAGGCGGGACATGCCGATGATGCGCTCGGACTGCATCTCCAGGGTATCCAGCAGCTTTTGCACCGCCGGGTCCCTGGCCAGGTCGCTCTGGCGTACGGTGTCGCCACCGATGAGCATCACGGACAGGGGGTTGTTGACCTCGTGCACGATGGCCGAGATCAGGAAGCCGAGGGCAGCGGTCTGCTCGAGGGACTCGATGCGCTTGCGGAGTTCCGCGATGGTCTTGTCTTTGCTCATCGGCTAATGGGCCTCCGCCCAGTTCTTCCCCGTACCTACGTCCGCCCTCAAGGGTACTTCAATCTGCACGGCATTCTCCATCTCTTCCACCACCATTGCCTCAAGAGACTCCACACAGGCGTCCTCCACCTCGAAGACCAGCTCGTCGTGGACCTGCATGATCAGCCGTTGCCCGGGGAACTCCTCGCCCATCCGGCGGTGGATGGCGAGCATGGCCACCTTGATGATATCGGCGGCGCTGCCCTGCACGGGGGTGTTGACGGCGGCCCGCTCGGCGGCCATTCGCACGTTGCGGTTGGATGCCCGTAGATCGGTGGTGGGACGGAGCCGCCCCAGGAGGGTGGTGACGTGCCCCTCGTCCCGCGCCTTGGCCAGGACGTCCTCGCGAAACCGGGTGAGCTCCGGGTAGCGGGCGTTGTAGCGGGCGATAATGTCCCGCGCCTCTTTGCGGGAGATGCCCAGGGACTCGGAGAGCCCGAACTCGGTCTGGCCGTAGACGATGCCGAAGTTGACGGCCTTGGCGGCCCGGCGCTGCTCGACGGTGACCAGCGGTTCCATGACCTCGTAGATCTCGGCGGCGGTGCGGCTGTGTACGTCGGCACCCTCGGCGAAGGCCTGGCGGAATCCACCGGGACCCGCCAGATGGGCCAGCACCCGCAGCTCGATCTGGGAGTAGTCCACGGCCAGCAAGGTCCGGCCGGGCGGGGCGATGAAGGCGGTACGGATGCGGCGCCCCTCCTCGGTGCGCACCGGGATGTTCTGCAGGTTGGGATCGCTGCTGGACAGGC
>CAZDDH010000217.1:0-15175 GCA_964504165.1 uncultured Rickettsiales bacterium | reverse complement strand
GGGTCGGCGTCGTCGCAGTCCCCCTCGCACTCGGTGGCGCCGTCCCCGTCGTCGTCGATCTCATCGGCGGGCACGGTGCCGTCGCAGTCGTCGTCGACGCCGTTGCACAGCTCCGGGGCCCCCAGGTAGACGTCCGCGTCGGCATCGTCACAGTCGTCCCCGCCACAGCCGGCGTCCAGCTGGCCGTCGCCGTCGACGTCCACGCAGCCAGCGGCCCAGGCGACCGCTTCTTCCAGCAGCCAATCCGGTGAGCCGCTGCGCAAGTAGGTGGGGTAATAGGCGTTCGCAGCCATGTACGCCGGTGCCAGGTAGACCACCCGCCCCGCGCCGTGGTCCCGTACCGCCGCGGCCCAGTTGCCGTCGCCGTCCTCCACCAGCCCCTGTCCGTTGTTGGCCAGGGTCGGGCTGGTGTCCAGGTAGGAGGTGGTGATGACAAAATCACCCACTTCGTCCGACACCGGATGGGTGGGATCGGAGATGGTCAGTGAGGCCCCGGGCACGGCGGTGTCGTCGCAGTCCACGGGCAGCATGCCGGCGATGATCGGGGAGATGGCGCACACGGACGTGCGGGCCCCGAAGCCGGTGATCACCAGGCCGCCGCCGTTGGTGACCCAGGCCTCCAGCTCCACGTCGAACACGTCCCAGTCCGCGGACGTGTAGCCGCTGTCGCCGATGATCACCGCGTCCCACAGGGCCAACTCCCCGGCCTCGTCCAGATCAGTGGGTTCCACGACCTCGGGGGTGAAGTCGTACCAGGTGTCGTCTTCCAGCTGGGCAGAGGTACCCTCCGGCCCATAGCGGCCTCATTGGCCGCAGTCGGCCACCGGTTTTTCCAGGGCGACCAGGATCTCCGCGACCGCCCCCCCGGGCAGTGATAGGGCCATCGAGGTGGCCAGGGTCAGGATCCATCCAGGTCTCATGGCGTTCCTCCAGTGCTCAGCCCGCCCCAGCGGACCAGCATGTCGACCAGCTGGGGTACGACGAACAGGCCTGGGCGGCCTACCATCTGTTCACCCAGCGGGCCGTCGATATCGACGCGCACACGGCCATCCTTGGTTTGCAGGAACAACACCACGTTGATCCGCTCCGGGACATGGCCGTGCGTCGAATAGTAGATGGGCCGCAACCAGCTCCCGTCAAGGCCTTCGATCCCCGGCAGCACCTCCAGCGGGTAAGGAGCACCGATGAGGACGGGGATATTGTCCGAGTCCAGCTCGCCCGGGGGGACCAGCTCGCCGGACAGCTCCAGCAGCGATCGACCGTCGGGGATCGCCGATACCTCCAGCTCCCACCTCTGCTCGCCCCGGTCCTCCACCCAGAAGCCGGTTTCCTCGGCCTTGCCGATCAGGCGCTCGAACCGGGCCGGGCCCAGATCCACGTTTTCCAGGGGATAGCCGGGCCCCAGGTCCGTGTCGATGAGCGTGTCGCGGGCGGCCTCGTCCATCAGGAACCAGGCCACGAAGCGGGCGGTCAGCTCGGCGTTGAGCCACTCGGCGTGGACCGGCATGACCTCCTTTTCGGTGCACTTGAGGGCGGTCTCACCCCCGAGGACCCGGGCCATCGCCTCCAGCGTCGGCAGCTGGGGGTCCGCCGGGTCGTACTCCCGCAGCTGGTCGATGGCATCCATCGCCGGCATGGGATTGCGCATCCAGATGTGGACCGTGGCCCGGTTGCGCAGGAGGGACGGGGGGAGTTCGCCGGGCAACCGAGCGCCCGCGTCCAGCACCACCGAGGCGCTGGCCCACAGGCCCACCTCGGCCAGTTGATGGGCCAGGGAGTCCAGCACCTCCGGGTCGGAGGGGACCAGCCAGGCCGCGTGGGCGAAATCCTCGATGGCTGCCTGCGGCCGGTTGTTGGCGGCGGCCGTATCGGCGGATTTCCACCAGGCATCGCTCGTCCGGCAGGCATTGCCCAGCCCGGCGGGGAAATCGAGCCGCACCCAGATCCAGTCGTCCCGCTTCACCTTGTCGCCGACGGCGGCGGCGTGCTTGGCCACGATCGGGTCGAGATCCGGCAGCTGTTTGGCCAGCGCCGCGGCGAGGATATCCTCGGCGGCGAGCCGGGCGTTCTCGACGGACCGGCCCTTGGCCATGACATGGATCGTGTCGCCGTCCTGCCAGATGGAGGTGGGATTATCGGTCCAGTGGGCTTCCTTGGCTCCGATGGGCTGGATCCAGACCAACGCGAGCACAATCAGCCCGGTCACAAACTTGTTCATCGCAAGCTCCTCAAAAATCACTCCACATTCTGCACCCGCGCGCGTCACTACTCCAACGCCGCAAGGCAGAAGGAACCATCTTACTCAATCCCCGGCCCGGCTGGACTGTTGGTGTCGCTGCCTGGCCGCCGGGGCCTGTTGTGGAGGCCTCGAAAACCCATGCTCTCTTATTCGCACGATGATCCGTTCGTCCCGTTCCCCGTCACGCTGTGTGCGCTGGCGATCCTGGTGCCCATGTTGATGGTGTTCGCCTGTAGCGATAGCTATACGGTGGATGGGGACGACGACAGCGCCGACGACGACACGGCCGCCGATGACGACGTGGCGGACGACGACGCGGCCGATGACGACGACGACGCCACCGACGACGACGCCACCGACGACGACGCGGCCGACGACGACACCGCCGGCGACGACGACACGGCCCCGGAGGCCTGCACGGTCTCGGTTGGAGTGCCGGACCCGGTGTGGGTGCTGTCCGGGACGTGCCATGCCAATCCGGAGGATTGTGACGGGGGCTCGTATGGGATGGGCGATCCGGCCGGGACCTGTGCGGCGGGGCTCACCTGCTGCATCGACACGGACCAATGCGTCAACGCGATGGGGTTCACCTGCGTCGCGAATCAAGAAGATTGTCCGGGGGAGCCACCGGAGGCGGGGATGTTCCCCCAGTTCGGTTGCCCACCCAATACGCCCGTTTGTTGCACGGGAGAGGAGGCGCCTCCCGCGCCGTAGTATTACGCCCCCGCCCGCCTCGAAGTTGTTGACACACTCCGGATGTCCGGATAAATGGTCCTCAGTCTAACCGAGGATTTTATGACGACCGCTGTTGATGTCCGTTAGGACCGTCGAAACAACCTGAGTATCGCCGCCCCGACTGCTCTGGAGGATCCTCCGGGTGTTTCCGTGCGTGCCGGCCTGTTTCGACCGTCCACCCAAGACCCCACACACGACTGGTAATGCTCACGGTGCCGCGGCGCGGCCGCGGTGCGGGTCCGAGGACATCGACATGACACGCTCACTGAACAAAGCTTCGAGGCGCCTGCCCCACGGCGGCTCGTTCACCTGTATCCATTGCGGCTACCCCGTGCCCGTCGCGGCGCTGGGGACCAGCCATCGCAACCATTGCCCGAACTGCCTGTGGAGCCGGCACCTGGACCTGCGTCCCGGCGACCGTATGTGCGCCTGCCAGGGGCCGATGGAGCCCGTGGCCATCTGGATCCGCAGCGGCGGCGAGTGGGCCTTGATCCACCGCTGTGGTCGCTGCGGGACCCTGCGCAGCAACCGCATCGCCGGCGATGACGATCCGGTAGCGTTGCGTGAGATCGCCAACCGCCCTGCCGCCGTGAGCTGCGCAGCCATCGACGGGAGGGCCTGACCATGCAGGCGCACCACGAGTTGATGGACTGGGGCTGGGACGAAGGCTGGGCCCGGGAGTTCGGGGCCATCGGTGCCGCCGGTGTGCCGGGCCGGGTCACTGCGCGGGATCGGGGGCTGCTCACCTTGCAGCTGGCCCACGGCCCGGTGCGCGGGATCTGGCGTGGAGAGCGCGGTGGGGAGATCCGATCACCCGAGGTGGGGGACTGGTGTGTGGTGGAGCCGCCCACGGGGGATGGCCCGGCCGTCGTCCTCGCCTGCTTGCCCCGGCGCACGGCGTTGACGCGCAAGGCGGCGGGCCGGGCCACGGTCCCCCAGGTGCTGGCGGCCAACGTGGACACCGTGGTGCTGGTGTGTGGCCTGGACCACAGCCAGGGCATGCGATCCATCGAGCGCCTGTTGATCCTGGTGCTCGACGGCGGCGCCCGTCCCCTGATCGTGCTGAACAAGGCCGACCGCTGTGACGACGTCGAGCACCAGCTGCAGCGGGCCCGCATGGCGGCGCCGGGCTTCGAGGTGCTGGCCACGAGCGCGGCGCTGGGCACTGGCCTGGACCCGTTGCGGGGGGCGCTGGAGCCCGGTTCGACGGTGCTCCTGATGGGGCCCTCCGGTGCGGGCAAATCGACGCTGCTCAACGCCCTCGAGGGTGCCGATGTCGCGGCGACCGGCGCGGTGCGCGCCGCGGACCGACGGGGCCGTCACACCACCACCCGCCGCCAGCTGTACCGCATGTCCAGTGGCGTGTTGCTGATGGACACCCCGGGACTGAGGGAGCTGGCCGCCTGGCTGGACGGGGATGGGCTTCGGGAAGCCTTCGAGGACATCGAGTCGCTGGCCGCGGGGTGCCGGTTCCGGGACTGCAGCCACGACAACGAGCCCGGCTGCGCCGTACGCGAAGCACTGGAGTCGGGGCAACTCGAGGCGCGACGGTTCTGGCGCTATCTGGATCTGACCCGGGAGGCCGAGTCCCTGGCCACCCGCAGGGATCGGCGCCATCGCTGCAATTCCAAGCGTCGCTTCAAGGGCATTTCCACCTTCGCCCGCCGCCTCAAACGTGAGCGCGACAAGCCTTGAATGCGCATGGGGGGAGGAACGCTGCTTGGGTCGAAGCGGGGCTACCCGGCCAGCAGCGCCGGCTCGAAGATCTGGATCACCAGCGGCTCGGGCTCCTCGTCGGTGACGAAGGTCTCGTAGACCGCCTCCAGGGCCGCCACGTTGGTCTCCCAGTCGGGCTCGTCGGGGCCGTAGTTGGCCATCTGCCACCAGTGGCTCTGGACCTCGGCGCTGACGGGGGCGCCTTGGTAGTAGGTCCACAGGGTCTCGCCGGGATCGGTGTCCTCCCAGCTGATGTTGTCGCCCAGATTGCAGTTGCCGGGGATGCGCGTGTACATCCACAGCTCCCCATCGCGGCGCTGCAGGTAATACACTTTCCACACGTGGTCCCAGTCCATGGGGTGGTAGAGCTCTTCGTCCTGGATGAACAGGTCGATGTCGTCTTCCGTGTCCGACAGGCCGTCCTCACCCGCGCTGCCGATCCAGTAGGCCCCCTCCAGTTCTCCGGCGTCGTCGTTGAGGAACGTCAGCTCATCCCCCCACGCATCGGCCGTGAAATCGGCCAGCGCCATCGTCAGCCCCTCATCGGGGGTGTCCATCGGCAGGGCCAGTTGCTCCTGCACGGAGGTGAGCCAGTACGCAGGGCCGAGCAGGCTGACGTGGTACGTGACCGCCTCCCGCAAGATGACGTGCAGCAGGACGGTCGTGGCCAGCTCCGGGTCCGCGTATGTGGTGATGAACTGGACCTTCCGGTCCGGGGTCTGACTGGTGTTCTGCCCGCCGGGTCCGGGCTCCTGTTCGTCGATGCAGGCCCCCCCGAAGCCCCCGCCGAGGATCAGCAGCACCAGCAGGCTGGCGGTGGCCGGGACCGGCAGGGCCGGCCGGGCCTGGAACAGGCGCACCAACATGATGACGCATGCGATGGCTCCCGCGGCGAGCATCATCGACGGCATGGCGGCCCCCAGGGCGCCGCTGAAGGTCTCGAGCGTGCCCGGCGCCGTCGCGGCCGCAGCCTCCAACGGGACCGCCGTCACCTCGGTGGCGAAAGCCTCGGACATCGTCGTGACGTAGCCCAGGTTGTCAGGGTCCTTGAGGGACGGGTGATCCGCCAGGACGCCCGTGGGCGTGGCCGATACGTACCCCGCGTGCAAGAAGGTGTCGGCCGCCTGTGCGACGCTGCTGGAAAAAACTCTCATCGTGAAGCCTCCAATCGTCCGGGTTTGTCTGACATCCATCGTGGAACAATCCCGGCCAGCTGGCGTCACACACGCTTTGCACATGGTAGATTTGGACGGGAGAGGGCCATGCCGAGCATCCGTTCCACCACCGGCGAACTCGTCACCTTCAGCCACAAACTGGTCGTGGGCCGTGGGGACGGCAACGACCTGCGGCTGGACCTGGGCACGGTCAGCACCAAGCACGGTGTGCTGGAGGTCCGCGACGGGGGGCTGTTCGTGCGCGATCTGGGTTCCACCAATGGAACGCGCGTGAAGGGACGCAAGATCTTGGGGTGGACCCAGCTGGAGGCCGGCGACACGGTGCGCTTTGGCCCCGACTCCACCTGGGAAGTGGTCTCGGCCGCCTCGGAGCGGGCCGGGCAGAGCACCCCTTCGGTGACGGTCGTCGAGAGTGGGCGGGCCTATCCGGTGGGGGACGATCGGTTCGTCATCGGCGCGTCCCTGGCGGCGGACCTGAGGCTGGAGCGGGAGGGGATGCCGGCGGTGGCCGTGGTCATCGTGCTCGAAGATGACAGCCGGCACCTCATCTCCATGACGGGGGAGGGGTCCGGCGAATCCCAGCTGCTGGGCCAGACGACGACGTTCCAGGTACACGGCGTGGAGCTCCGCTACAGCGACGAGAGCGGCGGCGCCCTGGCCAGCACCATGCCCGAGCGGGCGGGCAACCGCAGCTACGACGTGGCCTTGCGTCTGATCGGTGAGGGTGACGACGGCCGCATCGAGATCATCGCGGCGGGGGAGACGCTGGTCTTCGAGGGGGTCGCCCAACGCTTCTTGCTGCTCAAGGTGCTGGCCGAGGCTCCCGACGGCTGGGTGGCTGACGAGGCGATGCGTATCGCCGTGTGGGGGCCGGCCTGCGCTGCCCCGCGCTACAACTCGGCCCTGCAGAAGCTGATCTACGACACCCGCAAGATGATCGCGTCGAAGGGCATCGATCCATTCTTCATCGAGAAGAACCGGGGCCGCACCCGGCTACGCCTGGAACCTGGCAACATCCACCTCGACGCGGTGTGACCGCATGACTCCGCAGACCCTGGGCCGCTACACCCTGGAGCGTCGCATCGGTGCCGGGGCCTTCGGGGCCGTCTACCTGGGCTCGCTCCACGGCGCGATGGGATTCCGCAAGCCCGTGGCGATCAAGCTCATCGACGGGGGTCGCTCCGATCTGCAGCCGGTGAAGCTGGGAGCCATCATCAACGAGGGCATGCTGGGGGAGCGGCTGCATCACCCCAACATCGTCGCCATCCTGGAGTTCAGCGAGGAGGCTGGCCAGACCTTTTTGGTGATGGAGTACATCGACGGCATCAGCTTGCACACGGTGCTGTCCCTGTGCGCCGGGCGGGGCACGACGCTGCCGGTGGATGCCGTGTGTGACCTGGGCATCCAGGTCTGCGCCGGGCTGCATCATGCCCACACCCTCAGCGACCGCGAGGGCGCGCCCCTGGAGCTGGTCCATTGCGACCTGAAGCCGGCCAACTTGCTGCTGGACGCAACCGGCACGGTACGCATCGCCGATTTTGGCGTCGCCCAGGTGGCGGCCAACCCCTACTTCACGACCTCCAGCGGGGAACTGAGAGGATCGCCGCGCTACATGGCGCCGGAGCAGGCGAGGGGCGGGGAGCCGCTCACGGCTGCGGTGGACCTGTACAGCCTGGGGTTGATCCTGTGCGAGGCGGCGACGGGGGAGCCGGTCTACCGGGCGGCGAACGTCACCACGCTGCTGGGCAAGGTGGCCGCCGGCGACGCGACCGCCGCCCTCGAGCGGACGGAGCGCCGGGCGCCGGATCTTCTACCCGTGCTGCGGCGAGCCCTGGCCGTCCGCCCGGAAGACCGCCACGAAACCGCCGAACGGATGTCGGCCGCGTTGCGGGAGGTCTGGTCCCGGCATGGCAGCCGGCAGCGCATGGGGCTGGTGGCGCGGGCGACGATGCCGCTGCGCCCCGGCGGCAGCCCGGAGCGGCCCGTCGGTGACCAGACGGATGAGGTCCCGGTGGTCCAGCAGGCCGATGGCGAACCGGGGAGCTGGGAGCACCTGTGCGCCTCCTTCGCTGACCAGCTGGACGGCGTCGATCCGGCCGAGCTGTCTTCAGAGCCTTTGGTCCGGCCGAAACGATGGCAATGGGGCTGGCTGGCCGCTGCCGCGGTGGTCGCTGCCGTCGCGGTGGCGTCGTTTTTCCTGTGGGGATCCGCCCAGCGGATGACCACCAGCCGACCGGTCGTCGAGGGGATTCCGCCGGCCGCACGGGCCATCACCCCCGCCGAGCAGCCCCCGCCAACCCCCCCGGCCGAGCCGATCGTTTTGCCTGCCGAAGAGGCCGCCAAGCCACCTCCCACCCGGGTGGAATCGCCGCCCCCTGTCGTCCAGGGCAGCGGGTTCCTCCGGGTCAACAGCCGGCCATGGTCCCAGGTGTGGCTGGGCGAGACATCGCTGGGGGACACGGGCACGCCGTCCTTCGAGGTGCCGGCCGGCCCCCACACGGTGTTCCTGCGGAGGCCTGGTTCCGGACCCGTCAAATCGTTCCAGGTGGATATCCCCGTACAGGGCACGGTGAACCTGGGGTGCTGGGATTTCGAGGCCGAAGCCCCTTGTCAGTGAGGGCGTGGACCGGCGAGCGCGGTTACTGACAGTCGTCGTCGGGGATGCCGTTGCAGTCGTTGTCCATCCCGTCACAGATCTCGTCGGCGCCGGGGTACATCGTCGGGTCCGTGTCGTCGCAGTCCCCCTCGCACTCGGTGTACTCGTCGAGATCGTCGTCGACCTCCGTGGGCAGCAGCACGCTGTCGCAGTCGTTGTCCTCGCCGTCGCAGACCTCTTCGGCGCCGGGGTATATCTCGTCGGACGCGTCGTCACAGTCCCCGTCGCACTCGGAGAAGCCGTCCCCGTCGTCATCGACTTCCAAAAAAAACGGCGCGCCGTCGCAGTCGGTGTCGATGCCGTCGCAGCCTTCCTCGGCGCCGGGGTAGACCGTCTCGTCGCTGTCGTCGCAGTCCCCGTCGCAGACCATGAACCCGTCGATGTCGTCGTCGGTCTCGTCCTCGCCGATCAGGCCGTCGCAGTCGTTGTCCTCGGCGTCGCACAGCTCCAGCGCCTCGGGATAGATCGTCGCATTCTCGTCGTTGCAGTCGCCGGGCAGGGCGTCGTCCGAGCAGGGCTCCTCTTCACAGTATCCGTCGCCGTCGAAATCGTGGTGCAGGTGGGCCGGGTCCTCCTCGGGGGGATCGATCTCGGGGAGGCAGGCTGGCCCCCACAGACCGATCGCCAGCAGGATCGTCGTGAGCAGTATGGCCCGTGGGTGTATGGCAGTCATCGGTTCCATCATTACAGATCTGGGTTCATTGATCCTCATACACGCGTTGCACACCGATCCGCCCCAGGCGGATGTGGATGCTCAAACCGCCCGGAGACGGGGCGATGGTGAAGGCGAGTTCGTGTTGCTTGGTACCGCGCAGCACCTGGCTGCTGTGCAGGATCATGGGCAGCCCTGCGGCCAACAGGGCGCCGCCCACGGCCATCACCGTGAAGCCGGCGCGGGAGCCTCGGCGGTTGGCTTCGTACTCGTCGATGAGCAGGCGGTACAGCCCCAGGTCCTGCTGCATCTCGTCGATGAGCGCGTAGCCCTGGTTGTAGTGGGTGATGCCCGCCGCGGCGCCGCCCACGGTCAGGGCGCCGCCGATGGCCAGCACGATCCCCCCCGCGGTGCGGGTCTTGCGGGCCCGGCGTTGCTTCAGGTGATGGGCCCAGGTGATGGGTGTCCACTCGGCCTGGACATTGTCGTACGACCACACGACCGGTGCGTAGGCGTTCCGGAGCACCACGATGCGCGTGAGACCGCGCTGGTGGGCCACCTCCACCAGCCGGTCGAAGGCCCGGCTTGGGGGTGCCGCCTCGAGCTGTCGCTGCAGCTGATCCGGCCCTAGCAGCTGCACCTCCGGCCCCTCCCGTACCTCCAGCCAGCGGGTGATGAAAATGCCCGTCCCTTCGAGCTGGAGCAGGTGCCTGCCCACCGGCGCTACCAGGATCTGGTCCCCGGCGACCACCTCGACCCCGTCGAAAAACAGCCGCGCCGGCCGGTCGTCGCCGTCCACCCGTACCGAGCCGGTGGCCTGCTGCGCCGCGGCGGTGGCCGCCTCGTCGAACAGCGACCGCGGACGGGGCGCGAAGTTGTCGTCCCAGGCCAGCGGTGGGTGTAGCCGGATCGCCTCGCCGAATGCCGACAGCGCCCCCTGCGGCTGATCGTCGTAGGTGAGCGCCACGCCCTGCAGGAAAAAGATCCGGGAGAGGAGCTCGGCCGGGACCGGCTCGCTGGCGGCGCAGAGCTGGGCCTCCAGGGCCGTCAGCAGCGGCAGCGCCTCCCCGTATTCCAGGGCCAGCATGTGGGTCTCGATGGTGTCGAGGGACTGGCGCAGCTGGGCTCCACTCGCCGGGGATGCATCACAGGAGAGCAGGGCATCGGCGGGTGAGACGGCCCACGGCCCGGTCCCCATGTCCAGGGCCTGGGCGGCCGCCATCGGCTGGGGAGCGAAGCTCGCACCGTAGATCTCCTCGAGGAGGGACTGGCGGGCGGCCATCGCGTCGCCGCTGAGATCCACCACCATCGTGCCCGGCGCGCTCCGGGCGAGGCCCGGGATCCCCACCAGGAATAGGCAACACAACAGGGCGAAGCGGGCCCACGACTGCACCATCCAGCTCCCCGGTAATGGAAGGGCCACCCGTTGGGGTGACTATGGCATTGTAGACGAGTCCGGGCCCACACGAAGCCCCCATGCCGGCCATGCGGTGCGACGGTCCGGAATCCGGACACCCGGTCCGGAATCCGGACGGTTGGTGGGCGCGGCCGCATATCGTCACCTCATCGTGAGCCGATAAAAGAACAGTGTTTGCAGATGGTTAGCGGATTATTTGCCCACTCCTGCGCGTTTGGCATACCCGTTGCGTTGTCCCCAGGCCATGGACCGCAAACCCCAAACCTGGAGAACCAACATGTCCACCATCACCCGTCTCATCCGCAACCATGCCCTGATCCGTTCGCTGATCGTCGCACTGGCCACGGTCACCTTCACCGCCCCGGCGCTGGCCGGTGTCATGCGGGCTTCCTCGAACAACGGGGGCCCCACCCCGCTGGCGGCCGCACCCACGTTGCCGGCGTTGGACGTCAACGAGTACATCAACACCACCTACAGCGGCATCGCCACCGGCCGGGGGTCTTTCGAGGCGCTGGTCGTGATGACCGACGACGAGTGGGACATCGCCATCAGCGACCTACCCAACTCGGGGACGGGCTGCGAGATCATGGTGACGTTGCACGACGGCATGCTTTCACAGTGGGCCAGCGAACAATGCGACATCGAACACCTGTTCAGGGTGATCCCTGTCGTCTTTCCCGACACCTATGACCAGGCGCTGATCGACCAGTTCTGGGCTAGCTGGGGCGGCACCAGCGGTGGTAGCGGCAACGGCTCGGACGATCCGGACGACACGACGCCGCCGGACAGCGGCATCGATCCCGGCTGGGGCCGGCAGGATGGTGGCGACGATGACTGCGTCGCCGCCAAGGGCGAATGCATGATGGCCCTCGTGACGATGGTCGGCGCTGGTGTGGCTGTGGGTTCCGTTGCCACTCCGTTCGCTGGCCTCTTAGTGGGGGGATTTGGTGTCGCGGGCGCCTTGCTCTTCTGTGCGGGCAAGATCAATGGAGCCTGCGGTGAGGAGGACTACTCGCAGTTCATCGAGGAGTTGCTCGGCGACTGGTACATGCAGTTCGTGGACGTCGAGGACTTTGTGGACGTCGAGGAATTCATCCAGGAGATCATGAACCTCTACGGCGACGTCACCATCGAAGTGATGTCCAACCCCGAGGCCTACTTCGCCGATCCGACGGACGGCATCTACCTTCCCTACATCGGCGAGTCCCTGGCCCCCCAGCTGGCCGGCCAGTGATCGGGAGCAGACCATGAAGACCATCACCTGGGATATCGACACCGGCGTGGACCGGCATCACCTGGAGATGAACCACGCCGCCTTCTGGACCGGCCGCGCATCCCTGACCATCGACCACGTCATGGTCTACGAGCGCAAGCGTAAGCTGTTCGACAAGGGCCTGGAGCACCGCTTCGCCCTGGACGGCAAGCCATGCCTGCTGCGGGTGCGCTACCTGCTGGGCCGCTACGAGTACGAGCTGTTCGTGGACGGCAAGCTCCACTGACCCCGGCCCCGCGTCCCCCTACTTCCCCATCGCCACCCCACCCATGAAGTACACCGTGCTGTGGACCATCAGCTCGCCGTCGCCCGGGCCATTCGGGGTCAACGGTCGAGCAGGTACTGCGGTGACGCCAGCCGTTTGTCGATGACCAGCTTCTGGCGGCAAAACGCCAGGAAATCGGCCAGATCCCCCTGCCTGGCCGTGCGGTTCCAGAACCACACGCGGCGTTCGTAGGCGGGGAGCTCCCGGTGCCAGAAGCGCCGCGCCCGGCGCGACAGGTCCCCGGCATCGGCGGCATCGGGGGGGAAGGGTGTGGGGCAGAGGGCATCGTCCCTGAGGTGGGGATCCTACAGCTGCTTGCCCCCCGAGACCCGGTAGGGATACATGCGGCAGGTGTAGGGGGAGGCCTGGTGGATGGAACACCGCGCGGTCTCCCGGTCCAGGAATCCGCAGCCGCCGGACCCGGGATCGGCCCTCAGCGCCAGCTGCCCCTCCTGGCCGTCGATGCGCACCACCGGCATGCTGGGCGACAGGGTGTGGGTCTCCAGGCGCGCCAGCGACGCCGGCTCCACCTCCAGCGACCTCGCCATGCGGAGCACCTCGGCGTAGTTCACGTAGATGGCGAACCGCTCACAGCAGCGCGCGTCGCAGGTCAGGCACGGATTTTGGGTCATCGGTTGGTTCTACGGCGGAGCCGCCGCCCCGCCAGTAGCAGCCCCAGCCAGGCGACGGCGAGGCCCGCGGAAGGCCGGCGGGCGCCAGCGTGGCGGCAGCTGCAGTCGTCGCCGAAGACGACCTCGTCGGGGGGCTCCGCGGGGCCGGTCGTGTCATCGTCGTCGCTGTCGTCTACGTCGTCGCAGGCGTCCCCCAGCTGGTCCTCGTCCGTGTCCAGCTGGTCCGGGTTGTCGTCGTCGGGGCAGTTGTCCTCGCCGTTGGGCACGCCGTCGCCGTCCAGGTCGCCCTGGGGGCCGTCGCCGTCGTCCTCGTCGGCGAAATTGGGGATCCCGTCCCCGTCCACGTCTCCGTCGCCCTCGACCTCGTCGGGGGTGCCGTCCCCGTCGCTGTCCGGATCCTGGAAGTTGGGGGTACCGTCCCCGTCGATGTCTGAGTCCGCCATGCCGTCCCCGTCCACGTCCACGTCGGCTTCCACCTCGTCGAGGATGCCGTCCCCGTCCGCGTCGGGGTCGCGGTAATCGGGCACGGTGTCGTTGTCCGTGTCCACGGCCGCCGTGTCCGGGTCGTCGTCCCCCGCCTCGTCGAAATCGGGGATACCGTCGTCGTCCGAGTCGCTGTCCAGGTAGTCGGGGATGCCGTCGTTGTCCGTGTCCACCTCGCTGAAGGCGCCCTCGTCCCGGTCGTAGATGCCGTCGTTGTCGCTGTCGACCCACACCAGCATGTTGTAGACGAAGTAGTAGTCGGTCATGGGCATGTGCCCATTGGTGTAGTCGGCGTTCCCGTACGAGATGCACTCCAGGGCGCAGGTGATGTCGGCGGCGGTGGCGACGATCTTCCCCTGCCCGTGACGGTACGCGATCATCATCGGCCCATCCTGGTCATAGGCCGACTGGTCATCCCCGTCGAGGACGACCGTGTAGGCGGGATCCCAGTAGGACATGGGGGTGAACCAATGGCCGTTGACCATGCCCGCGTCGGTGCGGATGTCGGCGGCCACGTAGGTGAAACGGTTGTCCACAAGCGGGTGGTTGGCGTCTGGGATGGTGTAGAACTCGCCGTAGCAGGTCCCCCAGGCCGGCCAGCCGGCCTCCAGGCCGAAGTCGATCTCCAGGCCAAAGGGGAAGTTGTCGATCTCCAGGCCGCCGCAGTCGTCGTACCACAGGATGCCGCCGGCGTTGATGTAGTCCTCGAGTACAGCCAGCTCGGACAGGGTGAAGGTGTACCCCTCGTGGCCGGTGGTGACCACCAGATCGTAGATGTCCAGGGTGTCGCCCCCGGTGACGATGTCCTCCAGCCAGACACTCTCGTGGGTGATGGTCCAGTCGGCCGGGCGGATGGGGTTGTCCACCAGGCACTCGGCGGCCTCGGGATAGTCGCTGTCCCAGTCCATGACCATCAGCCAGCCGATGGACAGCTCGCGGGGTTCGGCGTGGGCAAGCGACCCGGACAGAACCACGACGAACAGGGTGAACAGGGGCGCAGCTCGCAGGCGCATCGTGATACCTCCCAGCCCCTACCTTAGCGATGCGCGAGCGGTTGCGGGTCCGTTTCTTGCGCCAGTCGGGCTGTGGTTCATCATGCAGGGGATTATTAGCGCGCGCACGCACCTCACGTTGCAGCGGGCGCCGGAGTAGGCCTCACCTGCAGCGCCGTTGCGGAAGTCCGCCACGAACACCATTCCGGTGGCGTACGGCGCTTCGGACGTGCTCCAGCAGGTGGAGTAATCGTGAGTGAACAGGCCGTCCGGGTAGTTCCCGGCCAAATCGCCAGCGCGCGGGATTAGATATACGCCTGGCATGGCGTGCCGCAGGGCGTTGTTGCACAGCTCTGCCGAGGTCATCCAGTTTCTCGCGCATCTTGTGATAGAGCCGCGCGTCGGTGGGATGGGCAATCGCCTTCTCCTGCACGGTAGTATCGACGTTGACGTGGTGGAACGTCGTGGCCTTGGTCTGGCCCGTACGCTCCGCCGTCTTGATGGTCTCCTTGAGCAACACGGCGAGCTTGTCCTTGGCGACGCGCTTGCGCCATTTCACCAGCGTGGTGGAATCGACGGGGAGCTCGTGCTGGAAGTATTCGAACCCGCAGAAGTACTGCCAGTACGGGTTTTCGAGCAGTCGGACGACGACAGTTTCATCGCTCTCGTCGAAGGCGTTTTTCTATAAATCCAAGCATATGCAGCATGCCGCTTTTCTCTTTATATATCAGTGGCTTACGGTTATTTCAGGGCCGACTAGAGAGTGCCCATTTGGGTCAGCGTATCCATGTCTGGTTTCGCCAGGGGAGTCGCATGAAGGGGCCAATTCGTGTCTTGTGTCTTGACCCTCGCGGTAGCCTCTACCAATCCCCATAAGGCCCGCCATATGGCTCATGGCCGCAATACGAAGTGCATCTAGCCAACCCTGTGGTGCGCTTGC
>CAZDDH010000216.1:0-15193 GCA_964504165.1 uncultured Rickettsiales bacterium | reverse complement strand
TGGTCGTCGGGCTCGTGCTGGGCGCAGACCGGGTCGTTGGAGCACAGCCGGCCCAACTCCAGGGCCCGCTCGAGTTGGTGTTCGATGGTGCGGCCTATGTCCACCAAGCCGCCGAGGGTGCCCTCTGAGCCAGCACCGCCGGTGAACAGCAAGATGCCGTATCCGGATTCGCCTGCGTAGATGCGTTCACGGATGGAGCTCGCCGAGTAGCCGCACTCCAGCGAGACGGTGGTGATCAGCAGGTGCGCCAAGGACTGCAGCATGATGTAGGGAAGCCCTGGGAAGGTGGCCTTGTCGTTGCCTTTTCTTTTCTGCCAGGCCACGAAGCCGTCCAGCAGCTTGCTGCCGCGCGCCTTGACGCCAGGTTGCAACAGCCAATGCTCGATGGCGTCCTCGGAGAAAGCCAGGAACACGCCCTCGCCGCGGTTCTCGGTGGCCGGCACCCAGCTCGTTTCACGGGCCAAGGGGGCCAGCTCGACATCCAGGTCCAGCTCCCCGTGGATGTCCGGCATGGCCGCCTCAAAACGGGTGAAGCCGACCTGGGCGATGACCTCCCGCAGCCGGTGGACCAGCACGACCTTCTCGAGCCGGTCCGATAGGACGCTCGGCAGGCCAGAAAGGTCCCGGGCCCTGGCGTAGAAATCCCCCTCGGGAGCGTCCTCCCCCATCGTGGTGGCAGAGGCCATCAACGTCTCGATCTCGACCTGTTTGATGTTCTTGTGCTCGGCGGCGGCGCCGGTCTTGCGGCGCTCGATCTCGGCCCACACGTCCTCGTTGGAGTATCCATCGAGGGCGACAAAGACTTTCTGCTTCTTGCGGTCGTGGACCACATCGGCAGCGCTCTCGGCGTATTGCAGGAAGTCCTCGTAGACTTGATCGACGGCATCGCGCAGCTCGGCGCCGGCATCGGGAATGGCGATCACGCCGATGGTCTGGGAGAAGTAGGCGTTGCTGGCCGCGCGAGAGAGCAGGCGGTTGGGCTTGTCGCAGGGTTCCCAGACCCGGGGGCCAAGCCAGGGCTTGCGGCCGGAGCAGATCCCCAGCGTCTTCCCCTCTGGCACGGTGGCCTCGGACAGCGGGCGCCGGGCGTTGTTGTTGCGTTCATCGCGGACAAAGATCTCGGCGAAGTCGTTGCCTGCGCCCCCCTCGTCCAACCAGAGTTGTCCGATCCGTTCAGTCTTCCAGTCCTGGCGTACGAAGGCGTACCAGTCGATGTCGCTGATGTGCCCCTTCACACAGGCCTGGACGAAGCGCACGGGCACCACCGGGATCTGCTTGCGGTCATCCGAGAAGTAGTACCGGCCCTTTCTCAGCAGGCTCCACGGCACCAATGGGCGGGTACGGTACACGCGGCCGTTGGGAGCCGTCCAGGTCTGCTCCACCTGCGCCAGGAACCACGTCGGGAACTGGAACGCCGTGATCCCCGTGCGGGTGCTCCAGCGTTCCTGGCCGTCCACTGGAGGAGCGTACAGCGCAACGTCATCGAGCTTCAGCTGTTCCTTGACGCGGGACTCAAGGCGCTCTTCGTAGACCCGCTTGCGTTCGCCGTGCCAGTGCTCCAGCCCACCGATGAGCACGGCGTGGTTGGGTAGATCGACCATGGCGCCGGGGCCGAAGGTGGTCAGCACCTGGCTTTGTCTCAGCTCTCCAGCGGGTGGGATGCGCTTGCTGCCCTTCTTCATTTCCCCACCTCCAGGTCGAAACCGTCGGGATTGCGCAGCCAGAGGTTCACAGACGGCTCCACGTCGCGCAAACTGCGCCCGGCCTTGAACTTGCGCTCCTCGACGAGTTTCGTGTCCAGTTCGGAGTCGAGGGGGTCGAATAGCAGTCGCTGGGCCTTCCCCACCTCGTTGAAGTACTGCAGCGTGCCTACCCTCTCAGCGATGGACTCCCATGTGCCCAGCAGGTTTGTTACGCGGCCCTTTATCTTCTTGCGCAACGCCTCGGCCTCGTCCGACGACAGATCCCCATCGTGCCCCTCTGCCCGGCGGGAGATGACCTCGGCGACGTAGTCCAGCTCCTTGCGCAGCTGCTTGATCGCCGTGGCACCCAGCGGCGCGGTCATCCCCTCGTGGCCCAGGCGTGCCAGCGCCACGGAGATACCGGCGATACCGCGGTCC
Source organism: uncultured Rickettsiales bacterium (assembly GCA_964504165.1). Taxonomy (GTDB): domain Bacteria; phylum Myxococcota_A; class UBA796; order UBA9615; family CAYRNR01; genus CAZDDH01. Next base: position 13,073 of record CAZDDH010000216.1, on the reverse strand, counting down.
ACCGCGCGCGGCGAGAACGGCGTGACGCTGGTGGCCTCCACCGCCCGGTAGAAGCTCTCGTGCCAGGCGCGGAAGCGCTCGTAGTGGGAGCGGTCCCGGGGGCGATGGACGTTGAGCAGGGTGACGACCAGACCAGGGCGCTTGTCGTCGCGGCCCACGCGGCTGGTGGCCTGGATGTATTCCGACGCGGTCTTGGGCTGGCCCAGTACGACCATCAGGCCCAGGCGGGAGATGTCGAGACCCACCGAGATCATGTTGGTGGCCAGGGCCACGTCCAGGCGCTCCTTGTTGTCATGGTAGGTCAGGTCCAGGCGGCGCTTGGTGTCCGCCACCTCGTTGGTGCTGACGCGGCTGGTCAGCTCCCGGGGATCGTGGAGTTTCTTGCGGTTGACGAATAGCCCACGGGACTCCCCTACGCGGCGACGACGTGTGCCGTAGTCCACCAGGCGGGAGCGCACCTCGTCCTCGACGATGCGCCGGCTGCCGCCCAGCTCCCGCAGGGCGTTGAAGTAGCCCAGCAGCGTCATGTAGGGGTCGGCGGGATTCTCGGGGTTCTTGTAGCCACCGTTGTCCAGCCATGCCTTGTGCCCGGCACCCAGCAACGCCAGGTACGTCCGTAGCAGCACGACCTTGAGGTTGCGGCCCTGGGCGGCGATGCCGACGTAGGTGCGAGGGTTCCTCGTCGCGACATCGACCGTCTCGGCGAAGAAGGAATCACGGCGGTCGGGCCCCGGGGGAGGGAAGATGTTTACGAGCGTCCGTCCGAACAGCCCGCGGATTTGCTTCTCGGCCCGCCGCACCGTGGCCGTGGATGCCACGATCTTCGGGCGCACACCCTCTACACCGACGGGGTCGCTGCATAGGGCGTCGATGGCGGTCTCGTACAGCCCCACCATCGTTCCCAGCGGACCGGAGATGAGGTGCAGCTCGTCCTGGATGATCAGGTCCGGCGGCGGTAGGTGGCTGCTCAGGTTCTGGCCCACGCCCTTGTGGCTTGGGCCGTAGAAGCCATCTTGGTCGTACCGTGAAACTCGCCCGAAAAATCCTGCCGTCTCCCCGACCCAGGGTAGGTTGGCGAACTTGTCCACCGTGGCGATGATGAACGCCGGTAACCGACGGTATATGGGCTCGTCCACCGCAAGGATGGGCAAGCCACGGTCCTGGCGGCGGGGGTGAAAGTCGCACCGAGCGCTGGTGCAGAACACCCGCAGGTCGGTGGGTGCGATGGGATCGGGCAACAGCTGGAAGCTCCCACTTTTGAACTTCCGGCCGCACCAGGGGCAGTTCTCCAGCGGAATGGGCGAGGGCTTGCGCTTGTCGTCGTTCTGGAAGGCGATGGTGCGGCGGCGCGCGGAGTACTCGTTGTCCTTGCCCTGGATTCCCATGCGATTGGGCGTCGCGGACTGGCCAACCCACAGCCCAATCTCGAACGGCCACAGCCCCAGCTCCTCAACATCCTGCTGCCGCTCCAGCTCCAAGGCGCACAGCAGCGTAGCAGCGCGGCCGAGCTGGTCCAGGGTCAACAGGCGCAGCGTGTAACGCATGATCACCGACAGCCCGGCGGACTGGATGGACGGATCGCGCAGGCGCCGCAACACCATGGTGAACGCCGCCAGCCCCAGGTAGGCCTCGGTCTTGCCGCCGCCGGTGGGGAAGAACAGCAGGTCCACCACCTTGCGGTCAGCGTGTTCCGGGTCGACGACACCGGAGAGGTTCATCAGCAGGAAAGCCAGCTGGAACGGGTACCAGGTCGGTGGATCGATGTCCTTGGGCTTGAGCTTTGGATCGTTGTGGCACACGCGCTGGCGGATCGCCGTGGCGATGGCCCGGTTGGTGATGCGGAAGGCCTTGAGCGCCAGGTCATTGTCCAGGGCATCCAGTCCGTCCCGAATCCGCTGTCGCGTCATACCCGCGTTGTCCAGCAGATCTCGGACGACGCGGGCGCGTTCGGGGTCCGCCACATCAGTTGTAGCTTGCTCTGCGAGCCACTTACCGTACTCAGCGACCATCGGGCCGACGAGGGCCCGGACGGCATCCGCTGACTCCGCGGCGGCCAATGCCTCCATGCCCAGTTCGACGCCGGAAATTTTGGCTGGGATCACCTTCTCGACGTCGGCGGTGGGCATCCAACAGGTCCGTGTCACTCTGCAGGCTCCCGCATCGTCGACGACGGCTACGGCGGAGACGTTGTGCCCCACGGCGTACTCGTACGCATCGCGGTATTGCAGATCAGCAACCTTGTCGTCCCAGTCGTCTGCATCGTGGCCCCGTAGGTCGGGACGGGGGACGAAGGGCTGCGCGGCGTGCAGCTCCAACTCGGGCTGGAACACGTACGCCGCGTCGCGGATCATATCGGGGGCAGCAACACGGTGGTTGACCAGGAACACAGACACCGAGAGGGTGCCGGCGGGCACCATGCCCTTGGACCCCGTCGGACGGACCGAGAATACAACACGCAGCCCGTCGCTATCGGGCAGCTCGTGTTCCGTCGGCTCGCCTTCGGCCATGGGAACAGCGATCTCGGCGATACGAGGCAGGCGGCGCCAGCGGCCACCCCCGGCGCGCTCGTCGGCAGGGTCGTGGGAGGCCCGGTCCTCGTCGTCCAGGGACTGTTCGCCGCCGGGGATCGGTGCGTAGTCACCCCAGGCTACCGTGACCCGGAGCTGCGCCGTGCCCGCCGGTATGAGGACGCTGAGGCCCATCGACGAAGGGAAGAACGCCTTGCGCGCCGAGGCCTGCTCGGGTGTGTTCTCGTCGTCACCCTCGACAACCCGGGAGACCTGGTCCAGCTCATCGTCCCCATCGTCGTCAGCGCGCTGCTCGGCGGGCGCCTCGTAGGGCACGAGAAAGCCGGTGAGGTACCACCGGGACGGTGCAATGGGCAGGACCTCGCCCTCGTATTGGAGGTGGTTCGGGTTGCCGGGCTGGGGGCCGATCAGATCGAGGCGCAGGGCGCCGATGAGCTGGCTACGTACATCTGCGGAGTTGGTCATGGTCCGTACTCCAGCATCAGGCCTTTCGGAACGCGAGGAACAGAGTTACACCAGGGTATCGCCACTCCTTTTTCTCGGGATCATCGGACGCCACGGGATAGTAGTCCGACCGCAGCCCAAGGCGGTTCCCCACGCCGACGTCCGTCGAGAGGATCGTCGACACTACCTCGGCGATCTCGAGTTTCGAACGACCGGTGATGGCCGGGACATAAAAGACTGCGGCGACTTGGTACGTAGCGAATTCGTCGTAGACGGACACCTGGTCGAATGCCTCTTCGATTCTATCTGGGACGGCAGCGAGATAGTCGTTCGGCGACTCCGTGGACTGGTGCACGTACTTGGCTTCGACCACGTATGTGTAATTCCCCATCTTGATCCAGGCGTCGGGTCTGCACGGGTTGTTTTGATCGATTCTAGGGGATGGGTATTCCTGCAACGCCACATTCTTCGGAGATGACCGAAGGACACCACCGCACAGCAATCCCATTGATGCTCTTTCGCCATACGTGTATGGCCAGGGGTCCTCAGGGACACGAGCGACATAGGTATCCATCAATGTGCGCCATTCCTTGACTGCCTTGGTCCACGTGCCGTGGGGGTGACGTAACTGCTTGTTGCTGATCCACCTTGTTCCTGAGCTCATTGTTTGCCCCCTAATCGAACAGCGTCCCCTGACAGGTGGGCGCTTGTTTCTTCTTCTTGGATTTTGCAGCACGCTTCTTCCCACCTTTTCCGTCGTGTAGGCAGGCTGCGACCTCCTCACGATAGCGCTTCTGGTTCAGGTCGAGCAGGTGCGCAAGGACTTCGTCATGGACCTTGTCGGGCCAGCGGTACCGGTAGGGTTTCTTCTTGCGGCCCCATGTTTCCTCGTCGATCTCGTAGTCGAGCAGGAACTCGCAACCGGCGGGAATGTCTTGCCAGCCGTAGGCGTCGAGGACAGCGCGGTCCACAGTTGTGTGGAGTTCGCGTAGATTGCGGATGTCCGGGTCGCACTCGTCCGGGTCGTGGAAGCGGTTGTAGGTCTTGGTCAGGCCCTCGTCGTTTCGGACCATCAGGTCGGCGCGGAAATCGTAGTAGGTCTTGCCGGCGGCTTCGAGGATGGGGTTCGTCTGCCAGTTCTCGGGGAAAGGAAAGTTTTCGAAGCAGTCTGAAGGACTGTAGCTCAACAATTCCATTGATGTACTGCTGAAGAAGCGGCTCCAAACCTCATGACATCGTGATTGCAAAACTGTAAAAAACGAGTCCGAGTCGTCGGCAAACACATTGAGCTTGTGAGAGAAGACCCAGTCAGCCGGCAACCAGACCAGGCACAGCCACTTCGATACCTGTGAACCAACCAGCACTCTTGTAAGGCCCTCCTTCGCGCGCTGGAGAGTCGGCCGAGTGGTGTGCCACTGCCACCATCGGGCTGCGAGGTATTCGGACTGCTTGTTCTCCGGGCGCGATTCCCGGTCTACCTTTACCGATGCCTCCAGAAGCTCAATGAGTCCAGGCCATGCAATGCGGCATTCTGCTAGTTCCCGCCGACCAAATGCGATTACATGCCGCATAGGAAAACGAAATTGGGGCAGTGAGTTTACTTCTGCCCCGACGATCATAGGCCGAATCACGTTGAGTGCCTGCGGGTTCGCGTTGACGATACGTTGCATCTCAGCGACGGGGTGAGCACCCTTGATTTGATCAGCGAACAAGAAGCCTTGACCGGCAATATTCGACCCTTGGAATGCGACCTGTGCGTTCGCTGCGAGGCGGGCCGGGTCGCGATTGCCACCTCCGTGAAAGAGAAACGCCGTGATGCGTTCAACGGATTTCCCGTCGAGGGTACAAGGGATCGCTCGCCGCTCCTTTGCGATGGCGACGATGCAGACCACAACCGCCAAGCCCGGCCATCGATAGCGCGAGTTAGCGAAGAAGATGCGTCCAGCGTTCTCGCAGATCCAGGCCAGGCCTGCCGAACGGGTGTCCCCTTGGGCAATCGTGTTCGTTGCCAGCAGGCCGAGAGTTCCCTGACGCCGCAAGAGCTGGAACGCCCTGCGAAAGAAGTATGCGACAAGGTCGCTCTTCCCATTTGTGCCCTCGTACTGGTCCAACAATGCGTCCCGATAAGTGGCTCCAAGCGCTGCTGCGATTGTGTTTTTGCCTGCGAAGGGCGGGTTGCCAACGAACGCGTCGAATCCTGCGTTCTCCCGCCCAAACACCTCAGCGAACTCAATCTCCCAGTGCAGCGGTGGAACCGGCCTCTCGCCACCATGCAACTCATCTACTAGCCCCTGCAGCTCGGTTGTCTCCTTTTCCCCAGCTCGCCAAGCCCTGACCATCCCCCGATAGTCAAGCAGCAGCTCCTCCCTCACCTTGTCCTTGTTGGCCCCAAAGAACGCGGCGATGATCAGGTCACCCACCAGCCGGACGTCGCGCAGAGCGATCTCGGCCGTGTCCCAGACGTCCTTCTTCTCGATATACTGGGCCTCGCCTAGGTGCTGGAGTTCGCGGCGGTGGCTGGCGGCACGGTCGACGGACTCGGATAGGTGCTGCAGCAACGGCAGGTCTTCGTTGCCGGGCTTTACCTCCTTCCAGTGGAACGCCCCGATCTGTGCCCGGGTCAGACCTACAAGCGAATCGCCATGCTTCAGCAAATGGTCCAGGAATGTGAAGGCGTGGTCACGGGCCAGCGTCACCAGCCACAGCGATAACTTGGCCAGGTTGACCGCGAAGGGGTTCTTGTCCACGCCATACAAACAGCGCTGGGCAACAAGCCGGCGTGCATGGAGCAGCGGCTCCTCGTCGGGAGCAAGGTCCGGCAGGCGATCGTGGACCTCCCAGGCCTGGACCAGGCGCTCAGCGAGCTGACGACATACCTCTACCAGGAAGGCGCCTGAGCCCATGGCCGGGTCGCAGATCTTGAGATCGAGGATCTGCTCGGGGGTCGGGTGCTCGCCGAATGCTTCGAGCACCGGGCGAAGAGTGGTGCGCACAATGGGTTCGGTCAGTTCGCGGGGCGTGTAGTGGGAGCCGGAGCGGCGGCGATCTTCACCGGGCTGGAGGTAAAGCGCGCCGGGGGCGAGTAGCCGCTGGGTGCGCGGCGAGACCTTCTTGCCCAGGGCCGCGATCACATCGGCCGGGGTCTCGGCCTCCTTCAACGCCTTGAGGGTCTTGCCCGTGACGTCGCAGTCGGCACGGTCCTTGAGCCACTTCTTGCGCTTGCCCGATTCGATCCCCAGCAGTTGGTCCACGTCGAATACGACGTGTTTGGGCTTCACCGCGATGGACCGCCCGTAGGCCCGCTCCACCGCAAATCCCATCATCGCCTCGTACACCGACCCGATCTGCTCCACATCCAGGGCGCGATAGGACAGCCGCTCACCGTCGAGCACCAACAGGGCTTCCAGAACGTGATAGATGCAGCCGTCGCTGACCCTGGGCGCCTCGAGGTGCTCTCCAACCTGGCGGGCCACACCTTGCCGCCGACCCTCAAGGAACGGGTATTCGTCTGGGTTGAACAGCTGGCCGTGGCGTGTGGGTAGACGCAGCTCGCCATGACCCCCGCCGTCGTAGACTAGCCGGAACAGCGACACCATCCAGGCCCATGCTCCATACCGCTGGTCCATGGTGTCGGGGTAGCGACCGGCGTCGGCGCGCAGACGGTCGTACAGGCCGGTGACCGAGTAGTTGCGGGCGTAGACGCCATCGGCGGGCATCAACCCTTCGTCCTCGGCGTACAGCAGGAACACGAGGCGTAGCAGCACGGTCAGCAGCCCACCGTAGACGTGCTGGGGGTCTTCCCGCGCGATGCGGTCGATCAGAGTGTGGTTGGCCGCCTCGTCCGCGGCCTGGAATCCACGCAGCAGATCCCACAACGCGCCCAGCACCTGCTCGGACAGGGCGTTGGATACTTCGGACTGGTACTTGCGGCTCTCCAACAGGATGTCGAGCAGGCGACGGCCATCCAAGGCGTCAATTACGCGCTGCCGGTGAAGCAGCAAGATCATCGCCGACAGCACGGGGCGGCCGCTGACCTCGCACATCGCCGGGACGGGGAAGGTCAAATGTCCCGATGACTCGCCGCGAGGCGCGTAGACCAAGCGCAGCTCGTGGCCATTGCACAGCACGGCGGCAGGCACTTCGGTCTCCCGCAGCAAGCGCTCCAGCCGGGCCTGGGGGCTAGCGTGCCAGGCCGCGGACTTCGACTGCTCGCGGGGCGGGTCGTCCAGAGGCGTTCCCGTGGGCAGGACCCGGACCAGGATCAATGCCTTGTCGTCGGCGAACGGGTCGACGACCGCGTAGTCCGGCCGGATGGTCTCGCCGTAGTCCGGCAGTATCAGCTCAAGCCTCTCGTCCAGCTCCAGCCCATCGGGTGTACCGGCCAAAACCTCGTCGTCCCATCCCAGGACCTCCTCGGCGAACCGTGGAAAGTTGTCCAGGTAGGGGTCTACGTCGTCCGAAAAGGCGGTGCGCGGCGGCTTGCGTACCACTGAGAGCAGTTCCTGCTGCCGCTCGACCATGCTTTTATCCAGCACTGCCTGGGCCTTGACCAGAGCTGGCGGGGACACGACGAGTCCGACGGGCTGTAGCAAGCCTAGCCAGGCTCGGTGGGAGGCGATCTCAGGATCGTACTTGGCCATCGTGTCCCCCCTCAGTTCGATACCGGCCAGAGGTAGACCAGCCCCACCGGCTCGATGCGGCGGGCCTGGACCTCGTAGGTGGCGCGGATGCGTTGGGGTTCCTGTTTCAGCTCCTGGTCAATCGCGGTCAACCTGGCTTTCCAGTGCTTCTGGTCCGAGGCGAGCTGTCGCCGGACCTCCTGGGGGAAGCCCAGCAGGAGCTGCGTGTCCGCCTCGAGCTTCTCCTGTTGTGCCCGGATGCGCTCCCGTTGCCTGACCAGGATCTCCTCCATGTCCTTGGCTTCCTGGTCACCGCGCTTGTCCAGCTCGACGATGGCTCGTTGCGCCAGCACATCGGCCCGCTTCTCCAGGTGGGGATGAAGTTCCGAGACGTCCTGCACCGCGACGCCCTTGAGCCGCTCGATGATGCCACCGGGTACGCGGCGCAGGCGTGGTTGGGCCAGCGCTTCTTCCAGCAGGCCCAGCACCTTGTCCTTGGCACCCTCGCCTATGGGCTTGAGCTTGGAGCGGCCGCGGCTCTCGGGGTCTCTCCACTCGGCAGCCACGGCAAGGATCTCGTCGTGAAGGCGCGTGGCCCCTTCGCCGTACATGGACAGGCGTCCAAGGGTGACCACCTTGGGCAGCGGGTCGTCGGTGCGGACCACGCAGGCCCGAGTCAACTCGTCGTAGAGGAAGCCCTGGGCCATGAAGCGGCCGAGCAACCTCTGGACCACCCGGTGCTCCAGGTGCAGGTGCACCACATTGCCGTCCAGCGTGCCCGGGTCGCGGAAGACCACGGGACGCAACGGGGCTTCGCGGCGCCAGTCCCAGGGCTTCTGGCCCTTCTTGCGCGGTGCGCGAAGGGAGTCCAGGGTGGCTGCCCAGCTGGGGTCGGCCCCCGTCCGCTCGTGCAGCGCGGGGATCTCCCATCGGGCCGTCGCGGGGTCAGCGGCCGCGGCGGCAGCATCGAGGGGTGCAAGGCCCTCGGTACCAATCACCTCAAGGGAAGCGGTCAGGGCATCGCGGAAGTGACGTTCGTCCAGGCCGATCCAGCTCTTGGAGAGCTTCAGCATTTCATTGAGGCGCTCGACCTGGCCGTGCAGCTTGCCCTTGCGCTCCCGGACCTCTTCCAGCTCCTCCTCGACGACGCGAACCTGAGCCTGCTGCTCCGTGGCACTGTCAACGGACTCGATGGCGGTGTACAGGCCCTCGACCTGCTCGTGTCGGATGCCGTCATGTAGCAGGTGGCCCAGGCGCCGCTCCACAACCGGCGACAAGCTGCCCAGCTCCTTGTGGATGCGGGCGGTCTTGCCGACCAGCACCTCCAGCACCCGGTCCTCAGCCCGCTGGGGCAGGACGAAGTAGTGGCAGCGGACCTCCTTGGCCCGCTGGAGCTTGCGGTCGATGCGGCCGTTGCGCTGTTCCATGCGGCCGGGGTTCCACGGCACGTCAAAGTGGAACAGATCTGCGCAGTTGTTCTGCAGGTTGACGCCTTCACGGGCCGCGTCGGTGGCGATCAGGATGCGCAGCGGGTGGGTGGCTGGGTCCGCGTTGAACGCTGCCTTGATGTCCTCACGCCGCTCCTCGCCGATGCCGCCGTGGAAGGTCATGATGCGCTCGGTGTCGCGGTCCGAGCCCTGGATGGCGTGCACCAACTTCTGCTCAAGGTAGCGCTTGGTGTCGGTGTACTCGGTGAAGATCAACACCCGGCGGTCGTTCCACTCGGCGTTGGGCTTGCCCAGGTCGGGGCAGCAATTCTCGCGTAGCCAATCCACGATGTGCTTGACCCGACTGTCCGCCTCGTACCGTGCCTGGCTGGCGATGGCCCCCATCTCGTCCAGCAGCTCCAGCTCCGGCCCCATCTCGTCGGCCGGGCCGGCAGTGGCGCCGGTGGCGTTGGCCATCTGGGCGTCTTCCTCGGCCTGGACCTCCTCCTCGGCAAGGGCAGCACGTTCGTCGTCCGACCCAGGGGGCTGGTACAGCAGCGGGAGATCATCAGCCGATGGATCGTGCATTGCGGCATCGGCCTGCCGGTTCAAGGCTTTGCGGTGCACGGTCAGGGTGCGGGCAAAGGCCTCGATGGACGACAGCAGCCGCTTCTGCAACGACGTGACCACCAACATCGAAGAGGCCCGCTTCGACTTGGTGGCGACGTGCAGGCGTGCCTCCTTGGCCAGGCGGTAGCGCTGCAGCAGCCGGGACAGGACCAGCTCGGGGGCGTCATCCGGAAGCTCGCTGATGTCGATACGGATGATTTTGCGGTCGGGGAACTCCTCGCCGATCTCCCGCAGGTCCGCCTTGAGCCGGCGGACCATCACCGCATCGCGGGATGCATGGTGGACCGGGACGCCGCGGCAGAACTTCTGGGGGTCGAGCAGCTCCAGCAGGGCCGAGAAGCTGTTGGAGTGGCCATTGTGGGGAGTCGCGGATAGGAACAGCTTGTGCTCGAAGCGTGGCGCCAGGTCGCGCATCACGCGGGTCAGCTTGGAGTCAATGGCGTACTTGGCCGCGCTGGCCGGCGCGGCGTTGTGGGCCTCGTCCAGGATCAGCAGCGAGCCCCCCTGGAACACCCCCAGCCAGTCCCGTAGCGACGCCGCGTAGGCCTCGTTGCGCAGCAGGGCCTGGGAAATGATGAAGCGGTTGTGGGTCGTCCACGGGTTGATCCCGTACCCGCGCTCCTGCCGCCGGGCCGTCACGTACTCTCGGTCGTAGATCATGAAGGTCAGCCCGAAGCGCTGCTCCATCTCGTCCTTCCACTGCCGGACCACCGACGGCGGAACGCACACCACACAGCGCCGGACCTTCTGGCGCATCAACATCTCGCGCAGGATCAGCCCCGCCTCGATGGTCTTACCCAACCCCACGTCGTCGGCGATAAACAAGTTGATGCGCGGCATCCCCAACGCCTTGCGCAACGGCTCCAACTGGTAGGCCTTGACCTCGATCCCGGCGCGATAGGGGGCCTGGAACAGTCTTGCGTTGGTGGACGTGACACAGTTCCAGCGCAGGGTGTGGAGGTAGGCGGAGAAGAGGCGCGGGGCGTCAAAGCCCCTGCTGGCGATGGCCTGCCAGTTGGCACCATCGAGGATCTGGGCATCGGGCTCGTGTTCCCACAGGACCTCCAGGGGGTCGCCCTGGGCGTCGTCTTCAAGGCAGGACAGGTGGACCAAGGTGCTGTCTTTGGGTTCAGGTGGAGGTGTGATCTGTTCGACCAGGTACTGGCGGGAGCGGACTCGGACGATCTGGCCTGGCTGCAGCATCATTGCCCCTTTTCTCCCTCCTCGTCCTGCAGGCCCACATCCGCGAACGCATCCGGGTCCAGTTCGAGTACCTCTATGGACTTCTTCCTTGCACCGATCTCGTGTTCGATGAGTAGGTCGATGAGCTTGGCGCCGTCGATCAGGGTTATCGGAGCAGCGCCACGCTCGAAGGCCGCTGCACTTGTCCCCTTGGAGAACCTTCCAGAGGTGATGATGGTTCCCCGGACGGCGTCAAACCGATGGAGCGAACCTCGCAATGCATCGAGGTCCTTACGCTGGATGGTCTTCTTGTGCCGCTTGACCTGTACCACCTCGCGGACCGAAGTGATGCCCAGTTCGATATCGGCCACGACATCCACCCCGCCGTCATTCGAGGGCTTGGTGACCTTGACGTTGTCGTAGTCCATCGCCTCGAGTACCCGTTTGACTAGGTGTTCAAACGCGATGGGATCCATCGAACTCAGCAGTTCCTGGATGCTGTCGCGTATCGACGTGTTCTGGGCCTTGGCGAGCGTGAGCAGTTGTTGGAGTTCGTCTGTCCCTGCGCCATCTCCACCGCCCGTCTGGTTCAGGTAGGCCAACCCGCTGTCCGTGATGGTGTATTGCGTGCTAGAGCGCACCGTGAATCCCCGCTCGACGAGGTTCCGCAGGCGGCGACGTAGCGTGTCCTTTATCGTGCTTTCTTTGCCGAATGCCGAACGCCGGCTGAGGTACTCTCCCCAGGGTTCCACCAGTTCACCTGGGCGCGCTGGTCCACGTTCGGCAACCATGGATAGCAGCTTGACCAGCCCTTCTCCCTCGTCGAGCTCCTGCTCTGCGATGCCACCAGGCTGAGATACGAAGTTTGCGCCACGGGACGTGACGCGCATGGAGCCATCTGGCCCTTCGCGCATGAAATCGTACTTGCACACCAGTAGCCAGTGGCCATACGTGTGCCGGGGGTTTACCGCGCCTTTCGAGTGGCTCCAGATAGCTGTGGCCAGCGTCTGGTCACTACCTTTCAGACGCTTGGGGATCCATTCATCCGGGCTCGTCCAGTCCACGGGCTCCTGCGGTGTTCCACGGAGATGTGCAAACGTGGAGTGCAGGCCTGTGATATCGGATCGCAGACGGCCATCCCAAGCTGGCATCAGTTGGCGCACTTCGGAGTAGAGCGGGAACAATGGGACCTTCACCCGTCGGTCATCGTCCGTGTGACCGGTGGAGTCGCCAGCTTGATGTGTGTCCGGAGCTACCCATGCGCGCAACCCGTATACGCCAGCGCTGACTCTCCTGAACCTGCTGGATGAGCCCTTGCCTTTGATGTCGACCGCGAGAACGGCGTTGAGTGATGCTGCCGGGGTTTTCGACGCGCTCTTGGCGATGCCGCGTTCCAGGATCTGGTCGGTCAGCTTCGCGTAGTGGATGGGGTGCCCAGCTTCATCTAAGACGTGGAACGCGGCGTCAATTAGGGACATGGTCTGTTTGGCCGTCACTGGGCCCCCACTTTCCTTGCAGCAATCTTCTGCTCGGCAATCCAGGCATCGATGTCGGCACGTTCAAACCGCCATTGACCCCGCAGCTTGAAGCAGGGGATCTCCCCCCGCTGGGCCATGGTGTAGATGGTCTTTGGTCCCACCCTGAGCAACCTCGCGACATCTTGGACTGTCATGAATTCGTCAGCCATTGGCCGTCCCCTCCACGGCAGAGATTGGCAAAATACTCCAACGGATGACAGGTTACCGGAGCTACGGAACTTTCACCATCGGGGTGCGAGAGACAAACACGCGATCAGCTTCCCAAGGGACTGCTCAGCGACAATCTGCACTCCCCAAAATGGCAAATGTAATTGACGTCGGGCACGGGAATCTGTTGCGCTGGTCGTTGAATAACGGCAGGGAGAATCGGGTTTGTGTCGGGCATGACCGATGAACCGGGGGGACATGTGACGTATCCATTCGAGGTTACGAGCGCAGATATCGAGCGCTTGGACGATCTTCAACTGACCCAACTCATGCAGCGGCTTCTGTATCTCGAGGCTTCCGTCATTGGCCTCCCGAAATCTACGGTTGATGTCGGCCTCAAGATCGACACACCCGACGGTGGCCAGGACGGTCGACTCGAGTGGGAGGGAGGGCCAGATGCGAGCCAAAGCAACTGGCTACACAGTCGTCTGAACGTCTTCCAGGTGAACCCCCTGGTTGCATAACCAGTGAGCGGTTTATATAAGGTGCGGCGCCTCT
>CAZDDH010000215.1:0-15230 GCA_964504165.1 uncultured Rickettsiales bacterium | reverse complement strand
CCGTGCATCACCAGTGTGGGGGTGGTGATCTGGTTCGCGCGCGAGGCGGGGGAGTCCTCCCACAAGCGGGCCAGGTCCCCGTCCCAGGGCTGGGCGTAGGAATCGATGAGCAGCTGGGGATTACTCTGCCCCATGGCCGACACGTAGTTGAAGATGCCGGCGATGCTCACCGCCGCCTTGAAGCGGCTGGTGCGGCTGATCACCACATCGGTCATCAGCCCGCCGTAGCTGTAGCCGGTGAAGCCCATGCGGTCCGGGTCGGCGATGCCCTGCTCCACCAGCGCGTCCGCCGCCTTCATCAGGTCCGCGTAGTCCTTGCGCCCGAATCCCCGGTAGATGGCGGTGAGGAACTCCTCGCCGTAGCCGGTGCCACCCCGGGGGTTGGCGATGAACACCGCGAAGCCCTCGTGGGACAGCAGGTGCCACGGGTAGCGGGCCGTCCAGGTATTGCCGTAGCGCGAGTAGGGCCCGCCGTGCATCTCGATGATGGTGGGGTGCTTGCCCGCCTTGTCCGCCCCCGGCGGCAGGAACAGGAAGCCCTCCACCGTCACGCCGGGGTCCGCCCCGGGCAGGGCCAGCTTCTGGGGTGCCACCAGCCCGTAGCCGGCCACCGTGTCGTCCGTGCTGTCCACCTGCCGCGGCATGCCACGGCCACCCAGCTTGTGGATCCACAGGGTGCCCGGCCGGTGCTGTTCGCTCTCGGTGTAGGCCAGGAAGCCGCCGTCGATGTGGAAGCTACCCAGATTGCCGTCCATCTTCACGATGGCCGTCATCAGCCCGTCGGGCACGTTGATGCGGTACAGGTCCAGGCGCGTCCCGGCCGCCGCCAGCAGGTACAGCCCCGGGTTGCGTTCGTCCCAAACCGGCGCGTACCACGGCGTGGAGCCGTAGCCCCCCAGGGTCATCTGCGTGTCCCCGGTGAGCGCGGCCGCCGTCCCGCTGGCCAGGTCCAGCACCACCAGATCCTTCAAGTTGAGGTAGGCGCGCCCTTCCGCCTTGCGGTCGGTGTAGTAGGCCAGCTGCGTGCCGTCCGGCGAGTAGGCCGCCATCGAGCTGTGCCGGCGCGGGTCCGTGAACAACCTGCGCTCCCCGCTGGCCACATCCACGAAGGCGATGCGCTGCTCCTCGTCCACCAGGGACGAGAACTGCTCGTTGTAGGTCATGGCGAGGGTCTTGCCGTCCGGGGACCAGTCCACGTGGTAGACGTACAGCGGCGGCTCGGTGAGCATGCGGGGTTCGGCCTCACCGAGGCCGTCGGCCTCCACGTCGAGGATCCACAGCTGGGGGAAGTCGTCCGGCTCTTCCAGGCGGTCGAACACCGTGAAGTCGCCCTCCGGGGGGTCGGCGGCCTCCTCCTCCTCGGCTTCGGCGTCTTCGTCCGCGCTCTCCGCCGCGTCTTCCGCGGCCTCCTCGGCCTCGTCGTCCGCCTCCGGGTCATAGTCCTCGCCCGGCCCGGCGATGACCGCCAGCTGGGTCCCGTCCGGCGACCACCAGTAGCGCCCCACCCCCTGCTCCAGGTCGGTGATGGGCCGGGGCTCCGTGCCGTCGAGCGGGTTGATCCACACCTGGTTCGAGCCGCCCCGACTGCTGAGGTAGGACAGGGCCCCGTCCGGCCGCCAGGCCGGGGAGCTGGCCCCGCCGTCGTCCCAGGTCAGCTGCCGCCCCCCTTCCCGCTTGGACTCGGCGATCCACAGCTGGGTCGTGCGCTTGTCTTCGGCCACGGAGCGCTGGGTGCGCTTGTAGACCACCTTGGTCCCGTCCGGGGACACCACCGGGCCGTGCAGCACCGGGATCTCCAAAAAGGCCTCCACGGAGAATTCCTGGGCCTCCTCCTCGTCCCCCTCCCCTTGTGCGTGGGCGACGGGAGGCTGGGAGCACAACAGGGCGAAGGCCAGCAAGCTGGCCGGCAGGCAGCGCGGGTATGGCATGGGGTGTCCTATTCCTTGGTGACGTGGCTCTTGACGTAGTCCAGGCGCTTCTTCTCCGAGTACCCCGCCGCCTTACGGCAGTTGGCCGTACTCATCATCATGGACTTGCTGTTGTCGTCGTTGACCAGCTTGAAGTTGTTGCTCTTCATGCTGCTGCTCTTGGTGTAGGCGGCGATGTGCATCGCCCAGCCCGAGAACCACGCCTCCGGCTCCAGCTGCACGGTCTGCCCCGCCACCTTGATCACCGTCGCGGCATGGCTGTAGTGCACCACGATGTCGTGCTTGCCGCCGTCCACCGACACCACCTCCACGCTGCGCATGGCCCGCTGCTCCGGTTCGGTGGTGGTCAGGGCGTGGCGGATCTCCCCGGACCAGACGGCCGCCGGGTCGCTCTCGGTGCCGCTCTCAGCGCTGCCGGCCATCTCCCACCAGGGGACCTCTTCCACCGCCGGCTCGCCCTCTCCCGCCGTCCCGTCCGCCCCTGCCGAAGGTCCCGCGCCCGCCACGGCCGCCGGAGCCTGCTTGGGCGCCCCGGGGCCCACGATCAGGCGCCCGCGCAGCGCACCCCAGGCCGCCATCGCCCGCACCTGCTTGCCGCCCCCATGGAGCGGGAACTGCAGCCCGATGAGCAGCGTCTCGGTCTGCCACAGCGGGCAGGAGAAGGTGCGGATGCCGTCCGTGATCTGCACCACCGCCATGCCCGGCAGCGGCGTGGCCGTGAACTCCAGCACCACGCGGCCGTTGTGGTCCGTCGTCCCGCCCCCGGTCACCGTACCGGTGTTGTTCAGCGCCGTGGCCGTCAGGTTGGCGCCGGACACCGGCAGCCCGTAGCGGTCCAGGGCCATCGCCACGATGGGCATCTTGCCGTTAACCAGCACCTGGTCCATCACCGGCCAGGCCACCACCGACTCCACCGGCCGCTCGGACGCCGGGAAGGTCACCTCCGCCGACAGGGCGAAGGGGGATTCGAAGTTGCGGGTCAGGCTGGCGGCGAAGGTCCCGTCCCCCAGGTCCTGTTCCATGGGGATGACCACCTCCTGGCTGGCAAAGGCCACGCCCACCCCGGAGGGCAGCGTGCCCACGGCGGTGGACACCTCGCCGTTGAGGGCGACCGTCTTCTCCCCCGCCTCCACGTCCAGCGGGTCGGTGGTGAAGGCCAGCGCCTTGGGCAGGCCCGGCACCACGTCGAACTCCACCGCCTCCAGGTCGATCTTCTCCGTGCCGGCCAGGCTGATGGACACCTTCTCGCGCATCGGCGTCATGGCCGCCGGCGGCACGTAGATCGCCTGGTACATGCCCGGGCCCATGGTGTTCACCGCCACGATCCCACCGTGGTTGGCGTGGATCTGGATCGGCGCGTTGGCCAGCGGGTTGGCGTCCGGCCCCAGGGCGAAGATGTAGATCGGGTAGGCCGCCACGCCGTCGCCGGGCAGCACCGACGCCACCGGCGCCAGCTTGAGCCGGCGGAAAGGCGGCGGCTTGAGGTCCACCGTCACCGGGTTGGCCGTGCTGCCGTCCTCCTGGATCGCCATCGCCGTGGCCGTGGCCACCCCCGGCGGCACCAGGATCGGGATCGTCGCTTCACCGGCCGCGTCCGCCGCCACCGGCCCGAACTGCATCCCCGCCACGTCCATGCCCACGTTGGCGTTGGGCACGCCGGTGTTGAGCTTCCAGTCCACGGCGCCCCACAGCTGCAGCGGGAAGAACCCCACCGCCGTCTCCGGGTGGGCCATGTCCACCACCGACAGGATCGTCAGCCCCGGCCGCTTGGTCTCCGGCGGGGTGTACTCGGCGCGGTAGATCCCGCCCCCCATCGGCTTGACCTCGCTCACCGTGCCCACGCTGGCCCCCACCGCCAGGTACAGCCCGTCCAGCGGCTCCCCCGACGGCCCGGTGGCCGTGAATGTCAGCACCGAGCTGGCGTCCTGGCCCAGCACGATGCGTTCCGGCGTGGCTTGCAGGCCGAAGCGCACGTTCTCCTGCGGCACCACCGTCACGCCGTAGATCTTGCCGGTCTGGGCCGCCCCCACCTTGGCCTTGATCGTCAGCTGCGCCTCCTGGCGTGGCGTACCCGGCGGCACCGAATAGGATGCCGTGAACACCCCCGGGCCCAGCTGCTGCCAGCTGCCCAGCTGGCCGATGCTGGCCGTCGTGCCGCGGAAGCTCACGTCCCGGGCCAGCCCCCCCGACTCGTCCGTCACCACGAACAGCAGCGACTGGGGGGACCCGTCGGCGACGATCTCGCCGGGGGGCACCAAGGTGATGATGACCGGCCGGCGCAGCACGATCTTGGCCTGGGCCGCCGCCTCGTCGGGGGGCGCCAGGGCCACGGCCGCCAGCAACAGGGCGGTCATCAGGGTGAAGGACAGGGGGACAGACAGGCAGCTCATCAAGCGTCTCATCGCTCAACTCCGGCTTTCGAGGATCATGCGCGCTCGTACCCGCGGACAACGCGCCACCGGGCAGGTTACTCATCCGCGCGCGCAGGGGCAACGGGATCATTATCCCGTAACCGGCCACCCGCAGCTGCGGATAGCCCGCACAAAACCCCTGTAATTTCAGAAAATTAACGGGCATGATCCCCCGCCGGGCCAGGAAAAACGGGCACTCCGATGTCCTTGACACGCCCCTACCCCATGACTATTATGCGGGGCCGCTCCGGGGGAGACCCGTCTTGGTGTGCCACGGAGCAGGCTGTAACATCGCGATTTTGTTAAGGAATTCGGAGGTCCGGCCATGTCTGTCAAGATACGGCTCACCCGTCGCGGCGCCAAAAAGAAGGCATTCTTCCGCGTCATCGCTACCGACACGCGGATGCCCCGTGACGGTCGTTTCCTGGAAATCCTGGGCACGTACGACCCCGTCAGCAAGCCCGTTCAGATCAATCTGAAGGGTGATCGCATCAAGCATTGGCTCGATAACGGCGCGCTGCCCAGCAAGACCGTGGCCGAGCTGATCGAGCGGTCTGGAGTGCTGACGGAGCAGCCCGCGGAAGGTTGAGCCCGTGAAGGAGCTGGTCCGGTATCTCGTGGCAGCCCTTGTCGATTACCCCGATGACATCGAGGTCTTCGAGGTTGGCGGCGGGCGCACCACGATCCTGGAGCTCAAGGTTCACCCCGACGACGTCGGCAAGGTCATTGGCCGCCAGGGCAGGACGGCCAGCGCATTGCGGACGTTGTTGCAGGCCCACGCATCCCGGGAACGGCAGCGTGTGGTGCTGGAAATCATCGAGGTCGATCGGGATGGCTCGGAGAGGCCCCGGCGGAGGGACGACGAAGACTAGGTCCTGGGAAAGGGCGGAAGCCCTGATCCCGGAGCTGGAAGGCTTCGTTGTTCCACCGGCAGAAGGCCGTCTCTCCCTGGGTAGTTTGGTCAAGCCCTGGGGCGTCCGGGGTGAGCAGACACTGAGGTTACACAATCCGGCGTCTGACCTGCTGGAGCAGGTGGACGCCGTATTTGTCGAAGGCGAAGGGTTCCCGGCGCGGCCGGTGGCCCTGCGTCAGGCACGCTGGGTGGGCAAGCGTTACGTCGTCCACCTGGAGGATATCGACGATCCGGAGGCCGCCGAGGCCTTGCGCGGGCTGGAAGTCAGCGTACCGGCCGAGTGGCTCCCGGATCTGGAGGACGAGGGCGAGTACTACGTCCGCGATCTGCTGGGTTTGCAGGTCGTCGACCAGCACGGCGCCCCCCTCGGCGAGTTGAAGGACGTCTTCCCCACGGGGTGTAACGACGTCTATGTGGTGAAGGGCCCGCAGGGCGAAGTCCTGATCCCGGCCACCCAGGAGACCATCCTGGACGTGGACCTGGAGCAGCGCCGGATGCAGGTGCACCACGAGGAGCTTTGACATTCGATTCGACGTGCTCACGCTGTTTCCGCAGATGATCAGCCCTTATCTGGAGGGCTCGATCCTCGGAAGAGCGCAGCAGGCCGGTCACCTGAAGGTGCAGCTGTTCAACATCCGCGACTGGGCGGAGGGGCGGCACCAGCAGGTGGACGACTACCCCTACGGGGGCGGCCAGGGCCTGGTGCTCAAGCCCGAGCCACTCACGGCGGCCATCGAAGCCGTCCGTGACGGCGACGACGGCCGGGCGCCGGTGGTGCTGATGTCTCCCAAGGGGGAGCGCTTCAGCCAGTCCACGGCCCGCAGGTTGTCCATGTTGCCGCGGGTGGTCCTGGTCTGCGGGCGTTACGAAGGCGTGGACGAGCGGGTGCGGGACTTCATCGACGAGGAGATTAGCCTCGGCGATTTTGTCCTCACCGGCGGCGAGGTGCCCGCCCTGGCGGTCATCGACGCCACCGCCCGGTTGCTGCCGGGTGTGCTCGGCAACGATCTGAGCCACGGCGATGAGAGCTTCGAAGCGGGAATGCTGGAATTCCCGCAGTACACCAGGCCCCGGGAATTCCGGGGCCGGCAGGTCCCCGAGGTACTCCTCAGTGGGGACCACGCCCGTATCGAACGCTGGCGCGTGGAGCGGGCACTGGAACGGACCCAAAACCGACGCCCGGACCTCTTGGTTGAGGACGAAGGCGAAGAGAGATAGCAGGAGCCTAAAATGGACATCATCCAGACCCTCGAAGCCGAGCAGATGGCCGACGCCCCCGAGCGGCGTTTCCGCGTTGGCGACAACGTCAAGGTCCACGTCCGCATCCGTGAGGGCGAAAAAGAGCGCGTCCAGATCTTCGAGGGAGTCGTCATCGACATCCATCGGGCCGGCATCCGCTCCTCCTTCACCGTGCGCAAGGTCAGCTACTCCGTGGGCGTCGAGCGCATCTTCCCCCTCTACGGCCCCACCATCGACAAGGTGGAGTTCACCCGCCGCGGCAAGGTCCGCCGCGCGCGCCTGAACTACCTGCGCAAGCTCTCGGGTAAGGCCGCCCGTATCCCGGAACGCCGCGAGATCCCCGAGTCCCGCAAGCCCATCTCCGGCTGATTCCATGCCGGCCGACCACCTCATCCGCGGCCAAGCGGGCGAGGACCTGGTCGCCGATCACCTCTCCGCCCTGGGTCACGAGATCCTGGAGCGCAACTGGCGCGGCCATGGGGGGGAGATCGATCTCATCACAGTGTGCGAAGACGTCCTCCACTTCGTGGAAGTGAAGACTCGTTCGACCGACGCCGTCGGCGGGGTCTGGGAGGCGGTGCCGCCGGCCAAGCAAAGGAAGATTGTCCGGACGGCAGAGGCGTTCTTGATGGGGTTCGAGCACGGGGGCGGGATGGTGTTCTCGGTGGCGTTCGTGCACCGGGGTGGCGAGGGCGGGGAGTATGTGGTGGAGTTTCTGGAGGATGCTTTTGATGGGGTGAGGTGAGGGCCTTCGATGCGGATTCCGACCTAACCTCCATGACAAACTACGCAACCGGACGAACGGTACATCATGATGTCCATCTATCCATCGTTCAGAGTGTTTTCCGCCCTGCTCGCAACCGTGTTGATGCTGCAAGGCTGCCCCGGCCAAGAACAACCCGAACCCGACGACGACAGCGCTGACGACGACACCGCAGACGAGCCTCCTGGCGGGCAGATCAACGCGGATGAAAGCCTGGATTTTAACTTCGTCACCGTGGGCGAACCGTCCGAGGCCTCCATCGAGATCCGCAATACCGCCAACCAGCGTCTGCTCATCACCGACATCATCATCGCCGGTACGAACAACGAAGATTTCACCACCGATTTCGACGATGAGGTCTCGCTGGTCGCCGACCCAGCCATCAGTTACACCCTCAACGTGACGTTCACCCCGACGGTCGCCGACGCCGAACAGGCCAGTCTGATGATCGTCTCGTCCGCCATCAATTCCGGCCCGGGTAATCCCTTCACGATCACCCTCACGGGGGCGGGCTATTCGGACAATGACGGGGATGAGCACTATTACGGTGCCACCTACACCGAGCCCGACGCCGACTGCAACGACGACGACCCCCTCATCAACCCCACCGCCACCGAGATCTGCGATGGTATCGACAATGACTGCGACGGCGGCATCGACAACGTGCCCGACGCAGACGGAGATGGCATCGCCATCTGCGATCCGTACCCCGACTGCGACGACGCCGATCCTGATGCTCATCCTGTTTGGGTCGATCCAACAGCCATCGGTGGTAACGGTTCTCAGGCGAACCCATTTGGTACTCTTGAGGACGCCTTCGCCTCTGATCACTGTGGCATTATTCTTCTCACGGCGGGTTCCTATTACGAAGGCCATGCCGTGGAGATCGACTCGGGGCCAGTCAGTGTCATCTCTGTCGATGGAGCGCTCTCTGCCGAGATAAACGGGGGGAACACTCACGCGCTGTTCTCCGTCATTAGCGGCCCTGTCACCTTCCAAGATATTCTATTCCAACACGGATACAGTCCCGATTCTGGCGGCGCAATCTCCTCGTACGCTGATATAATTTTGGACCATTGCGCTCTATACTACAACGTTTCCGATGGCGGATCGGGTGCAATGCAAACCTACGAGGCCAACGTTACAATCACAAATAGTCACTTTTTCATGAATTCTGGTTTTCTAGCAGGGGGCTTGCTATCTGATGCAGGAGGTGCCGATACTCATACTCACATCTCTGCTACATTGTTTGTTGGCAACTCGTCGTACTACGGTGGTGGCCTAAATCTTGAAGGAGGGTCAGCCGTCTTGGACTCCACCGGATACTTCCTTAACACCGCCAACATTTGCGGCGGAGTCGTACTTCAAAACATGAATAACGTTGATATTGACAACTGCGAGTTTCAGAATAACGTTGCCGAAAATATTGAAGACGGCGTCTGTGGTGGAATCGGCATCGTCGACAGCAGCAATATACACATAAACAATACAACCATAAGCGATAACGATGCCGACAAGGCTGGCGGCCTAATCATTTCGAACTCCGCGGGGTCGATTAGTGATTGTGATTTCACAAATAATAGTGCTGTTACACGAGGTGCAGGCGCATTCTTCGAAAGAGCCTATTTCACACTCAACGACACTATCTTCCGTGGCAACACCGCCGGAGACGATGGCGGCGCAATTTACGGCCATAATGAGAGCGACATCACCCTCTCACGGTCTCTCTTCGAACTCAACACCGCTCTCAGCGGTGGTGCGATCTATCTTGAAGACAGCGTTTCCAGCATCAACAATTCCATATTTAACGCCAACAGTGGGAATGGTGCCGCTTTGTACCTAGCCGGCGGCACTCAAAATATAGACCAATGCACGTTCTACGACAATCGTCCAATCTCCGGCTCAGCCACTTTATTTCTCGATTCAGATCCCAATACCCTGATCCTCACCAGCACAATCTTCGCAGAAAATGACGAATTCACTATTGACTGCGTTGGTACCGCTGCCGACTGGAACTATAACGACTTTCACCCAAGCATAGGCGATTTCTCTTTCTCCCACACCTGCTCCACCACCGGTCTAGGCAACATCGAGGTGGACCCGGATTTCGCGGCGGCCACCGCCAATCTGGACCCATCCGATGATTCGCTCTGGCTACTCGTCGCCAGTCCGTGCATCGATACCGGCGACCCGGCCTGCACGGAAAACGACAGTACTCGTTGTGACATGGGTGCCTACGGTGGGCCGGAATCTCTCTAATCTGAAATTCCCGTAGGGTAACCGCTGGCGGACCCCATCCATACACCGCGGGCGCGCATGGGTTGGGCCGATGCTCATCACGAGGTGAGCGATGAACCCGCATCCGACGAAGAAGGATATTCCGGACAGGCCCACAGTTCGCGAACGCGAAATACGCGATATGGTCCTCGAGTACGAGCGTGGCCATATGGGGTCTCTACATTTTGTCAGCGTCACATATGGTGGATGCCATTCTTTAGGACATGAATCGCCTGTCGATAGAGGGGGCTGTCGCCCCCCCCGATTTCGGTCGAGAAGAACGCCTCTAGGCATCCGACTCACACCCACCTTCGTAGCACCACTGCTTCGATCCGTAGCCGACTCGGGGGGGATGGGTTCGCCGAGCGGTTTCGCTGCGGCCACCTCAAGTGCCAGACGGTCGCGCTCTACGTGGTGCTGAATAAATCGGAACTTAGAGCACGTATCGAGCCAGGGGCCCGCCACGCAACACTTCGGCGACTTCATCCGCCAGCGGGCAGGGATCCGGCGGGCCGATGCAGGGGTCGTTCGGAGTCTGGTCCGTCAATCCGGGGCACAACGTCTGCAGTTCACAACCCATACAGGCGGAGATGTAGCGGTTGCCCTTTCGATCCAACCGGGCCCTTGCGTCGATATCCGCGCCCTCTTCGATAGGAGCGCGGTTGAGGTAGGTGTTGTCCGGCTTGGACAGCGCCTCGAGGGTCCAGAAGTTGTGGGCCACCTCGTCGAACAGGCAACAAGTGGGCAGCCCCCGAAACATCGTGGGAATCCCTGCGGCCCTCGCCAGTCGGATCCCCTCGCGGAAGGAGTCGGCGCAGGCCTCCAGCCCCAGCGACAGCTCGCCCTCCGCGTTCCGGCCGACGGGCCGGGCCCGGACCAGGTGCAGCATCCGCAGGGGTCCCATATCGATGTCCGCCAGTCGGCGTGCGACGGTGGCCGGGCCGTCGGTGTTCAGCCTGGAGACCACCGTGTTGACCGTGATGACCGCAGGTTCGTCCATGGTCCGTGACACGCGGCCCATTCGCCCGATGCCCTCGAGTACGCGCTCCAGGTGGTCCCGGCCCGTGATGGCCTTGTAGGTGTCCCGGTCTCCCGCGGGTACCGACACCTCGATGTTGGCCAGCAGCGGGAACACCTGTTCGGTGAACTCCGCCGACCTGAAGCGGGTGCCATTGGTGGCCATCGCCAGCTTCAAGCCCAGTCCCCTCACCATCTCGAACAGCTCGACGACATCCGGGCGTAGGGTCGTCTCGGCGCCCATGAAGTTGACGGCGTCGTATCCCTTGTCCCGCAGCCGGATCACCAGGCGGCGGACCGTCTCCAGGGGCACATACTCGTCGTCATGGGTGTGCCCCTCGCTGCAGAACACACAAGCGTGGTTGCAGCGGTTGGTGACGTTGACTACGGCGAGCTTGGCGAACATGGCCTAAACATATCCCATAGACGCTTCCTGGTTCGGCATGCATCGATGCGGAACCGGGAATACCAGACCGGGGATCATTCGGCTTCCAGGACCGTCATGAATTGCGGCATGGGGTTCATGCTGTGCGTGTTCCACATCCACATCAGCCAGGTGTCCTCCTCGTTGATCCCTTCGAAGGATCCCGTCTCGCCGGTGGCCTGGGACAGATCGGCAATGGTGGTGGGGATCAGATCGAGGGTCCACCGCTCGTCGGCGAGGTTGCCCAGCTCGATGATGTGGTCCTGGAGCCCGGCTGGGACGGTGCTTTCGAAGCGGGTGATGACCAACTGATCGGAGCGGCCGAAGTTGTAGGGCACGCCATTACCGGTGTTGGAGACGTCGGTCCAGAACGCCGCGGGGGTGGTCGCCGCGGGGAGGGTGGCGGGAACGAGGGAGGTGAAGTCGGCCTGACTGTCGAAGGCCGTGTCGTCGAAGGATAGGGTCAGGTGATCCTCGGTCTGTGCAGCGTCGGGGACTAAAAACACCGCCATGCGTACCTGTTCCAGAGGTTCTGTGCCGGTGGAGATCATGAACAGCCAGGTGGCCGGTTGCCCACCGTTGCCGAGCTCGGGCGTGAAGTACTGTTCGGCATCAATGTCGTTACCGAGCTGGGTCAGCTCACTCAGGGCGACCTGGCATTCGTCCTGGCGCGGGCCGCCGGCGACGAACTCCGCATTGCTCACGAACAACGACATCGCAATGTAGCTCACGGCGTCGTCGCGCAAGTCGTCGGCGATCTCCTCGGGGGTATGTCCTTCGAACAGGCCCACCGAGACCATGTCGATGTCCTCGACGGCGCCCATGGGATGGTGGAGGAAATCGTCCGTGAGGTTGCACCAATCAAAGGTGATGTCACACACCTCGGTGGACGGGTCCTGGCAGGGGTAGGCCACCGGGGCCAGCGTATGCTCGGCGATGGTCAGGGTGGCCGAGAACGAGTAGTTGTTGGCATCGACGAGTTCGAGTACGTCACCCGGATCGTAGTCTTCCACCGTGTCGTCGTCGTCCGCACGGGTGGTGTCGTCGTCATCGTTGATGGGTGGATCGGCGTCGGGTAGCTCGAAACAAGACGGGGCGATCAGCGCAGCGCCGGTGAGGGCAACGAGCAAGGCGATGCGGCCGCGAGTGCTGGATGGCATGGGCGATCCTTCAGTTGGTTCAAACCTATCACCACACATGCCGTCCGTTTGGGCGTGTACCACATTGTGCGCTGCTATCAACCCCACCGATGGCTATCGAAGAGGGGTGAATCCGACCTTTTTGGTGTTTGTCGGCCCGTCAGTGCTGGAAATCGTTCCTTCGTTGTTGATGGGCGTCTGCGGATCCGCGCGGCCCAGCGGCACACGTGTGCAACAATGGCCCGTCGTCCGAGAGGACAGGAGGTACCCGTGAGCTGCCACAGACCCTTATTTTGCATGTTGTTGCTGCCGTTGCTGGCCATCTCCCTGCTCTACACCCCACCCGCAGCCGCCGGGGACGAGCCGTCCTCCAAACCCGGCGCACAATCCGACAAGGAGACCCCGGGCCTGGTCATCTTCCTAGTCCGCCACGCCGAGAAGGTGGACGCCAGCAAGGACCCCGAGCTCTCCCCCGCCGGCACCGAGCGGGCGGCCGAGCTGGCGGTGGTGCTGGCGGACGCGGGCATCGAGCACGTGCTGAGCAGCGATTACATCCGCACCCGCAACACCGCGGCGCCCATCGCCGCCGCGCTGGGGCTGGAGGTGGAGCTGTACGACCCGCGGGACCTGCCCGCGCTGGCAGACAAGCTCAAGGCCTCCAGCGGCCGGTACCTGGTGGTGGGGCACAGCAACACCACGCCAGCGGTCGTGGAGCTGCTGGGCGGGGATCCAGGGACGGAGATCGACGAGGACGTGGAGTACAACCGGCTCTACACCGTGACCATCGGGCCGGACGAGGCGGTGAGCACGGTGCTGATGCGGTACGGGAATTCCCATTGAGGGCGCCTTGTTTCAACCGGCGCCACCTGCTGCAGCTGGGCGCCGGCGTGGCCGGCCTGGCCGTCTGCCCGTCCCTGGCCCACGCCCGCAAGGAGCTGAACCTCGGCGGCGTGGACTCGGCCGCCCTGCCGGTGGTGCCTGACCTGACGCCTCTGGTGCACGGGTCGTGGCTGCCCCGGGGTGAGGCAGACTACGCGGCGTTCAAGAAGGTAGTGGAGGCGGCCAGCGATTTTGTGTGGCTGACGGCGGGCGACACCGTGATGCTCAAACTGTCGCTCAACTCCCACCACGAATATCCGGCCACCACCGATCCGTGGGCCGTGGACTGCATGGTCCGGCTGCTCGAGGAGAAGGGCGCCGGGCGGATCCTGGTGGCGGACAAGGCCGGGGCCGAGCATGTGATCCAGAGCCCAGACCGGGTCAAGGGCAGCTCGCGCAAGGTCTGCGCGCGGGCCGGGCTGCTGGCCACCATCGAGCACAGCGGCGCCGAGGCGGTCTTCTTCGAGGAGGCGGGCTGGGACGGCTACTTCGAGGCCACGCCCGACGGGGACCACCACTGGGATGTGCCGCTGATGCTGCCCAACGTGGTCCAGGAGGTGGACCACATCGTCTACCTGGCCCGGGTCTCCTCCCACGCGATGGGCTCGGTGACGTCGGGGCTGAAGATCGGGGTGGGCTTCCTGCGGGATGACAACCGCCTGCGCTTCCACCAGGGCGGCGACCACTTCCACGCCATGTACGAAGAGGTCAACGTCGTGCCCGCAATCCGCGACCGCCTGCGGCTGGTGGTGAGCACGGGTTCCAAGGTGCTGGCCACCATCGGCCCGGACATCGGCCAGACGGTGGTGCCGGAGCACGGCCTGCTGTTTGCGTCCGAGGACCTGCTGGCCCACGAGCTGCTGGCCTACGCCTACCTGCGCTGGGTGCAATCCAATCTGGCCAGCCGCGGCGCCCTCAACCTGCACGAGACCGTGGCCCGCAACCGCAACGGCATCCACCGGGGCTGGCTACCGACGCAATGGCCCCGCCGGGAGCAGCGCAAGACCCCGGACATGCCCACCTTCCACGACGGGCCGCTGCTGGACCACCCGGCCATCGGCAACGCCCTGCTGCGGCTGGGGGGGCGGCCGGCGGGATTCGAGTGGGAGCTGGTGGGCGGGGACCCGGTGGGGGTGACGACGGAGGCGATCAAGGCGAGCATCCTGGCGAGCTGATCCAACAGAACGTAGTATCCTGTCGCTACGCTACGGGAGACGCACATGCACACACGTACCTTGTTCGCACTGATCTACACCCTCGTCTTTGCCACCCCAGCCGCCGCCATCATCCTGGATGATCCGGCCAACTTCCAGGAGGTCAACCAGTGGGCGGCCACCGACCTGGGCATCCCCACCCCCCTGGGCGGGATGATCTTCTCCGAGGACGGATCCCTGCTGTACGTGGTGGGTGACTGCGAGAACGCGGACAGCGCCCTGTATTCGCTGCCGGTGACGCGGGATGCGGACGGCTACGTGACGGACCTGGGGCCATCGGCGACGCTGGTGTTCGACGGGGATCCCAACACCACCGGGCTGGACGCCGGCTGGGAGATCGGGCCGGACGGGACGCTGTTCTACACCTACTACAGCGACAACTACATGGGGCAGCGGCCCGGCGGGATCGCCGGGGCAGAGACCCTGTACGACATGTCGTCGGTGGGCCTCCCGAGCTCGACGGGTGGGCTGACGTTTTCGCCGTACATGACGGACCCGGGCACGGGGCACCCGCAGATGCAGATGACCACCTACCCGGGGCCGGACCTGTACAACGTGCTGGTGACGGACCTGGGGGGCGGCCTGTTCGAGCCGGACTCCCTCGAGCTGTGGGCGGAGCTGCCGGCAGACGGCGCCGGGGCGTTGCAGTACATCCCCTACGGGCCGTATGTGGGCAACCTGATGTACGTCAACTACGACACCGGCGAGGTGTTGATGATCGAAGTGGACCCGGCCACCGGCTACGCCATCGATGACGGCACCGGGCTACCCGCGCTGGGCACCACCGACCCCAGGCAAGAGCGGTTCGCTTCGGATCTGGGCGAGGGGCCGTGGGGGCTGGAGTTCGACGCCCTGACCGGGGACGTGTTCATCTCCACCTACGACGGCGACCCGGACAACAGCATCGTCCACGTCGGCGGTGTGGGCTTCTGCGAGGATCTGGACGGAGACGGCGTGACCGACTGCCAGGGTGACTGCGACGACAACGACGCGGCCAACTACCCGGGCAACACCGAGGTCTGCGAC
>CAZDDH010000214.1:0-15269 GCA_964504165.1 uncultured Rickettsiales bacterium | reverse complement strand
CGTCGTCGTCCCCCGTATCGCAGTCCGGATCGTTGCCGTCCGCGTACCCGTCGCAGTCGTCGTCCACGCCGTTGGTGCAGTTCTCCGCCGCACCTGGATTCACCTGGGGGTTGTTGTCGTCGCAGTCCTCGTCGCTGTCATACCCATCCCCGTCCGCGTCGATGACCTCGGAGGGGCACTCCATGGGCGGGTTGCCGCCGGGGGCGGCGTTCCCGTCGGTCCAGCAGTTGTAATACTGGCCCTGGTCAGCCCAGCCGCAGTACAGCCCCTCTTGATTGCAGTCCGCGTAGCAGATCCAGCCGTCTTCACACCAGAACAGCTCCTCGCCGGCGCAGCACCCCTCCCACGTGTAGTTGCCGCAGCCCTGCTGGATCGGGACGCCCGGTTCCGAGCACTGGCCATAGGCCAGCTGGGTGGCGCCCAGCACCAAGGTGATGGCGGTCAGGATGGTGATCCGTTGTATTCGTGTAGGCATGGAACTCCCAGAACGATGGTTTCGGTAGACAACCAGGATAACCGGTGCCGGGCCCGGAGGGGCACTTGACGTGCGATGATCTTGTGCGGCTCCGGTTGACAGATGGCCTCACAAATCACTATGCACGGGTATCGAATTGCACGGAGGACGGCATGCTCACCGACCCACAAAAAGAAGCCCTGCGCCGCTGGTACACGGAGCCCGCTACCCTGGAACGCGCCCGTACACTACACGGCAGGCAAGAGTACGAAGAACTCGAGGAGTTCCTCCACAAGGGCGCCCTGTGGCCGCTGGGGCGCCACGAGAACCTGCCGGATTACATGAAGGATGACGAAGGCAAGGCCCTGTTCCCCACCAACCTCGACCCCCGCGAGGACGAGGACCTGTGGCAGGAAGCCATCGAGCTGGCCTGGCTCATCATGAAGGAGGAGCTGGGCATCGACCACGACGACATCCACCGGGCCTTGGCCGCCGAACAGCAGGACGAGTGGCAGGCATTCCTCGATAGCGTGGAAGCGCGCAAGAAGCAAAAGGGATGAGCCGGTTGTCGGTCAGTGGACCGACTCCATCCACTCCTCCAGCGTGCCGTAGTAGGAGACATCCACGTCGGTGGTGTTGCGCTCCATCACACAGTAGTTGACGTTGCCCTCGATGGTGTAGACGGTGATCTCGTCCTCGGACAGGCTGGCCACCATGCCGTAGTGCTGGATGTTGTACTTGATGAGATCGCCGGCGGCCGGGCGCCAGCCCTCGGGCATGGAGTCCACGTACACCTGGGGCAGGTTGATAGGGGCCGGTAGCCCCTCGTTCGCCTGTTCGTAGACCCACGCCACGAAGTCGTAGCACCATTGCCCCGGCTGCATCTGCATGTAGGGCCGGTCGTCCGTCCCTTCGCAGTAGCCGATCTCCGCGGCGGCGATGTCCACCAGCTCCTGGCGGATGCGGTCCTCCTCGCTGAACGGATCGCAGATCTCGTAGGGGTCGCCCTCGAACCCCTCGTCACAGACGCACTCGTCCGCCTCACAGTGGGCGTTCTCGCCGCACGTGTCCCCGCCGCAATCCTCACCGGCGTCGTCGTCGCCGTTGTCGTCGTCGTCCGACGGGGAGCCGTCGTCGTCGAGCAGCTGCTGATTGTGTTCGAAGGGGCTGTCGCCGCAAGCGGCCAGCCCCAAGGGAATCACCAGAAGAATGGACCATAAGATGCGCTTCATGACCCCATCATGCCATGGGAAGGAAGCCGCTAATAACAGATCGTGTCAAAAGTGAACTCCTCGCTGGCATCACCGGAGAGTTCAACGGACAGGTAGTAGTAGGTCCCGGCGGTCACCTCGATGGTGAGGACCTCGTCGTCGCCGACGCCGCTACTGGACGAGTCGGCGATGCACCGGTCGGGGTGACAGGTGTCCTGCATCAAATAGAGGTCGACGTTGACGCCATCCGCCGGGGCCACGGCAAAATCCACCGTCCCGTCCGCGTACGGCAGGAACTCGTAGACCACCTCCGGCCCGGCCTCGCTGGCGCCGCTGCAGCTGTAGTCGTCCAGCTCGGTGCGGGCGTGCACCCCGAAGATGTTCCAGGCCGTGCCGCAGGTACCGGCGACCTGGACCGAACAGGGGGAACAGAACGCCGAGTACTCGCAGTCCTCGTCGTCACAGTCCGTCGCCCCGTCCCCGTCGTTGTCGATGCCGTCGTCGCAGGCCTCGTTGTCCTGGCCCGCCTCGGTGCAGATCGGCTGGCTGGCGCAGGCGGCGTCGTCGCAATCCAGCGCCAAGTTGCAATCGTCGTCCACGCCGTTGTCGCAGATCTCCTCCTGGTTCGGATGGACCGCGTCGTCGAAATCGTTACAGTCGTTGGAAGCCGCGTATCCATCTTCGTCCCAGTCCGTCGAGGGATCGGTGGGGTCGTAGGGGGGCACGGTGGTGTCGTCGTCGCCGGCGTCGTCGCAGCCCCCCAGTAGCACGCCAGCGCCTGGGAGGGAGAGCAGCAAGAAGATCACGAGGTGTTTCGCCATCGGCTAGCTCTCCGCACTGTCCGGATACACTGCCCGGAGGACCCAACCCTCTTGCGGCATCGTATCGACGGTGAAAACCACGGCGTTGAGGCCCCGGTCGAACTCCCAGGGGTTGTCCCCGCCCGGCGGGTCACTCCACAGCGGTTCGACGAGCACGAAACCATCGCCATCCTGCCGGTCCAGGTAGACCTCCAGCACCGGCTCGTCCAGCCGTCCGTCCCCGTCCCAGTCGTCCTCGTCCCATTCGGGGATGCGGGTGAGGTTGAACTGGCGGGTCAGGCCGGACGCCGCCAGCCCCAGATCGGTGAGCACCGCACTCCAGTCCGGGTTGCAGATGGACCAGCTGATGCCGCCCATCAGGGTGTTGGCCAGCCAGTAAGCGGCGGCCGCGTCGGCCATGCCCAGCTGATCCGACTCACAGTCCGCCGGCGTGACGTTGTCATCGGGAGAGAACCCGGCGATGACACCGAAGCTGACCATTTCCGGGTCCCGCTTGAGCCCCTGGACCCATGGCACCCATTCGTAGGGGTTGGCGCTGGGGTAGTCGCACAGGTAGTGGGAGGCGTTGTCGTTCTCGTCGGTGATGACGATCAGCGAGAGCAGGGCGTTTTCCCGGTAGAAGCCGTCGTTCCAGTCGTTCAGCAGCGGATCGGTGAGGGCCAGATAGGCCGCCTGCAGGCCGGATTCGCAGGTGCTGCCCCCTTCGGTGCCGAGCTCCTCGATGGTGGTCAGCACCGCCGACAGTCCATCGGAGGTGTCCGGGTCGACGTAGGTGAGGGTGCCGTCCAGCTGTCCGTCGTGCGCCTCGTTCTCCAGGCCGATGCGGACGACGCCAATGTGGAAATCCACGTCGCTGTCGAACAGGAACTGGGCGAAGTGGCTGAGGTTGTTGATCAGGTTCTCCTGCTCGCCACCCATCGACCCCGAGTCGTCCACCAGAAACAGGATGTCGCTGGCCTGGGCGGTGCGCTGCAGGAACTCCTCCACGACCTGGGTCGGTGCCAGCACGTCCGGCTGTTCACCGGGTTCGGGAGCGTCGGCCATGAGGTAGTCCTGGCAGGTGCTGCACAAAAGCCCCAGAACCAGGACCGCGGCTGCCGCTGCGGGCCAACGAGCCTTGCCAAGATCACTCATCGGCCCCCTCCAATCCTTCGAACGGTGTGGAACGGAAGAAGATATCTGGGTTGCCGGCGCGCCAGTCCTCCCACAGCACCTGCACACGGGGGGATCCGGGCCGGATGGCGATCTGCGGATAGACGGAGCGCGCCGAGCCGGCGTACCCATCGTCGATGCGCCACTCCGGCAGCCAGCTGTCTCCAAAATCAGCGCTCGTCGTCACGTACATGTCTTCCCAGGGAGCACTGTTGCTGGAGTCCCGTAGGTCCGGCCAGGCCACGGCCAGGTTGCCGTCATAGCCGGTCGCCAGCACGGGATCCATGGCGTGGGAGGCGGCTCCGTCGAGGGAGTCCAGGACGATCTCGGTGGCGAACCAGTCGATGCCTTTGTTGTCCGAGCGTGAGAAGTAGATGTCACTGAACCCGCTACGCTCGTTCCGGAACACCACACCCAGGCTGCCGTTGGGCAGGATCTCCACGTCGGGGAACAGGCTGTTGGAGGCCCCCTGGGCGTCCGTGTCGACCCGCTTGGCTGCGGGGTAGAACGATGGTTCGTCCAGATCGATGACCACGTTGACGAAGATGTCGGCCATTCCCTCCGAGCTGTTGCGGCGGTCGTGCCAGGCGATGGCGGCCGTGGGGCCGTAGATATCGATGTCGGGTGCGTACGAGTCGGCAAACCCGGGGAGGTCGCCGGTGTCCACCCGCAGGTCGTCGCCGAGCCAGGTGCCGGGCAGGCCGTGCTCCAAGGAACGATTGAAGTAGACGTCGTTGAGTTCGTCGCGGCGGTCGAGCCAGGCGACGCCCACGGTGCCGCCCCCGTCGGTCGCCAGGCGCGGATAGGCCGAATAGGAGGAACCGGCCACACTGGTCGTGAGCCGGATTTCTTCCTCGAGCCAGGTCTCGCCTAGATCCAAACTGGCGTTGTAGTAGATGTCGTAGCCGCCGTGCCTGCCGTCGGTCCATGCCACGTAGATCATGCCCCCAGCCATGGCTGTCACCGGTTCGAGGGATCGCCAGTCGCCATAGCCATCGGCGGTCAACGGGACCGCATCGGGGGCAAAGGTGATCCCCCCGTCCGTGCTCATGTTGGCGTAGATGCCCGGGTTCTCGAATTCCCCGTCCCGGTCGTCTTCCCACACCACCACCACGCGCCCGCCGTCACAGGCGATGGAGGGGTTGGCCGCGTTGTGATCCTGGGGCGTATCTGCACTGACGAGGATGTCGGCCGGCTCCCAGCTCAGGCCGCCGTCCAGCGATCGGTTGAGGTAGACGCGGGTCTTGCCATCCCGGTCATCGGTCCAAGTCGCGTAGGACAGATCGCCGGAGATACAGAGCTTGGCCCGGCGAGACCAGGCTCCCTCTTCGTCCATTCCCGGGCCATGGTCGACCCTCGTATCCGTCCAGTCGTAGCCCCCGGTATGGGTGGGTGCGCAGCCCGCTGCGAGGAGCGCCAGGAGCACCGCGGTTCCGGTCAGCAGACGGCTCATGGGATCCAGTCTCCTCTTTGGAACGGGCCAACATATCACCATCCCCAACGAAGGTCTGCGCGGGGTAGCTGTGCTGCAAAGTTTGTGTGAAGGGCGGTTACCGACCTCCGTTCGGTGATGTAAAACCCACTAAAGCGATGGATTACGTCTTCAAAGACTATCGAGGAACCATAGACAGGCGACGGTAGCGGTCTATAGTTCTCCTAACGCAAGCAAGGGAATTGACATGATGGACAGCGTGAAGAAGTTGCTGCTGCTGTGTGGTTTGCTAGCAATGATGGGGTGTGAGGCCTCAGGGGATTGCTCAGCCGACAGCGATGGCGACGGTGTGGACGACTGCACCGAGGATGAGCTGGGCACGGACCCCGACCTGGCAGACACGGACGGCGATGGCTACTCCGACGGCGAGGAGGTGGACTGCGTCAGCGATCCGCTGGACGCCGCCGAGGTCTGCTACGCCTGCGGCTGGGCCCACAACGATCCCGGAGATCTTCAGGCCACCGGCTCCTCCGAGGGTGACATCGTCACCAACATCGCACTCATCGACCAGTGCATGGAGGACGTGGACCTGTGGGACTTCGCCGGCTCCTACGTGATGCTGTTCATGACAGCCTCGTGGTGAGGCGCTTGCGTGACGGAGGCGGTCAGCCTCCCGGAAGAGCAAGAAGAGTTCACGGCCGAACACGGAGACATCCCCTTCCAGTTCATCGTACTGCTGGCCCAAGATGACGTGGGCGCCGAGCCGGACGGTGAGGACTCGGTCGCGTACTGGGAACAGCTGGGCTCCCCCGAGACAATGCCGGTCGTCGCCGATACCCAGATGGCGTCCCCCGAGGTCACGCCGTGGACCGGCACCAACCTGCCGGGCAAGTGCGTGCTGTCCCCCGACATGGAGATGATCCATTGCTACAGCGGTCACGGAAACGAGGAGGCCTTCGAAGCTGTCCTCGAACACGCGGGATAGGAACGGCTAACTGGCTGACCGCCAGTGTTCTGCTGACAGGGCTGCTTGCGTCCTTGCAGGCCTGCGGTACGGGCACGGGCCGGCCTCCCCCCATCGGAGCGGACGACGACGACGCCGCCATCGAACGCTGGACCGGCGCCGCGGAAGTGCGCGTCATCGATCCGGACGGGGCCCCGGTCGAGGGGGCCTTTGCCCTCGTCGGCGGCGCCCCTGCGTCCGCCTGGGCCGTTACCGACGCCGACGGCCGGGCCACGGTCCAGGTGGACGACGACGGCATCAGCAACCGTTGGCTAACGGCGGACAAGGAGGGGTACACCGCCGGCGGTATCGACCTGGATGACACCCATGGACCGGACGGCGAGTCGGAGATCGTCATCTTCCCGCTGCCCGATCCATCGGCCGACAACGTGGACTACCACTTCCAGCCTGGCGGCTGGGCCGATAGTCCCGATGTGACCGAGTGCGGACACTGCCATCGCTCCATCGGCGACGACTGGGCCCTGTCACCCCACCGGAATTCAGCGCGCATGCGGAATCTGTGGGACATGTACACGGGGGGCAGCGACCGGCTCGTTGATACCTGTGAGGAAGCGGGCGGCTGGATCGCCGAGGGCCAGGATCCTGGCGAAGAAGGGGTCGCGGCGGAACGCTGCTACTTCGGCGGCGGTGTGCTGCCGTTCCTCCACGAGGGCTGTGGTGGCCCCGACGAGATGGCCTGTGACCACCCGGATCTGGCGGCCTCGTTGACGGCCTTCGGTAGCTGTGGGGACTGCCACGCGCCCGCCTCTGACGGAATCGAACCGGGCTCCATCGACCTGGCGCGGGCCACGGGTGTGGCCTTTGACAATGGCGTCACCTGCGATCTGTGCCACAAGGTGCGCGAGGTCCTGGTCAACACCTCTCCCGGCCGGGACGGGGCCCTGGTGCTCCAGCGGCCCTCGGAGCCCACGAACGTGCTGGGCCAGGAGTTCGATCCCATCAACTTCGGCCCCTATCCCGACGTCCCCCTCGCGGTGATGAACGGCGCGTACAGCCCAGGGATGCGGGAGGCGAACTGGTGTTCAGCTTGCCACGAGTACGCCCGTGGAACGCTACACGCCGACCACCCTGTGGACGGGGACCGCTGGCCGAACGGATTGCCCATCATCGAGACCCACTCCGAGTACGAGGCGGGCCCCTACGCCGGCACCGTCGACACCTGCCAGCTGTGTCATATGGAGACGCTGGACGAGGAGAGCTCCACCTACAACATCACCGAGGAGGGGCTGATCCCCTCCTACGATCAGGGTTGGCTACGAGCCAGTGGCGAGGTGCGGCACCACGACTTCGGCGGCGCAGAGAAGATGCAGGCCCCGGACTTCGAACTCGTGCTGACGGCGCAGGGCGGGGAGGTGGAGGCGGTCGCCACCATCACCAATGCCCACGCGGGGCACGGGATCCCCACGGGATCCCCGTTGCGGCACCTGATGGTGCGGTTCGAGGCGACGGACGGTGACGGCGCCCCGGTGCCGGCCAGCGGTGGCCAGTCCATCCCGGATGTGGGCGGCTGGCGCCACCGGGGTGAGGTGGGCGTGGATCTGACGGTCAACGGCAGCGAGCTGGTCTTCGCGGCGCAGGCGCTGGACGGGGCGACGGTGGCCAGGTTCGTGCGGCCCACCGGCGCCTGGGACGACTACGACGGTCCGGGCACCGGCAGCTTCGCCGGCCTGTCGGCCGTGGAGAAGGGGCTGCCGGTGCACCAGGTGCTCGGCGAGCGGTCCATCCAATCACTGGCCGGGGATACGGCCATCGTGGTCGAGCCGCCGCCAGCCCTCGAGGCCGGTGACATCGTCTATCTGGCGGGCCACGACGACGCCGCCGGCGCCCCGGGCTGGCTGTACGCAAAGGTGTACGTCGATTCCGACGGGAATCGTGGCGTGCCTCACTACCGGGCCGTGGGCATGGCCAGCGACAACCGCATCGCGCCGGAGGCCACCGGCACCTCGACGGTGTGGTTCCCCGCCCCCGAATCCGGGGACCTGACCGTCGTCGCACGCCTGGTCTACCGGCGCTACGCGGCCGCGGTCGCGGTGGTTTACGGCTGGGACGTGAAGGACAGTGAACTCACCCGCAGCACGCGGACCTACTCGGGCGATTGAGCAGCAGGCGTCTCGGCCCGGAATGGCAGGCCATCGGCGTGGCAGATCAGCTGGATCACGTTGCGGCCGGACAGGGCCACCGCAGGTACGCCGCCCCCCGGCTCGACCCACTGGCCGGCCATGTAGAACCGGTCGAGGCCCGGCAGGGTCTTGCTCATGGCCTTCTTGATCATCCGCGGCATGGTCTGCGTATCGACCCGCCAACCCTCCATCGATCCCTTCCAGTTGGCGGTATAGCGCTCGTAGGTGATGGGGCTGGTCACGTCCATCACCTCGACGTGGTCCCGCAGGCCGGGGTGCCTGGCCTCCAGCCGGTCGAGGACCTCCTCGCCCACGCGCTCCTTGGCCGCCCTGTAGGCCCGACGATCGGCGTACAGCTCCTTCCACGGCTCGTACTCGCACGTGAACATGGTGGACAGCACGGATTTGCCCGCCGGTGCGAGCTGTGGGTCAAAGCAGAAATGCTTGAGGCACAGGTAGTGCTTTTGTTCGCCGAAGATGTCCAGCGGCTGTTCGAGGGGGAAGACTCGCCGATGGGGTTCGGCGGAGAAATCCCGGTCCACGCCCAGGGAGACCTGCACGACCGGCCTGAAGGTCGGCCAGCTGTCGTAATAGCTGCGGATCCGATCGTCGGCATACAGGCCATCGAGCATCTCGAAGACCGTGGAACGGCCATCCGCCGCGGATACGATGACGTCGGCCCGCAGCTCGGTGCCGTCCTCCAGCAGGACCCCCACCGCCCGGTCGTTCTCCACCACGATGCGCTGGACCCGGGCCCCGTAATCGATCGTCCCGCCGAGGTCCAGGTACCGCCCCTCGATGGAGCGAGCGAAGGCCAACGAGCCGCCGCCCGGGAAGCCGGCCATGTTGTTGTGGTGAAACGCCAGCGAGAACATGGCCGTCAGCAGGGGAAAACCGGGCTGATCAAAGACGATGGCGGATGCCTCACGCAAGAAGGGGTCCTGGAACCGCCCGGTGAACTCTTCCCAGGAGATCGTCATGTACTTGCGCATGGCGAAAAGGTAGGGGAGCACCCCCAGGCCCGCCTTCATGCCGTCCAGCGGACCGAACAGTTCCCTGGGGATGAGGATCGGTGGTTTGTAGCCGGCGAACTTGCGGACGCCGGCGCACAGCTCGTCGATGACCGGCCGGTCGCCGGGGGACAGCTCGAGCAGGTGCTGCTGGAGGCGGTCGATATCGGCATAGACGTGCAGGATCTTCCCGCCCTTGCCTTCGACGCTCATCGACTCCTCGTGGTGGATCATCTGCCGGCCCTGAACGGCGCCGAGTTCTTCCCAGATCCGGTACCACGCTGGATTGACGCTGGGGCTGGAGCCGATGATCTGTTGGACACAGCCGTCGAAGGTGTAGCCCTTGCGCTTCCAGGCCGTACACAGGCCGCCGGGGAGGGTGTGCAGCTCGAGGATACGCGTGCTGTACCCGTTCATCCGGGCGTAACACCCTGCGGCGAGACCGGCGATCCCTGCGCCGATGATGATCATGGATCCAGGCATCGTCATCCTCGCTGAACGGTGAGTCAGGGTATCACGGCGGGCACCGCATTACCGCGACGGTTGGGGGTGGAGCGCGCCCGCACACGGGTGGCTATGGTGACTCGCGGCGATACAAGCTATCTTCTATGCCCCGAGCTGATGAAGGTGACGCCGACGCCATGAGTAGCCGAGTCCTGATCGTGGCCACCAATCGAGTCCGTACGCCCTTCCCGGTGGGGCCGCTGGGCGCCTCCGCCATCGCCTCCGCCGCCCGGCGCGCGGGCCACGACGTGTCCTTCCTGGACCTGATGTTCGAGCGGTGGCCGCAGCGAGCGCTGCGCCGGGCCATCCGGGCCGGCCGTCCCCAGATCATCGGTCTATCCATCCGCAACATGGACACCACCGCCTGGCTGGACAACACCTTCTTCCTCGATGAAGCCCGCCAGTACGTGGATATCGCCTGGGAGGCGAAGGTCCCCGTGGTCGTCGGCGGCGGCTGTGTGGGGGTCAATCCATTGCCCGTGTTGGGGTATCTGGGGGCCGAAATCGGGGTGGTGGGCGAGGGCGAACTGAGCTTCGTGGAGCTGGTGGCTCACCTCGAACAAGGCCGGTCGTTCGACCACCTGCCCGGCATCGCGGTGGTGCGGCCCGCCGATGGAGTCGCCCGGTTGAATCCGCCCCACCGTGTCTCGGACATGGGCACGCTACCCAGGCCACAGACGTACCGCTGGACCCCCATTGGGGCCTATGCCAGACGGCACGGTGCGCTGCAGGTGCAAACCCGGCGTGGCTGTGCCCTGGATTGCACCTACTGCAACTATCCAGAGCTCGAAGGGAATCGCTACCGGACGCGTCCCATCGACGACGTGGTCGCAGAGCTGGCCGAGCTGGCCGCCGCAGAACCGGACGTCCCCGTGGAGTTCGTGGATTCGACGTTCAACGTGCCGCTGCAGTACACCGTCGATCTCTGCGAGGCCATCGCCGAGGCCGGGCTGGATTTGAGCCTGTCCACCTCTGGGTTCTATCCAGGCGCGGTGACGCCCCGGCTGCTGGACGCCATGCAGCGTGCAGGCTTCCAGCAGATTATCGTGAGCCCCGATTCCGCCTCCGACGCCGTGTTGAAGCGGATGGGCAAGGGCATCACCCGCGCCGCTCTCGAGGAGTTTGCTACCCAACGCAAGGGGATGGATTTTTCGGTGTTGTGGTCGTTCATGCTCGGGGGCCCCGGTGAGACGGAGGAAACCCTGGAGCAGACCTTCGATTTCATCGACCGATTCGTGCCCGAGTCCGACATGGTCTATTTCCAGCTAGGCATCCGCGTCTATCCAAACACCAGGCTCCAGAGGCAGCTCGTGGACGAGGGAACTCTGGCGGCGGACGATCCGCTGCTGGAGCCGCTGTACTACTTCTCGCCCGGCGTGGACGGTGACCGGCTGGTCGGTCAGGTATCCCGGTTCATCCAGAGCCACCCGGCTGTCTCGACCGTCCAGGACATGGAACACCCCATGTTCGCGATGTACATGCAGGTCACCCACTGGCTAGGGGACCGCAATCCAATGCGCGGGGGTGCCGAAGGCCTGCGTCGGCTGACGTCGGTGGGGTTGCGGCGGGGGTTGCGAGATGGCGCCGGAACGGTGATCAGCTCGGAACTCGGCGACCCGGAAAAGGGCTTCGTGGGGGCACCGGAGACGGCCGAGGACCGTGTTGACCCGCCCAATAGCGATTCTCTATCCTGACGGACACCATGCTGCCAACACGGATTCTCGCCGCGTCCCTGTCCATTCTCGTCATCGGCTGTCCGGCACCCGAACCCTCGCAGGAGGTGATCCCGCAGCCGGAAAAGGTGGAAGCCAAGACGGACGGTCAGAAGGACAAGGACTACGGAGTCGCCTACAAACAGGAGACCATCCGGCTCGAGAAGGCCCTGGTCGCGTACGCGGACCAGCGGGACGACAAGCAGCTGGCTGCCCTGCTCGTGGATGCCGAGGCCGCCGCCAAGCAAAATCTCAACTACACCTACCTCTGGTACCTCTATGCGTATACCTCCCGCTTGGCCGGGCTGGCCGAACAGGAACGAACGATCCTGGACCAGCGGGGCCGGGACGTGGAGGGCTGGTACCAGTACTTCTTCGGCAAGCCGTTCGACGAGCTGATCACCTACCTGCGCTACCACCAGATGCACATGTGTTTGCGGGATAGTGGCGGGAAGGTGCCTTCATTCTTCTGGAACGACAATCAGGGACGTCTGGGTGGCCCTGTCTCCTGCGGTGGACAGACGGTGGAGCCGGCTGGCTGCCCGCGGGACTACAGCCTCTTCGAGCGCATCACGTTGCGCTCCCGCGGCACGGATCGGCTCAGTTTGTGGCACCCCGAGGGAACGCCCGTCAGCATGGACGAGTTCGCCACCATGATCGGCCTGGAAGAGGGCATGGTGGTCGCCGATGTGGGAGCCGGGATGGGGTATTTCACCCTCCCTCTGGCGCGGCAGGTGGGCGCAGGAGGTGTGGTCTATGCGGTGGAGATCGATCCCCACGCGCTGACCCTCCTGGACTACCTGGCCAGGTTCCACGAGCTGGGCAACATCAAGGGGGTGGTCACCGTCCCTGACCGGATCGGAATCGATGCGGGTACGCTCGATCTGGTCTTCATGTGTGACACGCTCAAGAACATCATCCGGGGTGATCCTCCGGCGGCCAATCTGTCGGGTGAACTGCTGCAGAGCATCTACAGCGCCACCAAACCGGGGGGATTGTTCGTCGTCCCGGAGAAGGTCGACACGGAAAGTGAGCCCCGGCCCGTCACCATGGACCGCATCTCGGGCACGGTGACGGCGGTGGGCTTCGTGCACGAGAAGACGCTGCCGGCGTTCTTGCCTGGCCGCCATATCCTGATTTTCCGCAAGCCCGTCAACTGAAAGGTTGGGCATGGTCTCCGGTCCTTCCCGGTCATCGCGACGGCTCCGGCTGTGGATCCTGGTGAGGTTGCCCATCCTCCTGATCCTCGCGGTGGTGATGCCGCGGTACATGAGCGTCCTCACCGGTTTTGTCGTCGAGCAGGCCGAGAACCCCCACGGGGCGTTCAAGATCCTCATCGAGTGCTGGGGGCTGCTCCTGCTCCAGCTGCACGTGCTGCCCCGGACGTTGTTCGTCGCCGCTGCAGGGGGTGCGGCGCTGAGCCTGGCCCGGGGCCGTCTGTGGTTGGTCTCGGCGGGGGTGGTCAGCGTGCTGGCGGTGAGCTTCTTCCCCATGCATCAGACGGTCGCGGTCCTGCCCGCGCTCGGCCTGTTCCTGCTGGCCTTCCTGCCGCCGGGTTTGGTGCGCAAATACAAACGGTGGTTCCTGACCGCCCTGTGGATCCCCGGCACCGAGTTCTGGCTGTCCCTCGCGGCGTATCAGCTCCTGGCCCGGCGCCGCCACCGCGCGCTTCGGCCGTTGCTGGCCCTACCGGCGGCCCTGGGCATCGCCGGTGCGTGCTGGTTTGCCTCGGCCCTGGTCCCTTTCGAACCCAAGAAACATGTCCCTGAGTTCGTCTACTGGCCCGACGATCGGGTGGACCCGCGCGTCCAGACCCTGGAGCGGTCCCCCGACGGAGTCGTGGGCGAATACCACGAGATCCAGATCGCCGGTGAGTACGCCTACATCGCCGCCGAGGGGAGCGGCCGGCTCATCGCGGCTCCGGTCGCCGGGGGCGAACTGAGCACGGTGTCGATCCCGCCGCGCAGCGTACCCAACGGTGGGATCGGATCGGTCTCCCTGTACACCGAACCGGACGGCACTACCTGGATCATGACCGATTTCTCGACCCTCTCGGGGCTGCGACTGGTCAACGGCCGCTGGAGCAGGACGAAGGACATCCAGCTCCCCGGCCGCACGAACTTCCCGTACTTCCGCTGGGCCTCCGACGCCCGCCGTCTGATGCTGGTGGATGTGGACGCCATGAATGCCTCTCCGGGCCAGCTGATGTCCATCGATCTGGAGGGCCGCACCCGGGGCAGACGATGTTTGCTCACCGATCCGGATGGCGGCCGGTTCG
This sequence comes from uncultured Rickettsiales bacterium, assembly GCA_964504165.1. Lineage (GTDB taxonomy): Bacteria > Myxococcota_A > UBA796 > UBA9615 > CAYRNR01 > CAZDDH01. The sequence goes on along the minus strand of CAZDDH010000214.1, from coordinate 1,551 downwards.
GAGCGCCCCGCGATGCGGTCTGGGTTCCGGCCATCTCCCGGCTGGTGGTCGCTCCGGACTACAACGAGTGGCTCTATACCGTGGACCCCGACACCTGCATCGCCGAGCCCTGGCTGGAGACCGACTCCTTCAACGGACGGGTCGTGTGGGTACCCGAGTGGCAGCGGTTGATCGCGGCTAAGCCCAACGAGAGCGTGGTTCTGGTGGTGGACCCTCGTACGGCGACGGTGGAGAGGGAGATCCAGACCCAGCGCGGGGTCCGAGTGGTGGCGGTGGATGCCGAACACGATCTGCTGGTGACGGCCTCCGTACTCACCGGGACGGTGATGGTGCAGCGGGCCGAGGATGGTGAGGTCCTCGACACGTTCGGCCGCGTGATGCCGATGGTCCGCTACATGGCCCTCGAACCATCGTCCGGGCAGGCGTTCCTATCCACCTGGACCGTGCTCTACCAGATCCCCTATCGGTCTTCCCTCGAGTGACGGCCGTCACCCAACTCACACAGGATTCCCCACAACCTCGCGAGCAGCGCTACAATGCCCGCGGAGGGATCCATCATGATCATGTTCTACCGCCTGGGTTTGGTTTCCTTGCTCTGCTGTTTCCTGCTCGCCTTCGGGTGCAAGGGCAGCGTCTCCATGGATGACGACGACGACACATCTTCGATGGACGACGACGACACCACGGGGGACGACGACGACACCGCGCCGGTGGACGCCGATGGGGATGGGTTCACCGAGGATGAGGACTGTGACGACACCGATCCGGATATCCATCCGGACGCCGAAGAGATCCCCTATGACGGGATCGACAACGACTGTGACGGCAGCGACCTGACCGACGTGGACGGTGACGGCCACGACTCGGAGGAGGCCGGCGGCGACGACTGCGACGACGAGGACGACACCGTCTACCCCGGGGCGCCGGAGGAGTGCGACGATATCGACCACAACTGCAACGGCGAGACGGACGATGACGGCGACGGCGACGGGTTCGGGGCCTGCGAGGATTGCGATGACGGCAACGACACCGTCTACCCGGGCGCCGACGAGATCTGTGACGGCCTCGACACCGATTGCGACGGGGAGATCCCGGCCGAGGAAGCCGACGCCGACGGCGACGGGGTTCGCGTGTGCGATGGCGACTGCGACGACGCCGACCCCACCACGTTCCCGGGCGCCCAGGAGGTATGTGACGCCCTGGACAACGACTGTGACGGCGTCATCCCCGCCGACGAGGCGGCCGACGAGGGCGACGGGGTCATGATCTGCGACGGCGACTGCGACGACGGAGACGCTGGGATCTACCCGGGTGCGACGGAGACCTGCGACGGGGCCGATTAGGATTGCGACGGGATCATGCCGGCGGACGAGGCGGACAACGACGGCGACGGCCAGATGGTGTGCGAGGGGGACTGCGACGACACGGATGACACCGTCTACCTGGGAGCGCCCGAGCTGTGCGACAACCTGGACAACGACTGCGACGGCAGCCTGGGCGTGGACGAACTGGACGCGGACGCCGATGGTGTGTCGATCTGCGATGGTGACT
>CAZDDH010000213.1:0-15313 GCA_964504165.1 uncultured Rickettsiales bacterium | reverse complement strand
ATCAGGGCCATCAGCAGCACGATGGGAGGGTTGATGCGGAACACCCACTCGACGTTTTCGTAATCCCAGATGTCTTCCAACGAGTAAAACCCCGAGTAGAACAGCCGGTAGGCGTAGTTGTAGGCGCCCCAGGGGATGGCGGCCAGGACCAGCACCCCCCCCAGCACGGCGAGGAGCTTGCCGTTGACGGTCCGGGTGGTGTCGGGCTCGGTGGGCTCGGCGGTGCGGAACTTGAGGTGCACCGCCCCCAGGCCGCAGGCCAGCACGGCCGCCAGCAGCACCAGCACGCCCTCCATGGCGAACGCGGCGGTGAAGCCCAGCGTTTCGTACACGACTTCGATCACCGGCATGCACAGCAGGGCGCCGACATTCATCGAGGCCCACAGCAGCAGGCACAACACCCCACGCAGGTGCTCGCGGGGGTACCCCAGGCCGATCATGGCGGCGCCGTAGATCGCCGGCCGGAACATGCCCACGCCCAGCGCCGCGAAGATCACCGGCAGGTAAATCAGCTCAGCGGGGGTGACGCCGATCACGGCGATGCCCAACCCGGCCATGGCCAGCCCGAGGATGATCACCGGTAGCGGCCCCGCGGCGATGGCGGCCACACCGCCCAGCAGCGTGGCGCCTATCGTCACCCACTGCATCACGGTGAACAGCTGCCCCAGGTCCATTTCGTCGGTGCCGTACCCGAAGCCCAGGTCCTGCAGGTACAGCGACATGATGCCGCGCGTGCCGTACCAGGCCATGGATTCCAAAAAGAGGATCACCGGCAACGCGACAAAGTTGGAAACACGACGGAAAGGCATGGGGCCTCCTCTACTCCGCGAAGGGCCACGGTATCGTATGATCCACGCGCTAGCGAGGAGGACACGCATGGTGCGTTTTTTATGTCCTGTGATCATGGCCGCGGTGTGGATCGGCCTGTTGGCGGCCCCGGCCCACGCCGGCCAACCCCCACCGGAGGGCTGGGTCCAGGAGGCCATCCCGGCGGCGCCGGAGGGGTTCCCGGTGCGGGTGGGCGAGGTGGTCACGCCGATGACCTACAAGGGCTTCACCTCCCAGCTGCGGGTGCCGGTGGTGGTCGGGGACGATGCCGAGGTGGTGGCCCGCATCAACGAGGCGCTGGGATACGGCAAGCTGGTGGGGGAGACCATCGACGAGACGGTGGCCAATTACGCCAACTGCGGCTGCGGCATGGTGGCGGTGGACTTCCGCGTCAACCTGCAGCGGGGCAACATCCTGGACATCACGGTGGTGCTGGAGGGCATGGGGGCCTACCCGGACTGGCACTACCTGGGCTTCACCTTCGATGTGCGCACGGGCACCCTGATGGAGGCCGCCGACCTGTTCTGCGGGTGCTGCTTGGACGAGCTGGCCACCCTGGCGGACGCCAAGCTGCAGGCCAACATCGCCGCCGCCCTGGCCGAGACCGACGAGCGCTACCGCCAGGAGCAGGGCCGGATGCTCACCAACCACCACTTCACCACCGAGCACCTGGAGCACTTCACCGTCACCGAGGCGGGGGTGGAGTTCGAGTACGAGTTCGATTTTGCCCACGCCATAGAAGCGCTGGAGCCCGACGAGACGGTGGTGTTCACCTTCAAGGAGCTGGGCAAGTATTTGCGGGATCGGGGATTGATGCGCTGATCAGTCCAACCACAAGAAGCGGGGGTGCCTTTCTGCCACGTCGCTGTCGGTGAGGTTGATCGGAGCCGAGCCGTCCAGGCCAATGACGAAGACGTCCGCGTCGCGCTCGAACACCACCGCGGTGCCGTCCGGCGAGAGGCCGAACTCGCTCAGGCCCGCCTCGTCCTCGACGGCGATCTCGACCTCGCCGGTGGAACCATCCATCAGCAGCAAGCTCCAGTCCGCGTCCTGGCGGGAGGTCTGGATCAACACCTGATCGGCGCCTGGCATCATCTGCAAGCGATGGATGATGTGCCCCCCGGGCACGCTGCCGAGCACCTCGGCGTTGCTGCCGTCGAGGTTCATCAGCGACACGGTGCCCACGCCGGCGCCGTCCACGTCGGTGGCCAGCAGCTGGGAGCTGTCGGCGGTGAAGATGGGCATCACCTCCGAATGCCCCACCGGTGTGAGGCCGCCGCTACCGCCGGTGGCGGGGAGCCGGAAGATAGTCGCGTCCTCCCCGTCGATATGACAGCGCAGCAGGAGCTCCGTGCTGTCCGGCGAGAAGGTGCCCCGGGCGCAGTCCTCGAGGACGGTCGTCGACGCCGATCCGTCGATGGTGATGAGCTCCAGGTCATCCCAGCCCATGCCCACGACCCGGGCGCCGTCCGGGGAGCAAGCTACCGGATCCATGCCGCCATCGTCGTGCAGATGGAAGAAGTCGTCGGCGAGGGTCCGCGCTTCGTAGCCGTCGTACATGTCGGCAAAGCGGCGATGGAGGATGTAGGGGCCGTCCCCACAGGGCTCGGGGGAGTGGTAGTCGTGGGTGCACCCGGTCCCGTCGTCGAAGGCCCCGGCGGCCCTGGACGAGAACACGGCCCGGGCTCCGCTCCCGTCCCGGTTCATGCCGTCGATCTGGCGGCAGGTCCCGCCCCCTTTGGAGACGGTGGTGTCATAGACGATCTCCGGGGTGCCGCCGCTGCACCCACACCACAAGAGCCATACGCCCAGTCCCATCCACCCGAGAGTCGTCTTCATCCGTCCATCCCCGCTCACTCGTCCGCTCTGCCATGCGCTCCCTCGAACCTAACACGGCGTGGGGGCTGATATGCTGGGCGCGCTGGTGCCCGGTCGGGGAACACCGGCTTGCGGAGGCGCCATGAAGATCCTCGTGGTCAACTGCGGTAGCTCATCGTTGAAGGCCGATCTGTTCGATATGGACGGTGAACACTCTCTCCACGCATGCCACGTGGCCCGCATCGGGCTGCCCGGGGCGGCGGCGGACCACGACGCAGCGCTGGCGGTCGTGCTGGACGAGCTGGTGAGCGCCGGCCCGCTGGGATCGCTGGCGGAGATCGACGCCGTGGCCCACCGGGTGGTGCACGGGGGGGCGCGGTACCGCAGCGCCGTGGTCATCGACGACGACGTCATCGCCGAGATCACCCGGCTGATCCCCCTGCTGCCGCTGCACCATCCTGCCAACCTGGCGGGGATCCGGGCCTGCCAGCAGGCCATGCCCGGCGCGGCCCAGGTGGCGGTCTTCGACACGGCTTTCCACCGCACCATCCCCGACGAGGCGGCCATCTATGGCCTGCCCTACCGGCTGTTCGCAGAGCGGGGGATCCGCAAGTACGGCTTCCACGGCCACTCCCACGAGTATGTGGCCGGGGCGGCGGCCCGGTTCCTCGAGACGCCCCAGCGCCGGCTCAACACCGTCACCTGCCACCTGGGTAACGGCGCCTCCGTGTGCGCGGTGCAGCGGGGGCGGTCCATCGACACGTCCATGGGCTTCGGGCCGCTGCCGGGGCTCATCATGGGGTCGCGGGTGGGGGATCTGGATCCGGGGATCCTCCCGTACCTGGCCGCCGAAGACGGCCTGGATATGGACCAGATCGACCACATGCTCAACCGCGAAGGGGGGCTGCTGGGCATCTCGGGGGTGAGCTCGGACCTGCGGGAGATCCAGGCGGCCGCCGACGAAGGGGACGGGCGGGCGGCCCTGGCGATCAAGGCCTTTTGTTACCGGCTCAAGCTGTACATCGGCGCCTATACGGCGGCCATGGGGGGCATCGACGTGCTGGTGTTCACCGGCGGCATCGGCGAACACTCCCGCGGCGTGCGCGCCCGGGCGGTGCAGGGGCTGGAGCGGCTGGGGATCGCCATCGATCATGGGGCGAACGATGCCTGCCAGCTGACGCCGGGGGCGGGGGTGGCCGACCTCAGCGCCCCCCACTCCCGCTGCGCCGTGCTGGCCGTCGCCACTGACGAGGAGCGGGTGATGGCCCGCAGCTGCGCGGCGGCGCTGGACTACCGCCGGGAGCTGGCCTCCATCGAGACCGAGCCCTACCCGATCCGGGTGGCCGTCTCGGCCCACCACCTGCACCTGTGCCGCCGGGACATCGACGCCCTGTTCGGCGAAGGCCACCAGCTGACGGTGAAGAAGCCGCTATTCATCGACAGCCAGTTCGCCTGCGAGGAGCGGGTGAACCTCATCGGGCCGCGGGGCCGAGTGGAGCGGGTGCGGGTCATCGGCCCGGAGCGCTCGGCGACCCAGGTGGAGATCTCCCGCACGGAGGAGTTCCAGCTGGGCATCGACGCGCCGGTGCGGGCGTCGGGGGACCTGGCCGGCTCGCCGGGGCTGACCCTGGAAGGGCCCGCCGGCTCGTTGCAGCTGGGGGAAGGGGTGATCTGTGCCATGCGCCATATACACATGACTCCACATGACGCGGCCGCGGCCGGAATACGCAACGGCGACCAGGTGATGGTGAAGATGGACGGAGACCGGGAGCTGGTGTTCGGCGACGTGCTTGTGCGCGTCAACCCGGCCTACAAGCTGGAGATGCACATCGATACGGACGAGGCCAACGCCGCCGACCTACCGATGATCTCGCAAGGTACGCTGGTGGCGATCCAGGCGCGCGAGGACAAGGGGAGCTAGGCCATGGATCTGGGGGACCGCAATACATTACTCATCTTGGCAGCGGTGGTGTTCGTGGTGGTGGTGCTGGGCACGGCCGTGCTGGCCCGCATCGGCGACGCCATCCAGGCGTTCACGGTGACCCGCAAGGCCCGCAAGAACCTGGCGGAGTCGGGGTACGAGACCGTGGTCCAGGATATCGACCAGCGCATCGCCAGCATGGAGGCCAACCTGGAGGCCACCAATGCCCAGCCCGCCAAGATGGCCGGTCGGTCGCGCTCGACGTCGGCCGCCCACGAGGGCGTCTTCAACGAGCTGCGCTGGCTGCGGATGTACCGCGAGGTGGTGGAGCGGGAGAAGGACTGGGGACGCAGCGCCTGACTCGAGCCCGGGTCAGCGCACCGGCGGGCTCTCGGCCTTGGCCGCAGCGGCGGCCTCCTCGGCTTCCCGGTTGCGGCGGGTGAGCAGACGCGCGCAGTCCTGCGGCGCATACCCCTGACGCATCAGCTCCTGGGCCTTGGCCAGCTCCTCGTCGATCAAGGCCTGGAAGTCGGCCGCGGCGCGGGCACCGGACAGGCGGCGGCCGTTGATGAAGAAGCACGGCACGCCGGTGACCCCCAGGCTCTCCCCCAAAGCGTGGTCGGCGGCGACGGCCTGGGCCACGGCCGGATCGGCGATGTCCCGGCGGTAGCGTTGCATGTCCAGGCCGGCCCGCTCGGCGAAGGAGGCCAGGTCCTGGTCTTCGAGCATGCGGGGGTTGGCCACCAGCAGTTCGTGGAAAGCCCAGAACTTGCCCTGCAGCTGGGCGGCCATCGCGGCGATGGCGGCGGCCTCGGCGCGGTTGTGCATCGGCAGCGGGAAGTGGTGGTAGATGTAGCGCACGTTCTGTGGGTTGGCGGCCACGACTTCCTGCATCGTGCTGGCGGCACGCAGGCAAAACGGGCACTGGAACTCCTGGAACGCCTCGATGACCACCGGGGCGCTGCCCGGGCCGATCTGGGCCAAGGTGTTGTACCCGTGGTCGGGCAGGCACACCTCGCCGGCCCGGGCCGGTGCGGCCAGCCCGAGCCCGATGGTGAGCGCGATCAGCGGCAAGATCGGGAGTCGTCGTGTGATGTCCATGTTCCTAGCGTGCCCCTCACGTCGATGGGATTGCAACGACAACGCGCCAGCGGCCGGCTGTGTTCCCCGGGGGGCTGTTATGCTGCAGCCGACGGAGGTGGCGATGGGACAGGTGAGGTGGTGGCTGGTGGGGTTGGTGTTGCTGGTGCCGGGGTTGGCGGCGGCAGATAGTTCGTCTCAAGAATATGCCCGCGTCAGGCAGCCCGTGGACACCGTGGGGTACACCCACAGCGCCGAGGGGATCGCCCAGGTAGTGGCCCATGCCAGCGAGCGGGAGGGGGCGGCGCTGGCCGAAAGCGCGGCGGCGCTGGGCCTGGCAGAGGGCCAGGGGGTGGTCGCGGGCATCTCGCCCCACGACGACTATGCCTACGCCCAGCAGGCCTACGTGCACCTCTACTCCCACCTGCACGCCAAGCACGTGGTGCTCATCGGCGTGGCCCACAAAGCGCGTAACTATCCGGAAACTCACGGCAAACTCGTATTTGATTCCTTTGACGCCTGGCAAGGGCCCCACGGTGACGTGCCCATCTCGCCCCTGCGGGGACCGCTGCTGGCCGGACTGGGCGAGGGGGACGCCCTGGCCCACGACGAGCTGCAGTCCGTCGAGCACTCCGTCGAGGCGATGGTGCCGTTCCTGCAGCACCAGCGGAGGGACGTGGAGATCGTCCCGATCCTGGTGCCCTATATGACGTTCGAGCGCATCACGGAGCTGGCGGACCGCCTCGCGGCGTTGCTGGCCGCCGCCATGAAGGACAGCGGGTTGGTATTGGGCGAGGATGTGGCGATCCTCATATCATCCGATTCCGTACATTATGGCGACCAGGATTGGGGCGGCCGCAGTTATGCCGATTTTGGCGTGGATGGGGCCGGCTATGACCGGGCGGTGGACCGCGATCGGCTATTGATTAAAAATCACCTGGAGGGAGAGCTCTCCATCGCCCGGCAGGAGGCCCTGTTCCACGAGCTGGTGCAGGAGGATGTCCAGCAGTACAATATTACCTGGTGCGGCCGATTCTCCATACCTTTCGGGCTGGCCCTGCTATATGAGCTGTCCGTCGAGCTCGAACGGCCCATGCCGTCCGGGGTGCTGCTGAAGTATGGCACGACGCTGGACCCAGGGTGCTCCGACCCCGGGGTGGAGGGGCTGGACGTCACCGGACCGGCGAACCTGCATCACTGGGTCGGGTTCGCTGCACTGGGCTACCGTTGAACCGTGGAAAAGGGCTGTGAAAACGGGCAAGTACAAGTTGTAACTACATTGGAACTACAATGCGGTTGAAAAGGAGGAGAACCTCACATCTCCGAGATGAAGATGGGGTTGGTCATGGCATAGGCCCAGGCACCGGGCCACACCGGGGACATGGAGTCGGAACCCCGCACCTCGATGAAATAGTACGTGTCCCCGTATGGCTCCACATCGAACTCCACCAGTTCCCCGTCCGGAGAGGCTCCCTCCACGGTCTCGCGCTGGAGGACCGTGCAACCGCGCGTATATAAAATCACCTCGTCCAGGAGCATCCATGAAGGGGTAAAAATCTCGGCTCGCAAGGTGGCCGAACCGGTGTTGACCGTGTCCCCGACACTGGCGATGGCGCCACCTTCGGTCTCGGCGGTTAATATAACGAACGGCCCGCCGCTGACCACGGCCTTGCCCTCGCCGAGGGCATCGAAGAAGGCCTCCTGATCCATCTCACCGACGTCATGGACGTCCAGCTGGACGTACGTGCGCGCACGGCCGGGACCGTGCCACCTGGTGTGGGAGTCACTGGTGCCGGTGCCGACAGGGCGCAGCCCCTGGTCCAGGTGGGCGCACAGGGTATCGCGCAGGTGCTCCATGTCGCCGTAGCTCTTGCCGTTGAGGATCTCCAGGGTGTCGAAGCCATCCGAATAGAATTCGGGCTCCGCAGGCTCGCCGAGGTAGGCGTCGTAGCCGGCCAGGGAGAACATACCCGGAGAGTAGCCGTGATTGACCTGCACCAACTCGTCCCCGGGGGTGGTGTGCATGAGGTCCAGCAGGTCGGAGGTGTTGATCTGATGCTCCCACCAGCGGGGTGCGCCGTTATTGGGCAGGGAGGGGTCGGGGACCAGCGGGTAGAGGTTGAAGTGGCCGCGCACCACCGGGGAGAACTCCAGGCCCGGTGCGGTCTGCATCCAGGCATCGAGGCCCATGGCCCGGAGCAGGGGCCGGTAGTCGGCGACGACGTCGTGATCCGTGGACACGAGCAGGTCCACGTCCGCGGCGGCGACGGTGACCAGGCGCTCCTCCATCGTGCACTTACCGTCGATGGAAGGCGATGCGTGGACGTGCAGGTCGCCATTGACCCAGCCAGGCGTGGTGTAGGCCTCCTCCAGCACCAGCGTGACAGCGGCGGTCTCGCCGGAGACCAGCTCCATCTCGTAGGCCATGTCCAGCTCGTGACGGAACCCCCGGTGGGCCACCAGGTCGTAGGTCCCCGGCACGATGGGAACGTCTGCCTCGCCGTCCAGTAGCCATGCGGTACGCCGGGCGTCGTTGCCGCCGCGGGATTCCCCCAGCCGCCCGTCCGCTTCCATCGGATCCACGCCATCGGTGAAAGTCAGGTGCACCACAGAGGGCATGGCCACGCCGGCGTCGTCCTCCACCCGGACCTGCAAGATGGCCGGAGCCGTCAGCGACAGGTCCTGGCTGACGGTCTCGCCGTCGGCGAGGGTCACGGAGACCGGCTCGCTCCGGCCGTAGCCATCCGCCCGCGGTGACGCCACGACCTGGTCCGGCGCGGCGAAGGCATGCACGGCCAGCTCGTTGTCTTCCTGGTGGGCGTAGACGCCGTAGGCGCCGATGCCGGCGGGGAGCTCGACCCACTCGTTGTTACCGTCGCCCAGGGCCACCAACTGGCCGGCGCCCGGCCCGCCGGCGATGCGGTAGCTGCCGTCATCGCCGGTGACGGCCATGGTCTGGGGCACGCCGTCGCCGTCGGTGAGGAAGATCGCGGCGCCGGCGATGGGATCGCCGGAGTCCGCCTCGGTGAGCGTGCCCTCGACGACTCCCGTGGGCAGCCCCTGGACGCTGCGGCGGTGCTCCTCCAGCGTGGCCAGGTCCCGGGCCACGCCGATATGGCGGATGTAGCTGTCCGTGGCGCCGGGCTCCAGGGCCAGATCGGTGCCCTTGGCCATCACCAGATCGGCCACCGATCCGATGGCGGCGGCAGGCGCGTCCTCCAGGTTCCCGTCCAGCAGATACACGGCAAAGGCCTGCTCATAGCGCTGGCCTACGGCGGCGATCATGGTCTGGCCCTCTGCCGGCGTCGTCCCGTCGAAGCCGGCGCCGGGGATGAACATGGCGTGGGTGCCCATGTCCACCATCCCGCCGTCGAGCATCTCCAGGGAGACGGCCTCGTCGGTGGGGTTGTGTATGGCGGTCTCCACCAGCAGCGATGTGGATCCCGGCTCCAGCGTGTAGGTCTGGGTGATGTCCAGGCCGTAGATGGGGAAGAACCCGGGCGCCTCGACGGCCCCCTCGAGGAAGGAGAAGGTGGCGTCGCTGCCGATGGCACGCACCACGGCCGGGTCCCCGTCCACGCCGCTGCTGACCACCTCGATGGTGTCGGCGTGGAACATACGCCCCAGCCCCGGCATGGTGTGCAGGTCGTCCAGCCCGTCCCGGTCCGCCTGGCCGGTGGGCCGCACGATATCCATGTCGATGAGGTTGCCCGCGGCGTGCATGTAGCCGTCGCCGGCCCGTAGGCCCTGGACGGTGAACCGGGCCCGGTCGTTGTACAGCAGCACGTCGCCGGTGGTCCCCTCGCCGGCCACGCCGCCGATGTAGGCGGCGCTGGCGCCGGGGGTCAGGAAACCGGCGCGGGCCTCGTCGGCGCCCAGCGGCTCGGTCAGATCCGGGGCGAAGGAGCTGTTGCCCTTCTCGGGGGGGAGTTCCACGTTTGAACAGCCGGATGCCCACAAAAGCAGGAAAATTGTGACGATCTTGTCGAAAGAGTGGCGCACGGGTGACCTCCGTTAGGCAAGGGTAGCAGCTTGGCTACAATGGAAGCATGAACACCCACTCCCTCTTTGTAATGACGGCCCTCTCGATGGCGCTGGCGGGGGCCGCGCAGGCCTACGAGACAAGTGAGATCCCGCACACCACCTGGCCGGACGCGCTACCGTGGTACGAGACCACCCCAGCAACGCTGCAGGCGCAGCACCCCCTGGCCGAAGGCCCGCTGCAGACGGCCGTCCACATCGACGCCCGCACCGCCCAGACCAAGAGCATCGACCGCGGATTGGTACTGGTCCTGGTGGAGGACGCTCTGCTCAACGGCATCTTGCCCAGCCTGGAGCTGTACAGCGCCGATCTGGTGCGGGACGGGCACACGGTGCTGGTGGAATCCGTCAGCGGCGGCACCCCCGAGGAGCTCAAGGAGCACCTCACCGAGCTGTACGACACCGATGACCTGGTGGGCGCCGTGCTGGTAGGCCACACACCCACACCCTGGTACGAGTTCGACAACGACTACGGGTCCTACGGCTACACCACGTTCCCCATCGACCTGTTCCTGATGGATCTGGACGGCACGTGGTCCGACCAGGACGGCAACGGGATCTACGATACGCACACAGACGGCGGCGGCGACACCCGGCCGGAGATCTGGGTCGGCCACCTGCTGGTGACGCAGCAGATGGGCAATACGGAGGACGTGCTGGAGGCGTACTTCCAGCGCAACCACGACTACCGCACCGGGCTGATCCAGCCGGACGGCAGCGCGCTGGTCTACGTGGACGACGACTGGGCCTACTGGCTGGGAGAGTTCGTCTGGGAGGTGGAGAACGCCTTCACCCAGATCACCGCCGAAGCGGACCTCAACGTGACGTCCAAGGGGGACTACCTGCCCCGCCTGGAGCAGTCCTACGACAACGTGGCGGTGTTCGTGCACTCCAGCCCGGACTGGCACTACTTCGTGCTGCAGGGCAACTACGACATGATGAGCTGGCAGGAGATCCCGCCCCAGGCCGACGCCCTGTTCTACAACCTGTTCGCTTGCTCCAACGCCGACTTCTCGGCGCCGGCGTACATGGCCGGCGTCTACGCCCTGCAGACCGAGTTCGGGCTGCTGTCGGTGGGCAGCACCAAGACTGGCTCCATGCTCAGCGGCTCTTCCTACTACCAGGAGCTGGGCGACTACGGGAACTTCGGCGACGCGATGGTGCGCTGGTTTGGCAACATCTACCCCTACAACGCCGACGATCGGTCCTGGCACTACGGCATGACCATCGTGGGCGACCCCACCCTGCGCATCGGCTTCCCCACCATCGCGGCCGACCCGGCCGAGATCGTGGCCGAGGCGGACGCCGGCGACCAGGCCGAGCTGATGCTGGAGCTGCGCAACGATGGCGTGGACGAGACCGAATGGGCCGTCGAGGTGGCCGAGGAGTGGATCGGTGTCGATCCGGAGGAAGGAGACCTGGTGTCGGCGGGGGAGGAGCTGACCGTGACCCTGGACAGCGACGGCCTGGCCATCGGCACCCACACCGGCACGCTCGTGGTCACCGCCCCCGGCGCGACCAACAGCCCTGTGGAGGTGCCGGTGGAGTTCACCGTGTGGGGCCAGGCGATCCTCTGCATCGACCCCACCGGGGTGGAGGCGACGCTGCCGCTGGACCAGGAGTCGGTGATCGCCTCGGTGGTCATCCGCAACTGCGCGGACGGCGGCGCCGCCATGGCCTGGACCGCCGTCGCGGACGACCCCTGGATCACGCTTGGCGCCGACAGCGGCCTGGCCGACGGTGACGGGGAGACGCTGGAGCTGGTCCTGTCCCGGCCCGAGGAGGGCGAGGGTTCGGTCACCGGCACGCTGACCGTCGCGAGTGACAACGCCGAGGGGAGCCCGCAGACCGTGGAGGTGGTACTGACCCTCGCCGACGAGGATCCGGATCAGCCGCCGGACGGTGGCGGTTGTACCTCCTGTGGCAACGGCGGCTCCATCCATGTGGAGATGGGGGTGCTGCTCTTCGGCTGCCTGTGGATCGGCCGCCGCCGGCGCCCCTGATCACCGCTCGGTGATGTCGTAGAGGGGGAAACGCTCCGGGTCTGATTCCGACGTGTCCTGGTAGAGGAAGCTCAGCTCTAGATCCAGCACGAACTGGGCCGTCAGGTAGTACCTGCCGGGTGTGCGACGGAAGTTCTCGTGCTCGGCGAAGGTCCGTTGGATACCCTGGCAGAAGCGGTCGGCATCCACCGCCGGATCGGGGAGCGGCTCGGTGGTGCCCATGGAGCTGGAGCCGGTGAGCAGGACCGTCTCGTCGATGACGGCCGCCACGGCCAGGTCCGGCGATCGCAACACGAGCCCCTGGAGGCGCACGAAGCCCACGGTGAGGACGAAGTCCTCCGGGCACAGGGAATCCTCGTCATCGCTGTTGCGCAGGTCGATGAAGTACGAGCCGTCCTCGGCGGGGTAGACCACCGCCTCGATCTCGTCGATGCCCGAGTTGAACTTCACCTGGCGGAAGACCACCGTCGGCGAGGCCTCCGCCAGCTCGCCGCCCATCCGCGCCGGGGCCGTCGTCCCGTCGCCGCCGCTGGCCGGGGCATAGATCAACGATCCCCTCTTGCCGAGTTCGGAGAGCATCATCTGCCGGGTCCAGGGCTCCATGTCCAGCTGGCTGTCGTCCAGCTCCAGAAACGCCTGTTCGACCTGGATCTTCGCCATCATCGACGCATCGAGGACGCGGCCGTCGAAGAGGGACTGGGACGAGCGCATCCCCATCACTTCGCTGAAATCCAGCTCCCGTGGCTCCTCGACCACGGCGGGCAGGGTCACGATGTCCGGTTTGGGGGAGGCCACGCAGGCCGTCAGGCCGGTGATCCACGCGCATAGGAACCACAGCAGGGTGTGTCGTCGGGGCGCCATTTGTCTTCTCCCGTTGCGTGCCCTGTTCCATCACACGGGCCGTCCGGGAAAAGGTTCCGGGCTTTGCAGTAACTTGACCAGCCCGCTTGTCTCGCCAGGTGACGGGATGATCGCGAAGCCAATTGGTTTCACGAGGGATTTCTCGACCGAGCGCAATACCGAGTGTATTTCCGACGGGAGAGGAATTCCTTGTGGAATCAAGGGGCAAGCGAGGGCCCGTCGATCCTGGTGAGACAAGCGGGCTACGGCGCTTCGGGGGCCTCGGGCGGTGCCGGCTCGGCGGGGGCGGCGGGCGTTGCCGGAGGCGGGGCCACGCAGCGGTAGTCGGCCCGGGCGGCGGCCTTTGCGTCGCAGCCCCAGCAGCTCACCGAGCCGTCGGCGAGCAGCCCGCACAGCTGCCAGCCACCGGCGCTGACGGCCGTGTACTGGCCCTCGGGCGGGGGCGGGGCAGCGCCCCAGCAGCCCAGGGCGCCGTCGCCGTTGACGGCGCAGACGTATCCCTTGCCGGTGGTGACGGACCGGTAGCTCCCGGCGGGGATCGCCAGGCCCTCGGCCCCGCCCCCCCAGCAGGCCATTGCACCGTCCGTGCCCAGGCCGCAGGCCAGCCCCTCGGCGACGGCCACCTGGGTGAAGCTGCCCTCGGGTGGGGTGGTCTCCCCCAGGTCCCCGGTGCCCCAGCAGACCACGGCCTTGTCCGTGGTGATCCCGCAGTTGTAGCCCAGGCCGGTTTCGACGGATTCGAAGCTGCCTTCGGGGGCCTCGCAGTTGCCAAAGGCGGGCCGCTTGCAGCCCCAGCAGACCACCGCCCCGTCCGTCTGGACGCCGCAGCTGGCGATCTCCTTTTGCTGGAATGCCGGGCCCCCCAGGCTCACCTGGCCGTACGACGCCTGCGGCGCCTCGGCGTAGCGCCCCTCGCCCCAGCAGGCCAGCGTGCCGTCGGCCCGCAGCCCACACTGGCGCACGGTGCCGGCGGTCACCTGGACGAAGGGGCCCTCGCCGGCGGTCCCGGCCAGGCCGGTGATCCCCGGGCCCCAGCACTTGGCGTTGCCGCTGGCCAGCAGCCCGCAGGTGCGCAGCCCCCCGGCGTCCACCGCCGTGAAGCACTCCTCGTCCACCTCGCCGTCGCCGTCGTTGTCTATGGCGTCGCCGCAGATCTCGGGCTGGGGCGCCTCCGATATAGGCGCCACCTCACCCCCGCCATCGTCCTTGCCGCAGCCGGCCATCGCCAGGAGCCCGAGCACCACACACGTCCGCATCCACACGTTCATCTGCTGACCTCCGCGGGCAGCATAACAAGCCGGTGGCTTGTACGACTTGATCCGTCTCCCGTTTTTCAGTGCCTCGCCAGCGTACTCGTCGTCTGCGTACGTGCGGCGGAGGCACCCGGCCGCGCGGCTTGCGCCGACACGGCGGGCAGCGCCCCAGCCGATGGCCCCAATGCTCTTGGAGTAGCCGGCGGACCTCAGCGATGCAGTAGACAAGGATTTCATGCGGGCCGCTTACGTGCCCGGTAACAACACCCTTTCTAGGATGACTGTCGGCGGCGATCATTCACCGGAAGAACTGGCGAAACGAAGCCTGGCACTCATCCGGCGGAATTTCGGTCCGCGATCTTGCCATCGTACGACCGGAACAACCGGGCGAATGGTCGCCATCCAACGGGGCGTCAATCCGAAGCAAGGCGCAGCAGGGTTGCGGGTTGACAGGTTGGTTTGTACATGTTGAGACTGCCGCATGAATGATGCGCCAATTTCTCGGAGCGTGACTCTGCGGCGATTGATGAGCACGACGGCGCTGGTGGTCGCGGTGCAGATGGTCTTTGGGAGCACCTGCGCGGTCGACGACGAGCACCCCGAGGGCTTGGAAATCATCTACAACTACATGGACGAGGGGGAGATCGAGATCGCGGACCAACTATTGGATGACTGCTGGGAGCTGCCCCGTTTTGATCCGGTTTGCTTCGACGGCCTACCCACCTGGACCGAAGACCCCTACGATGAGAAGTACTGGCAATTCGTATTTTATTCCTTGCGATCCCTGCGGCATCTGTTGTGGGCGTAGCGGACCACGGGAGAGACGGCTTACCGCGACAAGCTGCTGGACATCCTCAACAGCTACGTCGACACCAGGGGAAACACGGATTTCTTCTGGGACAAGCACACGACAGCATTCAGGGGCATGGTCCTGACGAATGTGTACTGGAAGCTCAAACAGAACGGCGATCTGGACCAGGACGAGGATCTGGACCGCAAGCTGCGCCAGAAGATCATTGAGATCGGGCAGTTTTTGGCAAAACCCGACAACTTCGAGGGGGATTACAACCACGGCTTCAACGAAGCGGCTGCCCTCATTCTAATTTCCGAGAATTTCCACGAGGCCTCGGGATGCAACATGGACTACACGGCGACCGCGCTGGAGCGGCTAGACGCGCTGATGGAGGATGCGGTTGACGAAGACGGTGTCGAGGTAGAGCAGTCCCCCTACTATCACATCTATGTGCTCGTATTTGCCTGGCAGATCTACGACTGGGCGAATCGTTTTGATATCCCCATGTCGGACTACTACATGGAGAAAATCGACGCCATGGTGCGGTACACGATGCTCATCGCCACCCCCGACGGCGAGATTCCGCTCATCGGCGCCAGCATTCTCTCCAACATCCGCACGTACAAAGAATCGGTCATGGACGAGGCGTCCGAAGACTACCCCTCAACGTTGCAGACCGTCACACATAAAGCATGATCGCCAGTGTGCTCCGGGC
>CAZDDH010000212.1:0-15357 GCA_964504165.1 uncultured Rickettsiales bacterium | reverse complement strand
CAGAACCGCGGTGGTCACCCACGGTTCTGCCTATGGTCAATGTTGGCTCCGCAGGAGGGACTTGAACCCCCGACCCAGTGGTTAACAGCCACTTGCTCTACCGACTGAGCTACTGCGGAACACCTGTGAAATATCAGGCTCGACGTGCCTAAAAAACAGCGCGCAGAGCGGCCGGATCCTGCCCAGGGGCCAATCAGTTGTCAAGGGGAAATCGGCAAATGCCGCAATGGACGAGGTGGACGAATGGGGCGACAACCGGAACAAAAGGGTGATGCGGTCAAGGGGGCTGTGAGTCGAGATAGAGACGCCAGTCCTTGATGACGGTCGTGCCGCTGGAACTGACGTCGGTGACGTGGAGGATCCAGTTGCCGCGGGCCTGTGTGGTGAGGTCGAACACACCCATGGAGCCGATGTCGGGCTCGACCAGCTGACCCCAGGTGATGGCCATGCGTTCCGGTTCGTTGGCCGTGGAGCGCAGGGCCACCGAGTCCGAGCTCGTCGGGGCCTCGAGGACCAGCGTGACCTGCGTAGGGGCGTCGCTCTCCAGATCGACGTGGACCCACGCCTCGTTGACCGTGGAACCGGCGTCCAGATCGTCCACGACGATCGTCAGGTCCGTGGTCGCTCCCTGGTTGGCCACGGTGACGTCCGTCTCCCCGTAGTACTCATCCCCTTGAACCTGCTCCTCGTTGCACGTGAACTCGAAGTAGCCGCTCTCCGCTGCCGTGGTCTCTGCGTAGGGCGAAGGGGTCATCATCACGGCATAGTTGCCGTGCAGCGTATCGGTGGTCCCGAAGGGGATCATGGCGTCCAGCCCACCCACGCTGGGCAGATCGTCCACGAAGATGAACAGGTTGCCCTCTTCGTCGAACAGCCACAGGGCCGGATCCAGCGAGTAGTCGCCGGCTGCCAGGGCGTCGAACCGGTAGCCACGGGGGTTGTTGTCGAGGTCGACGAGGAAGCGCCGGACCTGGAAGCGGGTGTTGGCGTCGCTGCCGAGGGTGCCGAACTGGGTGATGTCGTTGCACACATCGACGGTGAGGCCCGCCGAGTTGACGGTGACCTGATCATCGCTGTGGCCAACGGTATTGCCGATGGAGAGCGTGACGCCGTGTTCCCCCACCGATACGGTCGGTGGGATGACGAAATAGCCGCTGAAGTTGGTGCCATCCTCGATGGTGAAGTAGGCCTCGACGTCCCCGGGGCGGTCGTCCCCGAAAGGCAGGCAACCGTCCACCGCCACGCTCACCGTGTCCGGGTTGGTGAAGGTCGTGGATCCGCTGGTGATGGTGAAGGTGAACTGGCGGATTTCCCCCTGCGTGGCCTGCGTGGGTTCGACGCTGAAGGTGAAATCGGCCACCCCCACCGTCACCGCGTTGCTGACGACCGTTTCCAGCACCGCATAGAAGCTGGTCTCGCCCACGTCCTCGCCCGTGAGGGTGTCCCCCGCGATTGTGGCGATGCCCTCGTCCTCGACGAGCCACTCGACCTCGTCGCTGACATCGGTGGTGTCGCCGTTGGTGTACTCGAGGAGGACCGTCAGTTCCTGTTCCTGGTTCACGCTGAGCGAGACGAGGGACGGCTCCACCCGCAGGCGGGCGACCTCGTTGTTGGAGTCGTACGGCGGCGCCTGCTGGATCGGCGGATCCGGGGGGCCTGGGCATCCACACGGCAGAAGCAGCCCACAACAGCACGCCAACAGCACCGCCATTCGGCGTAACGATAGCCTCGCTGGTGTGACCCCCTGGCGCATGAATACATGTTGGCGAAAGCGGGAGCGGCTGGCAACACATGCGCCGGCTATCGGCGCAAATTAGGGCGGCGTACGAGCGCTCAGTCGTCGGATTCCTGGGCGACGTCGAGGCCCTCGCGGCCGACGGCCAGCGAACCCCACTTGAGCCGTCGGTCGGCGGCCTTTTCCTGCCGCTGCTTGTACAGCTCGTGGCTGTTCTCGCCCCGTTCGTTGTGATAGGCGGTCAGCCGGTCCACGACCTGCATCTCCGCCTGCACGTACACGATGCGCCCCGTGCGGTGGGAATACTCGCGGCTCGTTTGCCCGAACATCAGGTCGAGCCGCACCGGGATCTCGATGACGAAGTTGATGATGCGGAAGGTGTTCGAGCTGAACTCGTTGAGGCTGCCTTTGGCACGCTCGCCCGTGGCGGCGGGCGGACTCATCGCCTCCACCAGCGGGCGTAGGTTCTCCTGACGGGCCAGCCACTCGTCCAGATCCACCAGATTGTTGACCGATTCCCGTTCGAGCACGTGGTTGAACGGCAGCACCCGACTCATCAGGTAGGCCATGGTGGGCACGATGTCGTCCCGCGTCTCCGTGACGATACGGAAACGGACCCGGTCGAGCACGTCGCTGGCGGTGGCGTCCCGCTTGACCAGCAGCTTGGTGATGATGGAATCCTGGCTCTTGCGGTTGCCGTAGAAGGCCCGGATCGGCACGCCCTCGGCCACCATGCCCTGGCACACCTGGGACAGGTGCTGCTCCACGTCCCGTTCCAGATCTACCTCGCTGACGGCCGTCCGGTGCAGCAAGGAGTGGGCTTCCATGTGATTGATGACATGCATCAGCTTGAGCACGACACAGGCCAGCACCTGGGGGCGCCGCAACCGCCCGGGACGGCTGGCGATGAGCAGCAGGTCCTCGATGCGGTCTGGCTGCGCGATGAAGCCGGGAATCCTGTAGTCGTAGTGGCGGTCGATGTACCCGAGCGCCTGCTCGTGGAGGTGCATCAGTCGCCGACGGTCGAACTCGTCGTCGAGATCAAAGCGGTTGGTCTCGAAGAAGCGGTAGACCTCGTCGGGAGAAGGGAAATGGAGGCGGTACCAGTCCAGCGGCGAACCCCCTTCGAGGCAGATGCGCACCGCCTCGACGTACTGCTGGGAAAGGTCTGGTGGCTGTCCCGAGCCGCCCTCCGACTCGAGACGCACCGATACGGGCATGATCATCCGGAATATCCTCTTGTCATTCGTGCGATCTGTTGCCGTTCAGGGCCCCTCAATCACCCCGCCAGTGATGATTCCCTTTGGGCGCACCAAATATAGTGAGTACGGCTCATCGGAGCAAGAAAAAACGCACCATCTGGGGCCTCCGACACCGGATCGCTTTACAGCCGCCGTTCCAGAGACTAACTCTGCGGCAGATGAGTTTCTTCCCCCTGGATCTGGGCCAGCTTTCGGGCACTCTGCAGGAGCGGGCCGACGTGCGCGTGGTGGGCCTGAAGGGATCGGCCCCCGCATTCCTGGTCGCCGGGCTCGCTCCCAAACTCAACGGCCCTGTGCTGTGGCTGCTGCCGGACGAGGAGACGGCCCGGCATGCCCGCGCGGAGTTGACCAGCTTCCTGGGGTCGGTGGACGACCGGAGGATCTTGCTCTATCCGGCGGCGGACACGGATCCCTACAGCGGGATGAGCCCCCACGCGGACCTTTCCCGCCAGCGGGTCGAGATCCTGGCGCGGTTGCTGGACGGCAAACCCGATATCATCGTGGCTTCCGTGGGTGCCCTCTCCAAGCGGGTGGTTCCGACGACGGTCCTGGGGAACAATCAGGAGCTGCTCGCCATCGGCGAGGAGATCGACCGTGACGCGCTGCTGCACTCCCTGATGGAGTGGGGCTACCTGGCCACGGACCACACGGAGGACCCGGGCTGTTTCAGCGTGAGGGGCCACGTCCTGGACCTCTACCCGCCCGGATTCTCGGGCCCTTTGCGCGTGGAGCTGTGGGGCGACGAGATCGACTCCATCCGGCTGGTGGACGCGGCGACCCAGCGCTCGATGCTCTCCGTGGACGAGGCGGTGATTCTGCCGGTCCGCGAGGAGGTGCTGGACGCCGCCGCGGTGGAACGATTCGGCCGCTCCCTCAAGGCCTTCGGTGACGAGCGGGAGGTTCCGCCGCGCCTGCGTATACGCCTCAAGGAACAGCTGGAACACGGGCGCTACTTCGCCGGCATCGAGGACTACCTACCCGTCTTTTACCCCGAGCTGGACACCTTCTTCGACTACCTGGGGCCGGACGCAACGCTGGTGATGGGTGGGATGGCGTCCCTGGACGCCGCGCTGGAGCAGGAGCCCGCTCGGGTCCGCCGCGCCTACCGCCGTGGGGACGCCTGGGCGGCGCTGGTGCCCGAACCGGACGAGCTTTACCTGACAGAAGACGAGTTCCGCCGCGAGCTGGCGGATCGTACGACCCTGGAACTGCCCGAGCTGACCGTGGAGGGCGACGAGGGCCCCGGTGCCACCGCCCCGGTCCGCATGGAGACCGGAGACCACTCCACGCTGCGGGCGGAAATCCTGGCCGCCCGAGAGCGGGAAGGGGGCATGCTGACGCCGCTGCTGCGCCGTCTGGACGACTGGCACGAGCAGGGGTGCAAGGTGCTGCTGGCCTGCCCGAGCCGTATCCAGGGCGAGCGCGTGGGGGAGCTGCTGGCCGAGCGGGATGTCCGTTGCGTCGCTTCGGACCGGCCGTTCACGGCGCGTGAGTTGCTGGATCCCCGGACCCCGCTGAGGCTGGATACCCGCGCCGTGACCACCGTGACCGCGCCGCTGGCCCGCGGTTTCAGCTTCCCCGCCGCCAATCTGGTGGTGCTGACCCGGGCGGAGATCTTCGGTGTACGCCGCCGCCGCCGCACGACCCGCCGCGAGCGCCTCGGCGCCGCCCTGTCCAGCTTCTCCCAGCTCAGCGAGAAGGACATCGTGGTCCACGCCAAGCACGGCGTGGGCCGCTACATGGGGATGCACAAGATCGAGACCCCCAAGAGCCGCACGGAGAAGAAGCAGGATTTCCTCAAGCGGGCCCGGGACCCCCGGTATCAAGTCGGTGATCAGGATGTCGGGCATGCGCGTGGGCAGTCCAACGATTTCTTGCTGCTGGAATACCGCGGCGGCGACCGGCTGTACGTCCCGATCCACAAGCTGGACCTGCTCCACCGCTACGCGGCCGTGGAGGGTGCCGCACCCCCGCTGGACCGCCTGGGCGGCCAGAGCTGGTCCAAGCGCCGCAAGAAAGTGGAAGCCGCCGTCCAGAAGATGGCCGCCGAACTGCTGGCGCTGTACGCCGCGAGGCAGGAGGTCAAGGGGGTGACCTTCTCCGGCCCGGACTCCATGTACCGGGAGTTCTCCGCGTCCTTCCCCTTTGACGAGACCGAGGACCAGCTCGAGGCGATCCGTGCCATCCAAAAGGATCTGGTGGACGTGCAGCCGATGGACCGCTTGCTGTGCGGCGATGTGGGCTACGGCAAGACCGAGGTGGCGTTGCGCGGCGTGTTCCAGGCGGTCGCCTCCGGCTACCAGGTGGCGGTGTTGGTGCCCACCACGATCCTGGCGCTCCAGCACTTCTTGACCTTCCGCGAACGCCTGGAGAACTTCCCCATCTCGGTGGACATGATCAGCCGCTTCCGCACGCCGCGCGAGAAGCGGGACGTGATGCGCAAGCTGGCCTCCGGTGAACTCGACATCGTGGTGGGCACGCACGCCCTGCTGGGCCGGGATGTGTCCTACAAGCGCCTGGGCCTGCTGGTCATCGACGAGGAGCACCGCTTCGGCGTCAAGCAGAAGGAGAAGATCAAGGCCCTACGCAAGGGCGTCGATGTGCTGTCCATGACGGCCACCCCCATCCCGCGCACCCTCAACATGGCGCTCTCAGGGCTGCGATCGTTCAGCCTCATCGAGACGCCGCCGGAGGGTCGCCAGGAGGTGCGCACCTTCATCACGCGCTTTTCCGCCCAGCGCATCCGGGACGCTGTGGAAGCGGAGCTGCATCGCGGGGGCCAGGTCTTCTTCGTGCACAACCGCGTCCGCTCGATCCACGCCATGGAGCGCTTCTTGCACAAGCTCCTCCCGGGGGTGGACATCGGGGTGGCCCACGGCCAGATGTCGGAGACCGAGCTGGAGCGGGTGATGGTGGACTTCGTCAGCCGCAAGCTCCAGCTCCTGTTGTGCACGACCATCATCGAGAGCGGGATCGACATCCCCACCTGCAACACGATCCTGATCCACCGCGCCGATCGACTGGGCTTGGCCCAGCTGTACCAGTTGCGTGGGCGCGTGGGCCGGGCGCGGAACCGGGGTTATGCCTTCTTGCTGGTCCCACCGGGGCGCAACATCAGCACCGACGCGGTCAAGCGCCTCAAGGCGCTACAGGACAACACGTCGCTGGGATCGGGATTCAAGATCGCTTCGCGTGATCTGGAGATCCGCGGTGCCGGCAACCTGCTGGGCAAGGAGCAGTCGGGCAGCGTCAACGCGGTGGGCCTGCACACCTATCTGGAGATGCTGGAAGAGGCGGTGCGCACGTTGCAGGGCAAGGAGGGCGGCGCGCCCAACCCGGAGATCGAGCTGCGCGTGGACGCCTATATCCCCGCGGACTACATCCCGGACCAGCGGGATCGACTGCTGTATTACAAGCAGCTCAGCGATGCCCCCAGTGAAGACGCCGCGCTTTCCATCGTCGAAGAGCTCGAAGATCTGTACGGGCGCATCCCCGAGCCGGTCCAACGGCTGGTGGAGCTGATCCGCGTCAAGGCGACGGCCCGGCAATTGTGGATCACCCGGATCGAGCCATTTGCCGGTGGCGTGCGCCTGGCGTTCCACGAAGAGACACCGTTAGACCCTGCAAAAATCGCTGCGCTGGTCCAGCGGGCGGGCGGCCGGATGACCCTTTCGAACGACGGCATCCTGTCGTTCCGATTGTCGAAGGAACAGCGTCGAGAGTCGCTTTCCGTGGTCAAAAGGCTCTTGCGGCGGCTCGCCTAGTTTGTTAAGCCCTTGCGGTTCAACTAGGAATAGCGCAGTTTAGCGGCGAGTTTATGGTCCGTTTGCTGGGAGGATATTGAACATGAAGCAGATCACCTGGGCCCTTTCCATCGGCCTACTCGGTTTCGCCCTTGCCTGTTGTGGCGGGGGGGGAGCGGGCGGTTCGCACAGCGATCACGATTTTTCAAGCAAGAGCAGCGTCGACATCGGTACCAAGCTGGCGTCCGTGGACGGCATGGAGATCGGCACGAACGATTTCGATCGCCAGGCCAAGCGTCTACGGCCCCGGGACACGGGCGAGATCGATGATGAGTTCAAGCAAGAAGTGATGGACGAGCTCGTCAACGAGGGCCTGCTCTACCAAGAGGCCTTGCGCCAGGGCATCGACCGGGATCCGAAGATCCGCAAGATGATGGTCAACACGCTGCTCAAGCGGGATGTGTACGGCACGCTGGATCCCAACGAGATCACGGATGAGGAGCTGCAGACCTACTTCGACGAGCACAAGGACGAGTTCGTCGTGCCGGAGAAGGTGCAGATCAAGCGCATCCTCATCAAGGTGTCGGACAAGATGACCGCGGAAGACGCGGCGGCCAAGGCCGGCGAGCTGCGCGATCAGATCGAGGCCAACCCGTCCCAGTTCAAATCCGTCGCCCAGCAGCACTCCAAGGGCCCGTACGCACGCCGCGGCGGGGACCTGGGGTTCGTGGGCCGCAAGGGCAAGCCGGGCATCGACCAGGCTCTCATCGACGCCGCCTTCGAGATGGATAAGGGTGAGGTCAGCCAGGTCATCGAGACCAAGGACGGCTACAACATCCTGCTGGTCCCCAACCGCCGGGAGCGGGTGGAGCGCACCTTCGAGCAGATGCGCGGCAGCGTCCTGCGCAAGGTCAAGAGTGATCGCTACAACGAGCTGTACGAGGACTACGTGCTCCGGCTCAAGGACGCGGCGACCATCGAGGTGGACAGCGCGGCCCTCACCGCATACGAATACAGCGCAGTGGAGGCCACCGGCCCCATGACCAATCCGGTTCGCCTGACCCCGTCGTCGGAACAGAGCGCCACGGATACCCTCCCCAAGCCCAAAGAGACCGCCCCCGCCACCACGGGCACGGGCGCCGAGTAACCCCACGTGAAGTTCTCCTTCGGACCTCTCTTCACAGCACTCCTGCTGTCACTGGCTGTGTCCTCGGGCGCGGCAGGTGCCGAGCTCATCGATCGGATCGTCGTGGTGGTCAACGACGACCTGATCCTGGAGAGCGAAGTGGCCCTCGAGATGGCGGCCTACATGGAAGCTGATCCCAGGGCAGTACCCCAGGGAGAGGGACGAGAGCAGGCGCTGGCCGAGCTGCGCGGGATCGTGGTGGAGGGGCTCATCGGGCGCCAGCTCTCCGACCAGGCCGTGGCCCGGCTGGGCATCGTGGTGGAAGAGTCGGAAGTGGACGGCCAGCTGGCCGAGACCGCCCGCATGAACAACATGACCGTCGATCAGCTGGTCCAGGAGCTCGCCCGGCAGGGGATCCCCGTCGCGGAGTTCCGCAACGACATGCGCGACCAGATCAAGCAGTACCGCCTGTTCCAGGCCGAGATCGGGACCAAGATCGACATCGGCGAGGAGCTGCTGCGCCAGCGCTACAACGAGCGCTACGCCAACGTGGCCCAGGACCCCGAGTACCACCTGCGGATGATCGCGCTGGTCATTCCGCCCGGCGCCACGGCTGCGGAGCGCGCCGAGGCCATGGCCAAGGCCGAGGGGCTGCGTGAGGAGATCAAGGCGGGCCGCCCCTTCGAGGAGGTGGCCATAGAGCATTCGGAGGACGCCGGCAGCGCGGCCAAGGGTGGGGAGTTTGGCAAGGTCCGGCCGAGGGCCTTGATCCCCGAGTTCCGGGAGGCCGTGGAAGAACTGCCCCTCAACGATGTCAGCGAGATCGTCGTCCAGAACGACAGGCTGTTCATGTTCCAGGTCTACCGCATCACCAATGCGGCGGTTAAATCCTACGACGAGATGGTCGACATCCTCTTCGAGGAGCTCTACCGCGAAGAAGAAGAGCGGCAGATCGAGCTCTGGATCGAGCGCGAAAAAGCGCGCGCCCACATCGAGTACCTGCATTGACACCACGCATCGCGATCACCGCTGGTGACCCCACGGGCATCGGCCCAGAGGTCCTGGTGCGCGCGCTGGCGCAGCCGCTGGACGCCCCCGCCTTCCAGCCCATCGTCTACGGCCCCCCGGACGTCCTGCAGCGGGCCGCCGAGCTGGCCGGCGTGCCGATGCCGGACGATATCCGGGAATGTGGCGGCCCCCTCCCCGAGGTGGAGGCGCTCGAGGCCGCGGTGCGGGACTGCCTGGCTGGGGAGTGCGCGGCGCTGGTCACCGCGCCGATCCACAAGGCACGGCTGCTGGACGGCGGGTTCCCCTTCATGGGGCACACCGAATTCCTCGCTGCCCGCGCCGGGCGGGACGTGGTGATGGCCTTCGGGGGCGGCAAGCTCCGCGTGGCGTTGCTGACCGTCCACATCCCCCTGGCTGACGTGCCCCGCGCCGTCCGCCCCGAGGACGTGGTCCGGGTGGCGGGGATCTTCCGCGACGGGCTCCGCCAGTACTTCGGCATCGAGGATCCCCGGGTGGCGCTGTGTGGGCTCAATCCCCATGCCGGCGAGTCGGGGAAGATGGGGGACGAGGAGGAGCGGTTCCTGATGCCGGGGGTGGAGCAGGCTCGGGCGCTGGGCATCCGGCTGTCCGATCCGTTGCCGGCAGACACCGTGTTCACACGAGCCCTGCTTGGCGAGTTCGACGGCATCCTCGCCTGCTACCACGACCAGGGGCTGGCCCCGCTCAAGGCGGTGGACTTCGGCCGCTCGGTGAACATCACGATGGGATTACCCTTCGTGCGGACTTCCCCCGATCACGGCACGGCCAACGACATCGCCTGGACCGGGCGCGCTGACCCCTCCAGCATGATCTCGGCCCTGAGCCTTGCCGTGCGTTGCGTCGGGAACCGACGCAGGGAGCGTTGATATCCCCACCGTCCACGGAAATCTCTCCGGTCTGAAGGCGTCCCAGCACAACGCGCTGCAGCGGCTCTATCGCCGGCGTGTGCTGCCGGCCCAGATCATCAGCGGTGAACTGGCCCGCGCCCTCACCGAGCTGGCCTCCGATATCGGGCGGCAGCTGGGTGTGATGCTGGATCGTCGCGGCCAGGTGACCCATGTCATCGTGGGTTCTGCCGACCGTCTGTTCCTCCCGGATCTGGGGCGCCACCGCGCTGGCCGGGGGCGATTCCGCGGCCTGCGCTTGTTGCACGTGCACCTGGCCGGCGAGCTGCTCACCCGCGACGACCTCACCGACCTGGTGCTGCTGCGCCTGGATCTGGTGGGGGTGCTGCGCATCGACGATCGTGGCCTTCCCGCGGATATCCAGTACGCCACGCTGCTGCCCTTGCGGGAGGGGGACGAGGGGGATCCGTGGACCATCGAAGGCCCGGCGGACGTGCACCGGCTGGCCGAGGATTTCCTGCGCCTGATCCAGGCGGTGGAGGGGCAGTTCTCCCAGGTGACGGCCGGGCAGGACGTCCACGACGAGCGGGATCGCACCATCTTGCTGGGATTGAACGACGGCGATCGGGAGGCCTCCGAGCGCTCGATGGAGGAGCTGGCGCGGCTGGCCCGGACGGCGGGGCTGAATGTCATCGACCAGGTGGTCCAGCGCAGGCACCGCCCGGACCCGCGGACCATCATCGGGCGCGGCAAGCTCGATGACGTGCTGCTGCGCTCCATGGTGCTGGACGCCGATATGCTGGTCTTCGACCACGAACTGACGCCGTCCCAGGGCCGCAACCTGGGGGATGCCACCGAGCTGAAGGTCATCGACCGGACCCAGCTGATCCTGGATATTTTTGCCCAGCATGCCACCAGCCGGGACGGCCGCCTGCAGGTGGAGGTGGCCCAGCTGCATTACCTGCTGCCGCGGCTGGGCGCCATGCAGAAGTCTCTCAGCCGGCTCACCGGTGGCATCGGAGCCCGCGGCCCGGGGGAGACCAAGCTCGAGGTCCACGGACGCCGGGCCCGCGACCGCATCGCCCGGCTGGAGCGCCAGCTCAAGAAGCTGGGCCGGCAACGCTCGGTACGCCGGCGGCGTCGCCATCGTACCCGCATCCCCACGGTGTCCATCGTGGGTTATACCAACGCGGGCAAATCCACCCTGCTCAACGCCCTGACTCACAGCGACGTGCGGGCGGAGAACAAGCTCTTCGCCACCCTGGACCCCACCAGCCGCCGGTTGCGCTTTCCCCGGGAACGGGAGGTCGTCCTGACCGACACGGTGGGCTTCATCGAGCGGCTCCCCGCCGAGCTGATGAAGGCCTTCCGGGCGACGCTGGAGGAGCTGGCCGACTCGGAGCTGTTGCTCCACGTTCTGGACGCATCGGCGACCGCGGCGGAGCGGCAGTACTCCGTCGTGGCCGAGACGCTGGAGCAGATGGATCTGCAACACATCCCCGTGATGCTGGTGCTCAACAAGGCGGATCGAGCCGATCCGGATGCCCTCGACGAGCTTCAGCGCAACCTGGGCGGCACGGCGGTCAGCGCCCTGCGCAGCGACGGCCTCGACGTCCTGGAACGGCAGATGGAGAGCCTGCTGTGGCAGGAGGGTTTCCAGGTGGTCCCGGCCTACGAGACGACTTGACGCGGCGGGGGTGGGTCGTCAGATTCTTGCACCATGACTGAAATCCTGCTGGTGAACACCAACCGCGAGAAGGGGCCCATGCCGGTGCTCCCCATCGGGTTGTGCCAGCTGGCCAGCGCCGTGGCCCGGGCCGGGGTCCCGTGCAAGGTCGTCGATCTCTGCTTTGCCAAGGACCCCTTCGTCGAGCTAGGCCGTGCCATCGCCGCCGAGCGGCCCCGGCTGATCGGCGTCACTATCCGCAACGTGGACAACTGCGACCATCAATCGCCGGTCTACTATCTGCCGTACATCCACGATGTGATCCGCACCATCCGCCAGGTTACCGACGTGCCCGTGGTCATCGGCGGCACCGGGACGTCGCTGGCCCCCCGGCGGGTACTGGACGCGGTGGGGGCCGATCTGGCGGTCGCCGGCCCCGGTGAAGAGGTCTTCGTCGATATCTACCGGCGCCTGATCGAGGGGGGGGAGTCCGTCGGGGACCTGCCACGCATCCAGCACGGCAAGCGGGTGCCGATGAACGATTCCAACGGCCCCCAGTTCGCCCGCTGGCTGGACATGCGTCCCTACCAGAAGCAGGCGGTCCCCATCAGCGTGCAGAGCCGCCGGGGCTGCCCGTTCCGGTGTGTCTACTGTGAGTACGCCCACATCGAGGGCGGGACGGCCCACGAGCTGCTGGATGTGGATCTGGTCGTCGATAGCATCGATCGCGCGGTGCAGACCACCGGCACCCAGATCGTCGAGTTCATCGACTCCACGTTCAACGCCCCCCCCGGGTACACCATCGAGCTTTGCGAGGCCCTGGCCCGCAGCGGCGTGGCGCGGGCCTACCACGCTTCGGGCATCAATCCGCGCTTCGGCAGCCGGGACGTGCTCGAGGCAATGAAGAAAGCGGGATTCACGGCCGTCTACTGCTCACCCGACGCGGCGGCAGAGGGCACCATCGAGGGGTACCGCAAGGACTTCACCTTGGAGCAGCTGTCCAGCCTGGCGCGGCACACCAGCGAGCTGGACCTGGCCGTGCTGTGGTCGTTCATCGTCGGCGGGCCGGGGGAGACCCCGGAGACGTTGCAGGAGACGCTGCGCTTCATCCGCGAGGAGATCGACCCGATGCAGACGGTGATGCTCACGCCGCGGATGCGCATCTACCCCGGGTCCGCCCTGCTGGAATTGGCGCGCGAGGAGGGCTACCCTCCCAACGAGCTGGATCCGCGCATGCCGGGCCAGTTCTATCTGTCGAGTCAGGTGTCGGCAGAGGAGGTGGACGCGACCCTTCACGAGGCCTTCAATACCATCGGGAACGTGATGTCGATCTCGGCGGCGCAGTTGAAGATCACGTACTGGTTGCAACGCATCAACGCAATCACGGGGCACAGTAAACCCAACTGGAAGACGTACCCGGCGTTCCGCCACTGGCAGCGGCGGTTCCACATCCCTTGGTCCTGACGGGCGAAGCCGGAGGAGTTCGATGAGCGAACTATCACGAGACGAACTGGTCCTGCGCACCATCGAGCGCGCGCGGCGCGGTTCGTTCTTCAACGAGCACCTCCAGGGCCACAAGGTGACCGGGGAGTCCGATCTGGCCCAGCTGCCGTTCCTGCACAAGCAGCACATGAAGGACCGGCACGCCGACGATTTCCTGGCCGTCGATCGCTCCGAGGTGTGGCATTACCACGAGTCGTTCGGGACCACCGGCGCGCGGGTCTACGGCTGGTACACGCTGGCCGATTTCGAGGCGGAGATCCCCATCATCAAGGTGTGGATGGAGGCCTTTGGCCCGGGCAAGACGATCATCAACCGCTTGCCCTATGCCTTCCCCGTGCCCAGCCACTTGGCCGAGACCGGCGCGCGCGTGGTGGGGGGCTGCCTGTTGCCGGCCGGTAACATGAACTTCAACGTGGGCTACAAGCGGGTGCTGGAGCTGGTGGAGCGCATGGCCGTCACGTCGATGGTCTCCTTCCCGCTGGAGCCGGTGCAGCTGGCCGAGCTGGCCAAGATCCAGGGCAAGGACCCCGCCACCGATTTCCCCCACTTCAAGAACTTCAACATGGCCGGCCGTCTGCTGACCCCGACCCTCAAGCGCAGCATCGAGGCGCAATGGGGCGGGGCGAAGATCCGCAACCTGTACGGGTGCACCGAGGGCGGGCCCTTTGCCACGTCGTGCCCCGGCGGCCACCTGCACCTCCACGACAGCGACTTCGCCTTCGAGATCCTGGACCCGGAGACCAAGGAGCCGGTGGCGCCTGGCGGCATCGGCGTGCTGGTGGCCACCACCTTCCGGCGGCAAGCCCAGCCGATGGTCCGCTACTGGACCGGCGACCTGGTCCGGACCCACGCCGAACCCTGCAGCTGCGATCGCAAGGGCCGCCGCATCGAGGTCATCGGCCGCCACGGCGACGAGATCGAGTGGAAGGGCCGCAAGCACTATCCCTACGATTTCGAGGAGACGGTGCTTCAGGAGGTCACCAAGCTCAACTCCAACATCTGGTTCAACATCCTCACCCACCGCGGGCTGACCGTGCGGGTGGAGGTGCGGGACCGCAGCGTGCAGCCCGACGCAGCTGCGCTGACGGAGAAGCTGGGCATCCCCACCCGATTCGAGCTGTGCGAACCCTCGGACATCGTCAACCACGTGGCGTTGCTGACCCAGGCCAAGATCTTCAAGCCATTCACCCTGTCGGACTGGCGCAACGACAAGCGCAAGGTGATCAACCTGTCGGGTGGATCCATCGACTGGTGGGCCGACTTCACCTGGAAGATCGCGTGGATGCAGATCACGAAGGGGACCAAGGACTGGTTCTATCGGTTGTTCAAGCGGATCTTTGGGTAGGAAAGAGGGAAGATTTCTCAGGAAAGCAGGAAGGTAGGAAGCCAGGAAAAGAGGGATGGGGATTCGGGGCCCGAACTGCTTCGAGGATCTGATCTAACAGGATTTCTTTCTTTCCATGATTTCTAACCTTCCTGCCTTCCTGAGAGGATTCTAGGTTCTTCTTTTTCCATCCCTAGTCCTTGAACTGCCTGAACACCTTGTGCACCCGCCCCAGGTACTTCCACGTCGGGCTGGTCCAGACCTCCTCCAGCCGTTCCTGTAGGCGGGAGATCTCCGACCACTGGTCCTCGACGAAGTCCACCTCTACACCCTGGTGGGAGCGCTGGGGGTTCTCGACCCAGTCCAGCATGGCGCGGCATGTGGTGGCGATGCTGTAGCGGCCGCGGACGTCGCTCCAGGGGACCTTGAGGGGGTCGTTGGACAGGGGCGTGGGCCGGCCTTCCGTGTCCATCCGGCGTCGTTTCTCTCCAGCCAGCCGGACCACCAGGCTGGCCAGCTGGTCCGGGTTGCCCAGCTCCTGCGGGAAGAAGCCCTCCACACCGCTGAGGTCGTGGGTCAGCTCGCAGGTGTCGGTGGCCGCCACCAGCAGGCCCCGCTCCATGGCGTCCAACAGGCGGGTACGGCTGCCGAACTCCGCCTCGTAGCAGGGCACGTCCACGTTGACGACCATGTCGCAGGCGCCGTAGACGGCGTCCAGGTGCCGGGCGGGGACCCAGCCCAGGAAGTGGAATCGCTTGGCATGACGGCTGCGGGCGGCCAGCTTCTTGAACCGCTTGAAGCTGCCCTCCTCGTGGCCGGCCAGGGCGCCGCCGGTGCTCACCAGGTGGATGCGTTCGTCGGCGTCCATCGCCTTGAGCACGGCGGTGGACAGGGTGTCCACGTCCAGCCAGGTGTTGTAGCCGCCACAGAACAACACGGCAAAATCACGGGGGGCGATACCGGTGAGCAGGTCACCGGGGGACTCGGGGGGGCAGTCCCGGTACAGCCCTTCCACCGTGGGGGGCATCACCTCCACCAGCTCCTGGCCTATGACCGACGCCGTCAGGCGCCCCGCCAGCCCCAGCGCCCCAACCAACGCTCCCCGC
>CAZDDH010000211.1:0-15690 GCA_964504165.1 uncultured Rickettsiales bacterium | reverse complement strand
ACCGGCGACGACGACGACACCGGTGACGACGACGACACCGGCGACGACGACGACACCGTGCCCGCCGATTTCGACGGCGACGGCACGCCGGACGGCACGGACTGCGACGACAACGACCCGGACCTCAACCATGAAGACCACGACGGGGACTTCTGGACCAGCTGCGACGGGGACTGCGACGACTATGATCCCATGCTGGACCCGGCCGACTGGGACAATGACGGCTATTCCACCTGTGACGGGGACTGTGACGACGCCGACCCCGCCGCCAACCCCGGGCTGCCGGAGGACGTGGCCGACGGCATCGACAACAACTGTGACGGCCAGGTGGACGAACCCACCATCTGCGACTGCCCCACCACCCCTTCGTGGGCCGCGGCCATGGACGTCTGTTTGGGGCTGGCGTCGGAGACGGCCTTCTCCAGTGGCGCGCAGATCGACGTGCTGGACAACTACGGCAGCGCCATCGCCCCGCAAAACGGCTGCCTGTTCCTGGCCATGCACACCGGCACCCTCCACGAGGATCCGGCCCAGATGGGCAGCGAGCTCAACAACGGCATCACCGAGTGGGACTACACCGGCGCGGGGGTGGTCTGCGGCCAGCCCACCACCCCGGGCACGGACACCAAGTACGACATGGCCCAGGTGGATCTGAGGCTGCAGGTGCCCGTCTCGGTCAACTCCTTCTCCGTGGACTTCTTCTTCGCCTCCACCGAATACGAGGAGTGGGTCTGCACCGATTTCAACGACACCTTCGAGATGTTCCTGGAGAGCTCGGCCCTGGACCCGGTCGACTTCCCCGACCACGACGGCGACGGCATCCCCGAGGGCAACATCGCCTTTGACGGCAACGGGCTGCCCATCACGGTGAACAACAACTACTTCGTCGTCACCGACTGCTCCACGATGAACAACATCACTGGCTTCTCGGGCCAGGGTTTCACCGGCATCACCGGCACGCCTTGCTACGGCAACAACGGCACCACCAACGACGCCGGCGCCACCGGCTGGCTGACCACCACCTCCCCGGTCACCCCCGGCGAGAACATCACCTTGCGCTTCTCCATCTGGGACGAAGGCGACGGGATCTACGACTCGGTGGTGTTCATCGACAACTTCCAGTGGCACCTGGCGCCGCAGGGGGATCCGGACACGAACTAGGAATCGGGTAGAGCGTTACACCCGCCGGGACACCGGCACCCAGACCACCCCGAAAGCCAGCACCCGGATATCATTGCGTTCCAGGCGCACCGGGCGCTCCTCGATGTCGTCCATCAGGCGCTCTTCGCGCCGCTCCAGCTCCTTGATCTCCTCGCTGAGGCGCTCGTAGAGCTCGACGGCCTCGAACCGCAGGTCGGCGATGGTCTCCTCGGTGCGCTCCAGGCGGGCCTCGGCGGTGGAGGTCTGGCGGTGTTTGCTCACGACGGTGCTCATGGAGCGCTTGCGGCCGGAGAACAGGGAGAAGACGGCCTCGCCGATGTTGACCGCCTCCTCGGTCTTGCGGGAGCGCAGCGCCCCCTCCAGCTCCGAGGCCTTGCGCTCGGCGTCGCGGATCTTCTTCTCGATGCGCTCGGCCTGGGTCTCGTAGCGATCCTTGAGCTTGGCGATCTTGTCGTGCAGGCGGTCGACGATGGCGTGGTGACAGCGGGCCTCGAACTGCGGGCGAGGCTCACCCCCGCGGCCATAGAGCTTGAGTTCCTTGTGCACGAACATGCCCCGGGTCTCGGTGCGGTAGACGTCGTCGGTGATGCGCCGCTTCAGCTCGGCGAGCTCGTCGGGCTCGTCCATCCACGTCGGCAGCGGCTCGAAGCGACCGGCCGGCTCCGGCTCGGTGCGCAGATCCCCGTCCTCGACCGGGATACGCTCGGCATCGGCGGGCAGGCGATCCCCCAGCGGGAACCACAATCGGTGCTCGCGGTGGTCCAGCAAGAAGCCCACCCGGTCCTCGTCGAAGCGCAGCTCCAGATCGGCGTACAGGGCGGGTCGGTAGTGGAGGGCGTCATCTTCCCGGTGGGGTTCGGCGTGCCCCTCGAACAGCTCCCCCAGGCGGACGCTGAAGACGGTGCGCGGGTCCAGGTACCACGTGTCCGACGGGGCGGGCGGCGGGGCGGGCAGCAGGCCGTCGTCCGCCGCGGGAGTGGCCGCAGCGACCGGCGCGACCGGGGGCGGGGCCACGGAAGCCGGCCCAGGCGGGGGTGCCTGTGTTTGAACGGATTCCGCGGCCGAAGGGGTCACGGGGGTTGGGGCTCCGCCGCCGCCCAGCTCCTTCATGCGGCCGATCTCGACGCGGGTCAGCGGCCCCCGCAGGTAGCTCATCGCCCAGCGGCTGCGGATCACCGCGGGCTGCTCCGCCCGGGAGTCGTGGATCAGGAAGCTCCGTTTTTGCAGCCCCTCGACCACGTCGTCCAGGTCCGGGCGGCCCAGCCCCTTGATCAGCCGATCCCGGTCCTGATGGGTCTGCAGCCGGCCCACGCACCACAGCCCGGCGTTGGACAGCGCCTTGTAGTCCACGTCGACGGGGTTTTGGGTGGCCAGCACGATGCCCAGCCCCACGGCCCGCGCCTGCTTCATCATCGCCAGCAACGGCTCCTTGGTGGGGGGATTCTTCGGATGGGGAGGGATGTGGCCCGCCACCTCGTCAAAATAGAGCAGCGCTCGCAGCCGAGAGGTGCCCCCCTGGACGCGGGTCCAGGCTTGCACGCGGCCCAGCAGCAAGGACAGGAAGAACTGGCGCTGGCTGTCCGTCAGGTGCGCCAGCGAGAAGACGTGCACCGGGGTGCGGCCGCCGTCGCCGGGGGTGCGCAACATGGCCTCCACGTCCAGCGCGACACCGCGGGTCCACGGCGCGAAGGTCGGCGCCGCCGCCAAGCCGTTGAGGTCCATGGCCAGCTTCATACGGTCGTCGGGGGGGAAAAAACGGTCGACGGGGAAGATGCCCACCTTGGCAAACGGTGGATCCACCAGCCGCAGGATCAGGGTCTCCAGGTCCGGATCCTCGCCGGCGCCCCAGGCCAGATCGAGGATCTGGGAGAGCACGATGTGGGCCGGATCCCGCACCGGGTCGCCCCCCCGCCCCACCAGCTCCAGCAGCCCCGAGACCGTCCCAGTGACCAACCCCAGCCGGGCGTCCGCGTCGTCCGCCGCGGCGCCGGAGGGGCGGCGGAAGGCACCCAGCACGTCCACCGGCACGCCCGCATCACTACCCGGCGTGTAGACGGTGAGATCGAGCCGCTGCCGCAGGGCAGCCACGTCCCCGGCGTCGAGGCCCCAGCCGGCCAGCCCCTCGCGCCACCGGGCGGCGGTCTGCGCCGGGTCTGTGCCCTGCTCCACCCATGGCGCGAACTCATCGGCGGACAGGGAGGGGAACAGCAGTCCCAGGTTCCCCAGATCGCCCTTGGGATCGATGGCGATGACCGGCACACCGGCCCGGGCCAGCTCCTCCAGCAGCACCACACACAGCCCGGTCTTGCCGCTGCCGGTCATGCCCACGACCACGCCGTGGGTGCGGAGCCGGTCCGCGGGCAACCGATAGGCCTGGCTTCCTTCGACAAGACGACCTAGTTGCAGCTCAGAGGACATATTCACCTTCCCTTCGGGGACAGGGAACAGGATAGTCCATTGTGAAGCCCATGGACCGATATGGAGGAATTCAAATGAGTCACCAGCTCAGCATCGAATACTGCGTCGCTTGAGACTATCTTCCACGGGCCGCCAGTTTGGCGGACAAGATCAAGGACGAGACCGGAATCGAGGCCGAATTGATCCGTTCCAGCGGAGGCAGGTTCGAGATCACCCTCGATGACAACGTGATCTACAGCAAGGCCGAAACGGGAGAGTTCCCGGACGAGGAGTCGATCGTCGACGAGATCCGCGAGGGGAGCTAACTCCAGAGCTTGAGGCCGGTGAACTCGTCCGGCCGCCGGGTGAGGGTCCCCTCGTACTCGTGGATCACCAGCTCCACGGTCACCGCACAGGACGCCGCGAACAGGTGCCCGCCGCGGGTGTGCCCCTCCGCGTCCCCCAGCACAACGTGGGGGTGGAACACCGTGGCACCGTCGTCGTCATCCGCCAGGTTCCCGTTCAGCGACAGCAGCTCCCACTCCCCGGGCAGCGACGTCTTTTGGTACCGACGTTCGCCCACGACAAAGGCGCCGATCTCCACGCCATCGATGGCGCCGATCCCGTTCACCGATGCACAGCGGATGTTCCGCTCGGTGGCGAACTCGAGCAAGGTCTCGATGACCGGTTCGCCCCGCTCCAGGGCCACCAGGTGCACGGCGCGCAGATCGGTGGAGTGGACGATCATGGGAGGACCTCCTCGTTCGGCTCGGACAGGGCGACCACCGCCCCGCCCCGGACGCCCACGACGATGCGGCCGTCCCAGAAGACCGGGGAGGACTCGACCGCCCCCTCCAGCTGCAGCTCCCACAGCTTGTCGCCGCTGACGGCATCGAAGGCCTGGATCCAGCCCTCGGAGTCGCCACAAACGATGGTCTCGCCATCGGTGGCCGGGGACGACCAGCCCGGGCCGTGCAACGGCTGGGCCCATTCGATGACCGGATTGCCGTCTTCGTCCGGGGCCTTGCGGACGGCCAGCAGCCGCCCCTCCCCCAGCCCCGGCTCGTGGGCGCTGGGCACGAACACCAGGTGCTCCGAGGGGCCCCGCCCGGTGGCGGCGGTGGCCAGGATGCCGCCGTTGAAATCGTGGCGCTTGTCCGCTCGCTTGCACGTCCACGCTGGGATCTCCAGGCGCCAGGCGAACTCGCCGGTGGCCAGATCCACCTTGGCGAAGCGCAGGATGCCGGTGGAGGTGGCCGGGCGCCAGTTGATCTGCAGGTCCACCTCCGAGCCCACGTAGAGGTAGGGGTGGCCGTCCTCGATGGAGATCACCGGCGAGGCGTCCGTGTCGTCCTCCAGGTCCAGCGCCAGCACGTCCTCCCCGCTGGCCAGATCCCGGCCCATCAGGCTGCCGATGCTGTCCGTCCAGTACACGACGCCGTCGTGGATGGCCACGGAGGACTCGATACCCGCCGCCCAGCGCCCGCTGCCGTCCCTGGTCTCCGCGTCCCCGTACTTGGGGCGGATGGTGTGGTAGGTGCCGGGCTTGACCTCGGGCTCCAGGCCGACGCGCTGGCCGTCCCAGTCCGTGTGCAGGTCCACCTGGTACAGCAGGCCGTTCTCGCCGCCGAGCACGAACTTGTCCTGCTGGGGCAGCACCGCGGCGTTGCCGTCGAAGGCGCCCCAGGAGCGGATGGGGCCCAGCTCCTGGTCGTCCCACACCCGCTGCCGGCCGTCGATGTCCAGCAAGATGCGGTTGTTGATCAGCGAATAGGCCCGGTAGTGGAAGCGGCCGTCCGTGCCCGGTAACCCCTGGCCCACATAAAACAGCGGGGCACCGCGGGGATCGATGGAGGCCGTCCCTTTGATGGGCCCGGTCTGGGCCCGCAGCACCGGCCGGCTGCGCTCGCCGGTGGCCAGATCGACGAAGTAGACGCGGCCGTCCAGGCCGGTGGCCACCACCTCCACCGCCGGGCCGCCGGGCACCACAAAAGGCTGGACGGCGCGGGCCCGCTCGCTCCAGTCCACCAGCAACGGCTGGCCGGTCCAGCCCACCCCGCACCACTCGTGTCCGCAGCCCACGCCCTGGCGCCAGGCCAGCTCGGGCTGTTGCCGCGGCAACGTGCCGATGCCATGCAGATCCCGGTAGGCGCTGCCGCGGAACATCAAGATGCCCTCGTTAAGGTCCGGCTCCGGCTCGGTGGGTGGCGCCGCAACCGGGGGGACGGCCGCAGACGTGTCCTCCGCGGCGCAGTCATCGTCGTGGATGGGTGTGGGCGGTGCGGGATCGCCGCAGGCTGTCAGCAGCCCGGCGGCGAAGAGGACAGAGGGGGCTCTCACCGAAGTCTCGGGATCCACATCTGGTGTTCCAGCAGCACGCCGGTCTCCTCGCGGGACCAGCTGCCGTCGGAGAAGACGGTCTCGCTGACCTGGATCAGGCGGTCCTTGCCGTCCGCCGGCCCCAGGCACTGGAGGGTACGCTGCACGCGGAAGCCCCCCTCGAAGTCCACGACCTTGGCCGGCTTGGAGACGGGCAGCGCCTCCAGGTCCAGCTCCTTGGGCCAGTGCACGTCGATGGTGCCGTCGGCGGCGACCTCCACCTCCATGCAGTCCTCGTCGGTGAACACCCAGCGCTGATCGGTGAAGAACCGCACCAGCGCCAGCGCTTGATCTTTGTCCTCCATGTACCCCAGCAGCTTCATCACGTCTTCGCGGGTGGTGAGGGCTTCGAGCTTGTCGTTCTTGACCGCCTTGAGGGACTGGCAGGCGGGCTGGGGCATGCACAGGCCCTGGCCAAAGTAGATCTCCCAGCCCTTGGTGGGGAAGCCCAGCTCCAGCGGCTTGTCGTCCCAGGTGACGGCCGGCTTGGGGGGCCCGTCGGTGGGGCGGCCGGGATTGGGGGTCTTGCCGGTGCCTTCGGCGGCGCCATCTTCCGTGGTGGCCGCCTCGTCAGGGGTGTCCGCGGCGGTCTCCTCGGCGCCGTCCGTCGGGGAACTGACGATGACGTCAGCCGCCCCCCCGGAAGAGGCGCAACTCACGGCGCACAGCGCCGCGGACAGGAACAGCGAGATCAACATCGGGGGCAGCGAACTACGAATCACGGCATCCTCCCAGGCATCTGGTCTGAGCCAGAAGGGTCGCCCAAATGGGGCTCCGGAGGCAAGAAACCCCGACCAGCTGGCCGGGGTTTCTCTGTGAATATCAGGCGTTGTGTCTGCTCTGCAGTTACCTGCTCCGCTCCTGCTTCCGCCGCCGCCTCATCGCCTCGCGCTGCTTCTTCCGCCGTGCTTCGCCCGGCTTGATGTAGAACATCTTGCGCTTCAGCTCTTTTTTGATGCCCGCCTGCTCGACCTTACGTTTGAACCGGCGTAACGCCCGCTCGAAGGGTTCGTCTTTTTTGACTGTGACTGTGATCACTTAAAAAACACCTCCCTCCGTCCGGAGTCCCGGAAACGTGAGGCGCGATTATGCGCAAGGAGGCCGGGAAGTCAAGACCGGAGAGCCCCGGGGGGTTGCACGCGGGGGCTACTCGTTGATCGGATTCATGAAGATCATCGAGGCGTCGATGCCGAGGGAGGCGATACACAGGTCGTACCGATCGTCGATGGGCGCCTCGAAGACGGTGCTGGGGTCGACGGACAGCACGATCCATGACCCTTCGTGGATCTCCCGGTCCAGCTGGCCCGGACCCCAGCCGGCATACCCGAGCGACAGGAACCAGTCATCCCCCAGCGCCGGATCGGAGGCCAGCTGGCGCAGGACCTCCTGGGATCCGGAGACGTGGACGTCACCGTGCACGTGCAGGGAGTCATCGCTGGTGAACCGCCCGGCGCGGAACACGATCGTGCCGCGGGTCGGCTCCACCGGCCCGCCCCACATCACGGAATGGTTGGTTTCAGGGGGCAGCTCGATCCCCAGATCCGCCACCACCTGGTCCATCTCCAGATCGGTGGAGCGGTTGATGACGACCCCCATCGCGCCGTCCTCTTCGTGCCGGCACAGCAGCACCACGGTGCTGGCAAAGAAGGGGTCTTCCATCTGTGGCGAGGCGACCAGCAGCCCTGGCTTGAGATTGTCGGTGGTATCGTCGGCGGTCTTTTGCCCCATCCGGTGCTCCTACCCTCTCTTTGAATTTTGGTGGATGCGACGGAGCGTGGCAAGGGGCGTTGTGAGAAGGGTTGGGGTTGATCGGGGTTCAGGGAAGGGGTGAGGGCCCCCCGTAACAGCCCATGTCGTTTCGGCTGGCGTCGGTGTCGTTCCAGAGGGGATCGGGATCTCCAGCGTCGATCAGGGGGCTGCCTGCGAGCAGGTGGAAATCGCTCAGCTCCGGGTGAAGCTGCTGGTATTCCACGAATTCGGGATCGACGAATAGATTGGTAGCGTCGAAGTCGCTCGCGTCGTCGCTACCGTTGAAGAGGTACGTGTTGTCGTAAAAATCGTTGTACACCACGTCGGACGTGGACAGGGTGGCCATCCCGCCAAGATTCAAGGCGGAGCCCAGCTGGTGATACAGGATACTGTTGCGGATCTCCAGGGTGTCGGCGGGGTCGGACGAGTTGTAATAGATGCCGGCTCCGTTGATGGCCATGTTGCCCGCGAACGTGCAGCCGCGCACCCACAGTGAGCTGCCGAAGCTGTCGATGGCGCCGCCGTAGGTCACGTCTTGCCCATTGATTTCTGCGGTATTGCCGTCAAAGAGGCACCCCACCACCTCCGTCGAACCGTCTCCAAATATTTCCAGGGCCCCACCGTGCTCGGCCTCGTTGCGGATGAACCGGCTGCGGTGGATCACCGACGTCCCCTCCTCGATGTAGATGGCACCACCGTAATCGCGGGCCAGCAGCTCGTCGAACAGGCAAGAATCCACCGTCAGCTGCGATTCATCCAGCCACAGGCCGCCCCCTTCCGCTCCGGCCGAGGCATCGCCTGGAGTGGCGGCGCCCGACAGCTCGACCTCCTCCAGTGTGACCTGGCACATATCCGCCAGGATCGCCCCGCCGTTTTCGCTGGCGTAGCACTCCGAGAAGGTCACCTGTCGAAGCGTCAGCGTGGCCCCGGTGGCGCGGATGCAGCCGCCCTCGGTGGCCGTACCCCCGTGCATTGCGATGCCCTGCAGCACCAGGTGGGCCCCTTCCTCCACGTCGAACATGCGGCTCATCCCGGCGGTATCGATGCGCACCGCGCTGGCGCCGCCGACGCCAACCAAGATGACGTCTTCGGTGATGGTCAGCTCCTCATCGTAGACCCCACCCAGCAGCCGCACGCAGCCGGTTCCGGCTGCGATTCCGTCGGCGATGGTCGAAAATGGCGAGGCCTCAGAGCCATCCCCGCCCGAAGGTACGGTGACACTGACCCAAACCGGCGTGATGGACGGGTCGCCGTCGTCGCAGTCCACGCCGGCGCTGAACCCGTCCCCGTCTCCGTCCTCCATCGTGTCGTCGTCACCGGTGTCGTCGTCATCGTCGGTGGTGTCGTCGTCGTCACCGGTGTCGTCGTCGTCGGCCGTGTCGTCGTCGTCGGCGGTGTCGTCGTCGTCGCTGGTGGTGTCGTCGTCGTCGGACACGGGGCAGCCCGTCATGCAGGCGATCCACAAGAACAACAAAATGAGGTTGGATGTGCGCATGCAGCCATCGTGCCCCAGTCGGCTACAAATGACCACCGTGGTGACGCGGCTTCAGGGGGTCAACGAAGGCTTGGCGGAGGTGATCCCCGGGATGGCTTCCAGGCGCTGGACGACGGTGTCGATGTCGGTGAGGTCGTTGACCTCCAACATCGCGTAGCCGGCGGCGGTGCCGTCCTCCCTGCGGCCGCTGAGCTTGACGGTCTGTGCGTCCAGTTTGAGCTTCACCAGCACCTGGGAGACGGCCAGCAGCAGGCCCCGCCGATCGCGGCCGGTGATGTCGACGCGCATCAGCTGCAGCGGTGGCTCCCGGCGCCACATGGCCGGGGCGATGTGCACCGACTCGTACTCCACCATGTAGCGGACGCTCTTGCAGGTCCGCCGGTGGAGCTTGGGCTTCCGGTCCCGGCCGCTGTGCACCACGATATCGTCGCCGAAGACGGGCAGGCAGCAGCCGGCGAGCTTGAGCGGGAGCGGATCGCGGATGCCGGCAATCACCACGGAAGGATCCAGCTGCCGGCCCGGATGGACCTCCTCGCAGATCAGGTCACGCAGCAGGGAGCGCTGCGCCCGTTCGCTCTTCATCCGGCGGGCGTCTTGCCCCTCCTCGTCCGTCAGTAATCCATCCTTTTCCAACCGCTTGATCAGCTCGCGGAAGGACGGGTCCGGGGCGATCTCCACCGCGTGGGGCAAGGCCCGCTCGTATTTGAGCCGGCCGGCGTGCAGCTCGCTGCCGAATTCCCACTCCGAGTCCATGCCCATGCTGTCCAGCAGGGCCTCGAACTCCGGCATGTCCGGCCGCAAGATGATCCCCGTCGTGCGGGCGAGGAATTGCAAGAACAGCGTGGTCTCACGGGCGATGGCGTCCCGCTCGGCCCGCTGCATGGCCTTGCGCAGGCAGTTGGTGGCCCGGGGGGTCTTGACCCAGCCAAAACGGCGGTAGCTGGGCCGGACCTCGTCGCTGGTGACGATCTCCACCCGCTGGCCGGAGCGCAGCACCGCCCTCAGCGGCCGGGCGCGGCCATCGACGATGCAGGATTTGGCCGTGTCCCCGACCTCCGTGTGGATCAGGTAGGCAAAATCGAGCGCGGTGGAGCCCACCGGCAACTTGAGCCGATCCCCCCGCGGGGTCATCACGTCGATCTCGGCGTAAAACACGCTCGACGTCACCGCCAGCAGCTCGTCCGGGGCCGCATCGTGCATGGAATCCAGCAGCTCCATCAGCCAGCCCGTGTCGTTGAGCTTGCCTGCCCGCAGCTGGGTGATGACCCCCAAGTGGTTGGCCACGTGCATTTCCTCGGTGCGGATCATCACCTGGATCCAGGGGATCTCCCGGCCGGTGCAGATCGTGTGGAGGGACTGGTAGCCGTTGACCTTGGGGTTGTTGATGAAGTCACGGACGCCGGTGGGGTTGTGGATGAAGCGGTCGTGGATCAGGTTGAGGGCCCGGAAGCAGGCGTCCTCGTCGTCCACGATCAGGCACAGGTTGAAGTTGCGGCCCTCGTCGATGCGGGAGATGGGCAGCCCCCGGGTTTCCAGCTCGTGGAAGATGGTGTCGATGCCCTTGGCGTAGAGCTGGTAGCGGCACTGGACGCCCTTGTTCTTGAGCTCCTTGACGATCTTCTTGACCGACTTTTCGACGTTGCGCTGGATGGACCGTGTGTTGCTGCTGAGCCAGCGGGTGATCGCCCGGTAGACGCCGGGATTGAGCACCCGCATGACGTGGTCCTCCATCTCGCGGGCTTCCTTGAAGAAACCCAGGCGGGCGGCGATGGGGACGTAGAACTGGATCGTCTCGGCGGCGATGCGGCGCTGCTTCTCCTCACGGAAGACGTCCACCGTGCGGATGTTGTCCACGCGGTCGAAGATCTTGATGACGATGGTGCGGATATCGTCGGTGGCGGTGGTGGTGATCAGCTTCTTGAGGGTTTCGGCCTTGGCGTCCTGTGCCCCGGAGACGTTCTCCGTACGCAGCTTGGTCAGGCCATCGACGATCACGCCCACATCGGCGCCGAAGCGGCTGGATATGACGTCGCGGGTCAGCCCCAGGGCCGGTTCTGCATCTTCGATGCAGTCGTGGAGGATCGCCGCGGCGATGGACACGTCGTCCATCTGGTGTTCGGCGCAGGCCAATGCCACGTCCAGGGGGTGGACGATGTAGGCCTCGTCGGCCATCTTGCGCCGCTGGTCGGCGTGGATGTACTTGGCGAGCTCGAAGGCCTCGCGGACCATATCCAGGTCCGGACTCTCCCAGTGTTCCGCCAGGGCCTTGTTGATGGCCTTGAACTTCTTGTCGTGCCGTCGAGTTTCCAGGCCCAGGAATCGGTCAGTGAAGCTCATGCAACCTACTGTGAGACGGATATGACGCCGTCGCACCAGGGATTATGCGCCCCTCCGCGCGCGCTTCCAAGGGCTTAGCCACGGTGGCAATAACGACCCGATGAGGTGGCCCTGCCCTTGCAACGATTTTGGGAGGCGGCCCTGCGGGGGTAGGTGTGGGTACGGATACCGGATTGTCATACGCGCGCCCGAATGTAAGATGTGGCCAGGAGGATTGGCGATGTATGAAATGAGGCGGATCGCACGTGCGGGGTGGCTGGGGCTGTTGCTGGTCCTGTCCGGTTGCGCGGCCGGTTCCGGGTGTCAGGACACCAATA
This sequence comes from uncultured Rickettsiales bacterium, assembly GCA_964504165.1. Lineage (GTDB taxonomy): Bacteria > Myxococcota_A > UBA796 > UBA9615 > CAYRNR01 > CAZDDH01. The sequence continues at coordinate 3,855 of CAZDDH010000211.1, read as the reverse complement.
TTGCCAACGCCCAGCCGCAGATCGCGGTCAATCCCACGTCCCTCTCCTACGGCTCGGTGAGCCTGATGTCCGTGCACTCGGCACCCATCGAGGTCTCCAACACCGGCACGGGCTGGCTGGAGTTCGAAGAGATCACCGTGGTGGACGACGCCGGCGGGGCGTTTTGGTGCTCACAGACGCCACAGGCGATCTCGTCCAGCGAGCCGTGGGTGCTCCAGGTAGCGTTTGCTCCCATCGAAGACGAGGACCACTCGGGCATCCTGCGGCTGGCGAGCAACTCCATCGAGGACACGGTCCTGGACATCCCGCTGGACGGGTTGGGCTACCGGCCCGTCCTCGATATCGATCCGGACACGCTCTACTACGACACGGCCGAGGGGTCGGAGGCGGAGACCCAGGTGGTCGTCCTCGAGAGCACGGGCACCGGCCCGGTCGCGCTCCAGGAGGTGTTCATCGACGGCGATGAAGAGGGAGCTTTCAGTGTCGAGCTGCCCGCCTCGGTGGACACGCCCTACCAGCTGGAGGTCGGGCTCTCCATCGAGCTGCAGGTGCACCACGATCCCGTCATCGGCGAGGACTACGAGGCCACGTTGCAGGTGCTATCCGACGACCTCAACGACGAGGTCCAGGTGGTGGACCTGGTGGCCGGCGACGGGGGCTCCAGCGGATCCGAGCCGGTCGTGGAGATCACCGAGCCAAACAACGGCTTCGCGCTGGAGGTGGGGAGCCTGTTGGACCTGGCCGGGACCGTCTACGACGCGGACCAGAGCTCCGACACGCTGGTGATCTATTTCTACTCCAGCATCCAGGGCAACCTGGGCATGGTCGACGACTCCGACGGGGATGGGAACGTCTCGCTGGCCGACGTGGAACTGGAGCTGGGCGCCCACACCATCAGCCTGTTCGCCCAGGACAACGACCTCAACGTCGGCAGCGACTCCATCTCCGCGCTGGTGTGGGAGGAGGGCCAGACCTTCGACTACGTCATCAGCGGCGGCGACACCATCTATCACTACTTTGCGGTGGACGACGACATCACCATCTATCTCAACGGCAGCCCGATCTACGTGGACGCCGATGGCGGTGACAACCAGCACGCGCCGATCCCGCTGGAGGCGGCGCCCGGCGACACGTTGCGGATCGTCGCCACGGACAACATCGCGTGGAACCGGGTGCTCGAGGGGCTATTCCTCCACCTCAACGAGGGCAACATCCAGACGCTGAACGATCCCTACGCCGGCTCCGGCGTGGAGGGCGACCCCAACTACGACGCCAACTACGATATCGACGAATTGCCGTACGTGTTCCTGGACGAGGAATACGTCATCTCCATCCCGTGAGCGAGGGCAGGATGACCGAGACGCGACTGGATGGCTTCTATCGCTGGGCATGGTTCGTGCTGCTGGGCGGCTGGCTGGCCGCCTCCGGCTGCATCTGCTACGGCGGCGGGGAACCCCCACCCGAGGACGACGACACGGATCCGGAAGACGCCACCTACGACAACGAGTACCCCGAGTACGACGTGGACGGCTTCTACCTGGACATCGGCCGCGATGACGGCAGCGGCACCTACAGCGGCATCGTCATCCTCGAGAGCGGCAAGCTCAGCGAGTGGAGCGGCCTGGGAGGCGCCCACTCCGATGAGGTGTGGCGGGCCTCGCTGACCACCGCCCAGCTGGACCGCATCATCGATGCCGTCGTCCCTGCCACCTTCTTCGAGGCGGACATCGACGAGTCCGGCGGCCCCGAGTGCGTGTTCCAGTTCCGGCTGGGTCTTCAAGAGAACGTCGCCGTGCACCCGGCCGGGGACGTACCCGAGGAGCTGTCGGGGGCCTACGAGGAGCTGGACGACATCCTGGACAGCTTCGGCATCGACCATGGCTGTTCTTGATCGCACGGCCATCGCGGTGGCCGTCTTCGCCGCGCTGATCGTCTCCCCATCGGGATGCAAGAAGGAGGATCCAGACGAGGATCCGGGGGACGGGTACGTGCAGCCCGGGGACCAGGTCATCGGGCTGGAAGTGCGCCCGGCACGGCTGGTGCTGGACACGGCGACGCCGTTCCAGCTGCTGTGCGTGGGCCAGACGGTGGACGGCTACAAGGCCAAGCTGGACGACTGCGCCTTCGAGATCGTCACGGGGAGCGGCGTGGAGCTGGACCTCGCCGGCGAAGTGAACCCCGTGGAGGCGGGGCAGGTGACCATCCGCGCCGTCCGCGACGAGCTGAGCTCCACGGAGGCCACGGTGCAGGTGGTGCCCTCGGGGGTCGTGGATGTGCGGGTGACGCGGGGCGCCAACGGCAGCCCCATCGAGGGGGCCGAGGTGCGCCTGGGCGTCCCGGACGTCATTGTGGCTGGGACCACGGACGCGGACGGGCGTGTCCAGCTGGTGGCGAGTTCGAAGGGCCGGTGGATCTGATGATCCAAACCACCCTGTACCGGGACACCATCTTGCAGGGGGTCAAGGCCCGCAATGTCACCGCCGCGCTGCGGGACGTCAGCGTGCCCTATCCTCGGGCCAAGGTGGTCGGCGACGTCACCTTCAGCGGGGAGCCGGAGGTGGGGCAGATGGGGCTGGCGGTGGTGCTGGCCTCCACGCCTTACGGGCCGCCCTATTTCTCGATTTCGGACGTGATGGCCAACGACCGCAACATCGACGAGTTCGGCCTGAACGTGGACCTGCCAGCCAACGTGGTCATCCGGGACATCGCCGACATGTACATCGCGCCCACCTTCGAGGGGGAGCAGGTGCTGTCGGTGGCGGGGGGGTACTTCGACCTGGGCGAGGTGCTGGCCATCGCGCTGGCGGTGCAGGAGCAGGGGGCGTCGTCGGTGTTCAACTTTGTCGGTGCGTTCGCCGACAGGCTGCAGTTCGGGGTCACCGGGCCCATCGACGTGCCCCACGAGACCCTGGAGCAGCAGACCTGGATCTACGACGTCCCGCTGGCCCTGGACCAGCCCCTGGACCGGGAGGTGGCAGTGTCGCTGCCCGAGCCACCCGAGGAGTTCTACACCCAGGACCCGCCCACGGTGCTGTCCTACAGGGAGCTAAAGGAGGATCGGGGTTTCATGGTCACCGGGATGGGGGTGGGGCTGGAGCCGTTCAGCCACCCGGACGCCGATCCGCCCGCGGACGACGACGATTCGGCCGGGGACGACGACGACAGCACGCGTTCCGAGTCCGCTTCGCCGGGCGGGCCGAGCCTGTGGAACGGGGGCCGAGAGGCCTGGGAGATCGTGCCGGTGCTGGATTCCAGCGCCGACGGCGGGCTGGGTACGGCCCGCACCATCTACGGCGCCTCGGCGGTCTACGACGGCCTGGGGCGGTCCGGGGACGCCACCATGTCCTTCAGCCCGCCCATGACCGGTACCCACGCGGTGCTGCCCGATTTTCCGCCGCTGTACGAGGTGCTGGCGCTCAACGACACACTGGGGCACTTCGCCTGGGAGGGCACCGAGGACGTGGACGCGGTGCGGACCAAGATCTATTACCGCGTCAACGTCGAGGACGTCATCCCATCCACTCTGACGCTGATGCTGGACGTCTACTCCCCCCCGGGGCACGGCGAGCTTCAGATCCCCCTGGACCACCTGGCCAACATCCTCACCGGCGGCGAGGACGAGCGGAACCCGGACACCTTCAACCTGGAGGCGGTGGGGCTGCGGGGGACGAACTACCAGGTGATGGTCACCGATGATGGGCTGGATGGGCTGGAGCGGTTCGAGCGGCTGGTAAACCGGCGGTCGCTTGTTGATCGGGACTTCTGGGCGGAGGAGTAGGGCGCCTTGGGGGGCGAATTCATGAAGGGGGGTAGACGGTTAGCGCCTCCACCCCCTACATGTTGTGGTCACCACTC
>CAZDDH010000210.1:0-15862 GCA_964504165.1 uncultured Rickettsiales bacterium | reverse complement strand
GATGGTGATGATGAATGTGGTGCCCTGGCCCCGGGTGGTCTCGAAGGCCAGGGTTCCCTGATGTTTGTCCACGATGATCGAACGCGCGATGGCCAGGCCCTGCCCGCTGCCGACGCCCACCTCCTTCGTGGTGAAGGACGGCTCGAAGATGCGGGCCTGGACGGCCTCGGGGATGCCGCTGCCCGAGTCCTCGAACTCGATGCGAACCAAACCAGCCTCTTGCTGCGTCCGGATATAGATGGTGCCCCGTTCACCCGAGTCGCCGACCACGTCGCTGATGGCATGGGCGGCGTTGACGATCAGGTTGAGGAACACCTGGTTGAGGTCACCGATGTGGCACATCACCGCGGGCAGATCACCGAGTTCGAGCACCGCATCCGCCACGTATTTGTACTCGTTCTTGGCGATGGTGAGAGTCGCCTTGAGCGCCTGGTTGAGATCCGCGGCCTGCATCTCTTTTTTACCCGGGTGCGCAAACTCCTTCATGGCGCCCACGATGGCCGCGATCCGCTTCAGCCCGTCGGTACAGCGCACAAAGGACCCGGGTAGGTTTTCGTCCAGGTACTCGAAGTCCGCGTCCTCCTCGGCCTCATCCAGGGCTTTGAGCAGGCTCGCCCGCGTGTCCGCGTCCTGGACCGCCTCCACGGCGCGCCGGGTCTGCGCGACCATCTCCCACAGGTCTTCGAACGCCTCCTTGATGAAGTAGATACTGTCGCTGACGAACTGGGTGGGCGTGTTGATCTCGTGAGCGATGCCGGAGGCGAGCTGCCCCACCGCTTCGAGCTTCTGGGCATGGGCCAGCTGCGTACGGAGAGCGTCTTGTTGCCGCAGCGTCTCGTGTAGGTGGATCTGCGTACGCACGCGCATGCGCACCTCGGCGCTGTCGAAGGGCTTCTTGATGTAGTCGGCGGCGCCCACATCGAGCCCTCGCTCCACGTCCTGATTGCTGACCCGCCCAGAGACCAGTACGACCGGGAGATGGACCGCGCGCGGGTTTTCCAGGATACGGCTGCAGAGTTCGAAACCATCCATGCCCGGCATGTTCACATCGGCCAGGACGATCGTGAACTCGGCCTCCTCGAACGCTTGCAAAGCCTCCCCACCGTGAGCCGCCACATGGACCGCGTAGCCATCCTTCTTGAGGATGCGGCTCAGGGCCTTGACGATCATGGGGTCATCATCGACCACGAGCGCGGTGGGGATCTGGGTCGCCTCGCCGCCAGCCTTCATATCGAGTTCTCCCGGATCATGTGCGGTGACCCATGTTGTGTTTTTCGCCCAAGAGCGACTGGATGGTCCGCTCCAGGAGCGTCCGATCCAGCGGCTTGGCCAGCAGCATCACCGGCGCGAACTGCATGGCCTGCTGCATCAGGTCGCTGTTGGGGTATCCGGTCACGATGATGACGGGCAGCGTCGGCTGCTCCCGCCGGAGCTCGGCGAGCACCTGCGGGCCACTCATATCGGGCATGTGCAGGTCCAGTAGGATCAGGTCCGGCTGCTGCTCGGCGATGCGGTCGAGCCCCTCTGGCCCGCTGGTTGCATATTGTGCTTGGCAGCCAAGCCGCTCGAGGGCGTCCACGGTAACCTTGCAGACCCGCACTTCGTCATCGATCACGACCACGGACCACCGGTTGTCATTGCTGGCGTAGACCGGCCGTTGATCGTCGGCCCACCGCACCAGCGCTTCCTTTCGGAACCGCCAGTCCTTGCCCAGCTTGAAGCAAGGGATCTCGTTGCGCCGCGCCATCTTACGCAACGTCTCGACGTGAACGCCGAGGAAGTCCGCCGCATCCCGGGCGTTCAAGATATCCGATTCACCTGCCATGCTCGTGAACTCCAGTCCCCTCGTGTCCCGAAGAACCAGCCGCCGGCTCGGCCGTAAAATGCTGTCTTCAGCTATACAAAGACTGTGTTAAGCTGAGTTTAGTTGATCATTACCGTGCGTGATTGTCAAGGAAATCGGCGCTGCTCAAAGGGTGGAAAAGCAGGATGGATCAGGCATTCAACGTACTGTTCGTGGACGATGAACCCCACGTTCTGGAGTCGTTCCGGCACAACCTCCGCCGCCAGCGGCGGACGTGGAAGCTATTTTTTGCGACCCATGTGACCGAAGCGGAGGACCTGCTGTCCAGCAGAGCCATGGACGTCGTGGTGACGGACGTCAACATGCCTGGGCGGAGCGGGCTGGATCTGCTGGCGTCGATCCGGCAGACCGAGGCGATGCGGGATATACCCGTGATCATCGTCACCGGTGACACCGAACACGATCTGAAATGCAAGGCCCTGGACATGGACGCCACCGACCTGCTGATCAAACCGGTGCAACCTGCTGATCTGATCGCGCGCCTGGGCAACGCGCTACGGCTCAAACAGATGCAAGACGCCCTCAAGGACCAGAATCAGCTACTGGAGCAGCGCGTCAAGGAACGCACGCTCCAGCTAGAAAACGCCCACGAGCAGATCATCTGGCGCCTGGCCAAGGCCGGTGAATTCCGGGATGAGGATACCGGCTACCACATCCTGCGGGTTGGACGCTACAGCCAAGAAATCGCGCTTGCGCTGGGCCTCGGGGCGGAACGGGCGGAGCTCATCGGGAAGACGAGCCCGCTGCACGACATCGGCAAGATCGGGATCCCGGACGCCATATTATTGAAGGAAGGCCGGCTGACGAGTGCCGAGTGGCACGTGATGAAGACCCATTGCGAGATCGGCTCTGATATCTTGCTCAGCCCGGTGGAATCTTCGCACCTGACGGACGCTCTCCAGACACCTGCGCTATCAGCCCCCGACCACCCACAACACGATTCGGTCGTTGTCCAAGCTGCGCAGATCACGATGTGCCACCACGAGCGTTGGGACGGCACGGGGTATCCCCGCGGACTCGCGGGCACGGACATTCCTGTGAGTGGCCGCATCACGGCGCTGGCGGACGTCTACGACGCCTTGCGCTCGGCCCGCCCCTACAAGCAGCCGTTTTCCCATCAAAAAGCGGTAGGCATCATCACCGAGGGGGCCGGGACACATTTTTGCCCGGAGGTCTTCGCGGTATTCGAATCGATGAGCGATCGATTTGAGGAGATTTATCGTGAGCTGGACGACGACGGCTGAGCCAGGGGGCGGGAATGTCAGCCGGCTAAATCTACGCGTTCGAGCCACAGGGCGAGGGCGAATGCACCAACCTCGGTATTTATTTTTTGCGCGCCGATGCGGTTCCCCTTGAATAGCTCGACCGTGTGATGGGGCCCGGCGACGATCACGGGGATGGAGAGGTTGAACGCTTCACCCTCCGTCTCGATCTCGCCCTTTGCCTGGCCGGCGACGATGTTCACCATCTCCCCGACGCCATCCCCGATCATCTCACGGTCCAGCTCCTCGGGCTCGAGGCCGAGCATCATAGAGAGGAGGGATAGGGCTACATCGTTGGGAAACGCGATGGTCAGCTGGCCACTCATCTGACCGGAGATCTGGATCGATGCCGATACATCAGCCTCGATGATTCCCCCAATAGAGTCGCCTGCTTTCCCCTCCAGGCCGGTCATCATCTCGACCATTTCCAGCGTGGAACTAAGAAACGGCTCGAACAATGCAGTATCCATCGACGACTCCAGCGTTACGAGAAAAAGCGACTGGCTGCCCGGCGGGAGGCCTGCAATTCCCGCCGGACAGACAGCCGCATACCCTAACAACGTGTCGAGAGCCAGCCACCCGAATTGGCGCTCAGTCTCGACACATCTTTTTGTATCGGACAACGCTACCTCAACTTGAGTTCAAATCACAAAGCGCCCAAAAAAAATCAGTAAAACCAGCCGGTTGTGCATGCGCGCGCGAAGCATCAAGAGCTGTTCGTTGACCCATTGCCCTTACACTGGTATTCTAGCTACGATAGGTCGCCTAGCGACTGAAGATGATCGGTTCGGCAGAGTACAAGATGGCTCTCCGCGGGAATGCCTTTGACGGGCCAAGATGGTCGCCGTCGAGGGAATCGTTTTCCCAATGGAGAAGAGTCCGGAAAACCCGGTGCACGGGGGGCGGATTGGTGCGCCAGGGCATGTCTGACCTAGGAGGGACAGGCCATGGAAGCAGTCGTATGCGGGCAAATGCTGTTCGCGCAACAGGTGGGAGAGTGGATCGAGGAATTCTCCCCCGATGCGTCCCTCAACTACATCTCCAGCCCTCGAGATCTGGAATCCGCGCTCGAGCTCGAGGAGTCCCCTCTCCTGTTCGTGATCCTCACCGATACGGTGACGGACCGGCGCTCCCTGGCCACGCTGTCGAGCATCACACCGTCCAGCCTGCACCGGCTGTGGGTCCTGTGCCCGCCCACGATGCAGGAGGAGATCTCCGGATGCCTGCCCGCCGCCCTCCGCAGCCGCGTCGGTGCCTTTGGCCGCCCGTTCGTGGGCGGCGTGCTGACCCGCGCCTTCGATGAGTTGGCGCTGCGCTTCGACGACGGGCTGCCCGCGCCATCCAGACACCTCGGCGTACTCGTGGGCGACTCTCCGGTCATGCAAAAGGTCTATCAACGCGTCGAGAAGGTGGCGCGCACCAACTGTTGTTGCCTGATCACCGGCGAGACCGGCACGGGCAAGGAAGATGTGGCCCGGGCGCTCCATCAGAATAGCCGCCGGGCCAGTGGCCCGTTCGTCGCGGTCAACTCGGGCGCCATCCCCGGGGAACTCATCGAAAGCGAGCTCTTCGGGCACGAAAAGGGCGCCTTCACGGGGGCCGTGTCCCGCCGTCGCGGCCTCTTCGAGACGGCGGATGGCGGGACCCTGCTGATCGACGAGATCGGGGAGCTGCCGCTCAACCTGCAGCCGGTCTTCTTGCGGTCCTTGCAAGAGGGCGAGGTGACCCCGGTGGGCGCCTCACGGCCCAAACCCGTCAACGTGCGCTTCATCGCCGCGACCAACCGGGATCTGGCCGGTGAAGTCGAGGCTGGGCGCTTCCGCTCCGACCTGTACTACCGCCTGGAGGTCGTACCGGTCTCGCTGCCGCCGCTTCGGGATCGAACCGAGGACATCCCCGATCTGATCCGTCACGCCGCGCTGGAGTTCAACGAACGCCACGGGCTGGAAATCGCCGGCATGACCGGCGAGTGCCTCGAAGCGATGAAGTCCCACACCTGGCCCGGCAACGTGCGCCAGCTGTTCAACGTGCTCGAGCGGATGATGGTGTTGGCCGAGGCACCGGTGCTGGACGAGGACGATCTGCCATCTAGCCTCCGGCAGGCAACCTCCTCGGGCCCTCCCCGGGTACACATCGAGATTCCCGACGACGGCCTGGATTTTTATGCCGAGACCGAGCGTTTCCAGCGGGCCATCCTCGAGCAGGTCCTGGACCGGGTGTCCTGGAACAAGAACCGCGCCGCGACACTCCTGAAGATGAATCGCACCACGCTCGTGGAACGACTCAAACGGCTGGGGATGAGCCCCCGTGTCGACGTGGGCGCCGCGTGACGCGGCCTGCCCAGCCGCAGTTCCGCCCCTATCTGGCGGTGATCGTTGCCCTGTACTGCGCGGTACTACCCCTGAGCAGCGCGGCAGCGGCGCAGCTGTCCATTCCGCTGGGTGGGGGCTCCGATGCCAAATGGGACGTGTGCCCCATCTGGGGCCAGTTCCATGTGCAAGTCATCAGCGGGCGGCCCGATCTGACCGCCGATCTCCTGGTCACCCGTCATGCCTCCGTGAAGCAGGTGACCGTATCCGGGGAAGCGACCCAATTGACGGCCACGTTCGATCTGGCCGATGACGTCACCGACGTCCTGGCACGGCTCGACGACGACCCGGCCGGTGGCCGAACGCTGGTACTCACGTTCGAGGCATCGAAGGAGCAAAGCGCGCTGACGCTCACCGAGCAGCTGACCAACCGGCTTCAAGAGCAAGCAGCTGCAGGCGGAGTGGCCACTCCCCGCGGCCTGGTGCCCGTGGGCGCCACGAGCCCCTGGACCCTGCTGGCTTCCCGCGAGGCTCCCCAGTCGCATGCCGCCTTCATCTTGCTGGACGAGGCCTGGCAAGACTCCCTCCAGCAGGGTGAAGTCGCCGCGAACCTGGATCCGCTGGCCGACGGCCTGGAAGCGCGCTCGAAGGCGGCCCAGGGCGGGGATGGCAGCTGGTGGGTGGAAGCCGCGGCACGCTTCCAGCTGGCGGCGGCCACGTCACCCCGCGCAGACCTCAACGTCCCCGCGCTGGCCCTGGCTGGGGAATCGCTCTACCACGCGGGTGCCATGAGCCCATCGGCCATCTATTTCGACCGAGCGCTAGAAGCATCTGGAGAATCGGTTTCGGCGCCGTGGTACAGGCTGGGTCGCGGGCTTGCGGCCCAGGGCATGGGCCGCCACGATCAGGCGATGGAAGACCTGGAGAGGGCCGGAGAGGCGTTGCCCGTCCAGGACCGGGCCGCACCGCTGGCGGCGATGATGTTCTCGCTGGCCATCCAGGAACGGCACGAAGAATCGTTGGCCCTGATGACCGCGTTGCGCCGGGGGTGGCCAGAACAGGCCGAGGTACTCATCGATCCCTGGTTCGAAGCCGAGGTCACCTACCGGGCGGGGTCCGTAGAAGAGGCCATGCGTGCGCTGCGCAAACTCGAACTCGAAGAGGGCCCCAAGCGGCCACTGGTCCTGCTCCGCCTGGCCGACTGTGCGCGCCTGAGCGGGGACGACACGGAAGCCCAGCACTGGCTGCGGAACCTGGAGGAGTCCGGCTCACGGTGGGCCGTGTTCCTGCACCGGATCCGGGAGCTGGAGTGGGAGCTGGAGAGTCCGGACGCCACCACTCATCCGGACGTCATCGCCGAGCTGAGGGGGCTGGCCGGCATCGAGCCGGCGGCGGCGCTGGAGATCGCCCTGGTGGAGTCGGCCTATCTGTACCAGCAGGACATGTTGCTCGACGGCGTGCGGATGGATCGGGACACGTTGCGCTTCCACGGAGATTTCCCGGGGCGGCTGCATGCGGAGCAGCGGATGTGCACCGCGGCCACGACCCTGCTGACGATGGCCGACGAAGACGGGAACGCAGTCCGGGTCGCCGGCCTGTACCTGGATTTCCTGGATCTACGCCAGGCGGACGAGTGCAACGAACCCGAGATGATGCAGCGGGCAGCCAAAGCCCTCGAGTCGCTCTCGCTGTGGGACGACGCCCGCCGGGTGTTGACCGAGATGATGGTCGATGAACGCCTCACCGACACCGAACGGGATGAGGTCACCCTACGCCTGGCCAGACTGTACCTGATGTCCGGAAAGCTCGAGGAGGGGCTGGATACCGTCGAGTTCCTGCGCACCAAAGGCAACGGAACACACAACAGGGCGGAGCTCGCCCTGGTGGAAGCCAAATTGCTGCTACTCAACGGCAGAACATCATTGGCCCGCAAAGCGCTGGCCCCGGCGCTGGGCAGGCGCCAGCCCGTGGAGTTCCGCAGGCCGGCGTTGTGCTTGCTCGCCCATATCGAAATCATCGAAGAAGAACTGGATGCAGCGGTCGGCCACCTGGTGGAGGGAACGGCCGGCGAAAATGCGGACCCGGCTGACCTGGTACTACTGGGTTGGGCCCAGCACCGCACGGGGCGCCATCAGGCGGCCCTGGCCACGCTGGAGCGGCTGGACAGCGAGACGACCCCCTCCCCCACCTTCAGCGCCGCACAGTACGTCCGGGCCCTCACCCTCCGGGAGCTGGGTCACGAAGAAGAGGCCGCACAGGTGCTGGATGAGAATCCACTGGCGAGCGAACCCGGCCTGTGGTCCGACCTGGCCACCCACGATCGGACCGAACTCCTGTGGTACGCCCAGATCCGGGAACTGATGTCCGCCGACCCTGAACTGTAGTCCCACCGAATCGTCATCCCTTTGACAGCGACGTCAGCGCACCGTCGAAACCCGCACGACAGGCTTGCACCCCCAGGCGCCTAGAGCCCGCCATTCCGGGCTCCGCCGCGGTTCTCCCGATCAGGCACGGCACTTGCAACGACCTCCTTTGCGTTCTCGTCTGCGCACCGGAGGAACGAATGGCCTGGAGCCTGCTAGACCCCGTCACCGCCAGCATCGAAAAGGCGCTGGATCTGCGTTCGCGACAGCACGCGCTGGTGGTGACCAATCTGGCCAACTCCGACACGCCTGGTTTCAAGGCCCGCAAGCTGGATTTCCACCGTTCGATGGCGCGCCTGCAACGCGGGGACGCCGGGATGCCGACGCGGACACACACAGCCCACCTGGGCGGCGAGTCGGACAGCGATGCGGCGCTGGTCGTCCAGATGGTCGAACCGTCGGCCTGGGCTGGGGATGGCAACTCCGTCGATCCGCAGCGAGAGATGGCGGTGTTGACGGAAAACCAGATGCTCTACAACGCCTCGATCGAGGTGATCAACCGGCGTATCGGCCTGCTGCGATACGTGGTCGGCGAGGGGAAGTAACGGTGAAGTCATGGACCTGATCAGCATGCTCCAGATCAGCGCGAGCGGGCTCTCGGCGCAGCAGATGCGCCTGGAGATCGTGGCCGCCAACGTGGCCAACGCCAGCGCCACCCGTTCCGCCGACGGCGGGCCGTACATCCGCAAGGAACCGGTGTTCAAGGCCACGGAGTTGCCGTCGTCGCGGCCCGCCTTTGCGGACCGACTGCGCTCCCACCTGCAGCACGTCGTGGTCCAGGACGTCCAGAACGATCCCAGCGGGCCTCGCCGAATCCACGATCCGGGGCATCCGGACGCAGACGCGGAAGGATACGTGCTGATGCCCAACGTCGACGTCATGCGGGAGATGGTGGATCTGGTCAGCGCTTCCCGCTCGTACGAAGCCAACGTGACCGCCCTGAGTGTGACCCGATCGATGGCACTCAAGGCGATGGAAATCGGCAAGTAAGGGGGCCCAGCAATGAAGGTCAGCCTTGTACAGCAAGCCGCCCAGCAAGCACTGGATCAGGCGCGCAAACTGAACGAGGAGTCCCGGACCGGGGAGGCTGCTCGCACGGCCGAGTTCAGCAACAAGGTTCAAGGCGCGGTCTCCTCGCTGATGGAAACCGGCGCTGCAGCCGACACCGCCGTGAGCAACCTGGTCTCCGGTCAGAACGTCGACATGCACAACACGATGATTCGCCTGGGCGAGGTCGACCTGGAGATGCGCTTCGTGGTGCAGCTGCGCAACCGGGCCATCGCGGCCTACGAAGAGGTGATGCGACTCCAGGTGTAGGCCCGGAGTCCCTCAGGACGGAAAAACTCGATGAACCCTTACCTTGCCCGATTCATGGAATTCTACAACGACCTCACCCCGCGTCGGCGGGGAACCCTCGCCGTCATCGTCGGCGTGACGCTGGTGGTCGTCGTGGGGCTCATCTACTGGGCCCAACGCCCACTGTGGACACCCGTTGTGGGGGATCTGGAGCCGGCAGAGGCGCGTACCTTGGTGGAGGCACTGCGCGCACAGGGGTTCCGCGTGCAGGTCGATGGGAATCAGCTGATGGTCCCGGCCGGAGACGTGGAAGAAGCGCGCCTGGCCGCGTATGGCAGCGACCTCGGCTCGTCCCTACCCGGCATGAGCTTGCTGCTCGATCGCAAGGGGCTCGGCCTGACCCGGGAACAGGAGCGGGCGACCTTCCAGGTAGCCCTGCAGGGGGAGCTGGCCCAGACCATCGCCAGGATATCCAGCGTCAGGCGCGCGAGCGTCCAGCTGGTGATGGCCGAAGAGGCGCTGTTCCCCGAGGACCGGGTCAGAGCTCGCGCCAGCGTCTTGCTGGACCTCAAGCCCGGTTACAACATGAATCACTCGCACGTGATGGCGGTGACCAACCTGGTGGCCGCTTCCGTCCCCCAGCTGTCCCCGGGGGACGTGGTCATCGCGGACACGGACGGCAACCTGTTGACCCGTCCCATCGAAGAAGAAGACGGCATAGCGGGTGTGGACCGCATGCTGGAATACAACCGGGAGATGGAGCGCTCGCTGGAGAAAAAGGCGCTGATGCAGCTGGAGCGCATCGTCGGACCCGGGCGAGCCGAAGTCAAAGTCACGGCGGTCATCGACACGGCCCACCTGGAGTCCAACGCGGTGGACTACAACCCCGGCCGGACGACCCCCCGCTCCATCCAGAGTGCAGAGTCGGAAGAAGAGGGCAACAACGCCACCGCCACCGGCGTTCCGGGCACCGGGGCCAACATGCCCGAGCTGGAAAACGCCATGGGTGGAGGATCGATCCAGAATCAGTCCCGCACCAACAGCGAGCTGATCAACTTCGAGATCGCGTCCTCCACGGAGCACCGCGTCCAACCCGCCGGGACCATCCTGGGCCTCAGCGTCAGCGTCCTGGTGGACGGCGTCCACACCGATGATCCGCTCACCGGCGAGACCGACTATACCCCCCGCACCCCCGAGGACATGGACCAGATCGAGTCCGTCGTGGCCGCCGCGGTGGGCCTGAACTCGGAGCGGGGCGACACGCTCACCGTGGTGAACATGCCGTTCATGGGTGAGGCCGAGGTGGAGATGGGGGGCGCTGGAGCCGCCGCCATCGTTGGCCAGATCCCGGTGGCACCGATCCTGCGTTGGCTGGCTGTGATCTTCATTTTGGTGATGGTCTACCGGTACATCGTGCGCCCGATCATGAGCTCGGTGGCCGTACAGCCGGAACCGGTCCTCCCGGAGGGCGAAGAATCCGCCATGTCGTTGCTGGAAACCCGAAGCCCAGCCTTCCAGAGCCGTATCGAACAGCTGACCGGCCTGGAGGTCAACGAGGGAAGCGACGCCCTGGGAGCGGTGCTGCGAGCCAACCTCCCGGTGACGGTCCGCGCCCTCAGGGATTGGATCGAGGAGGGCTGAGTTGGCCAAGGAGATCCTCAACGCGCGAGAGCTCAGCAGCATCCAGAAGGCTGCGGTGATGATGATGAACCTCCCCGAGGACGTCATCCGGGAGCTGCTGTCGAAGATGCCCGAAGACCACGTCTGGTCCATCGGCACCGCCATCGCGACCCTGCCTCAACTCTCGTCCAAGGTCGTCGAGGAGATCTGCCTGGAGTTCGTCTCGCGCGTCTTCCAGCCATCGCCGCTCAAGCTCAAGGGCCGGCGCTTCCTGCAAAACGTCTTCCCCCGGGTGGCCGACCCCCAGGTCGCCCGCGATATCGTCCGCGAAATCGACGGCATGGAGCTGCGCAACCTGCGGGACTGGCTCAACGGAACCGATCCCACGACGCTGGCGTCCGTTCTGCGGCGAGAACACCCACAGACCATCGGCGTGGTGTGCGCGCTGGCCCAGCCCAATGTCTCGGCCCGCGTCATCGAGGAGCTGCCGGAAGATCTGGGCCAGGAAGTGCTCGTCCGTCAGGCCATGCTCGAAGAGTTACCGGCAGAGATGCTGGCCGAGATCGAGGAGGTGCTGCTGAGCCAGACCAGCCGCGTGTCCGAATTCAAGATGGACCTCGAGGGGGTCGAATGCGCCGCTGCGGTGCTCAAGAACTTCAAACCGGAACAGCGGGAGGAGCTGCTCCAGCAGATCCGCAACCAGTCCCCCGAGCTGAGCGAGCAGATCATGCGCTCGATGTTCAGCTTCGACACCATGGCGACCGCGGACGACCGAGGTATCCAGGCGCTGATGCGGGAGATCGACCGCAAGGATTTGACCATCGCCCTCAAGGGGTCGCCCGAATCCGTCCAGAACAAGTTCTTCGACAACATGAGCGAACGCGCCGCCCAGTTCCTGCAGGAGGATCTGGAGGTCACCGGGCCCCTGCGCATGGAAGACGTCGAGGAGGCTCAACGACGGATCATGTCCCAGGCCCTGGTGCTGGAGTCCGAGGGCAAGCTGCTGTTCATCGATGACTCGGGATCGGACATGGTCCTATGAGTTTCCGACCCCTGGGGCGCAAGAAGGGCCAGTTCCGCGAACTGGCCGCCGGGACCGGCTCCTTCGAGCCGCTCAACGCGCCCCCGCCGGCCAAACCGCCGGCGGAATCGCGGATCAGCCAGGCTTCCGCCGACCCCGATGCGGCGCCGCCCAAGGATCCCGGAGTGGCCGAGAGGGAGGGATTCGAAGCCGGCTATCGGGAGGGCCTCGCAGCAGCGCGCAAGGAGCTCAGCGAGATGATGTCCCTGTCGAGGGACGTGATCCAGGAGCTCGAGATCACCCGTTCACGCATCGCCTCCAGCTCCCGCAACGATCTCCTCGACGTGCTCACAGCCGTGACCGAGTGGCTGCTCTACGACGAGATCGAACGGGGCCACGACCTCATCACCCGCGTCGTGGACGCTGCGATGAAGGAGTTCCAGGAAGACGAAAGCATCACCATCGTGCTCAATCCCGCCGACCACGACGCTCTTGCTGCCGAGCTGAGCATCGGCCGCAAGTCCTGGGCATCGTGGGATCTAACCCTCTCGACCGACGAGACCATCCAGCCTGGTGGGTGCCGGATTCAGTCGCCCGGCGGCGACCTCGACGCCACGGTGGAGGACCGCCTCCAACGCCTCCGCGAAGAGCTCTCCAAGCACAGCGACCGGCCCGCGGGCGGAAAGCCTGGGGTCTTGTCATGATGCCAACCCCGGACCGGCCGTTACGTGGGCTCGCCGAGCGGATCCAGACGCTGCCGCTGTTCCGCCGGCGGGGCTCGGTCAACGAGGTCCGTGGCACCGTCATCGAGGGGCAGGCTCCGGGCGCTGTGCTGGGGAGCCTTTGCGCCATCGGCGCAGACGCCGGGCGGGAGCCGCTGCTGGGAGAGGTAGTGGGATTCCGTGGCCGCTCCGTGCTGGTCATGCCCTACGGGGATCTGTCCGGCGTGCACCACGGGTCCTCCATGGAGATCCTGGGGACCTCCTTCCGGATCCCCGTCGGCAGCGAGATGCTGGGCCGCGTGGTGGACGGCCTCTCCCGGCCCATCGACGGCGGCCCGCCCATGGACCCCGAGACCCACATCCCCGTGTGGAGCGAATCCCTGTCTCCACTGGAGCGCGCACGCATCGAAGAGCCGCTGGAGCTGGGCGTACGCGCCATGGACGGGCTGCTCACCTGCGGTAGGGGGCAGCGCATGGGCATCTTCGCCGGCGCCGGCGTGGGCAAATCCACCCTGCTGGGCATGATCGCCCGGGAGGTGTCCGCGGATATCAACGTCATCGCCCTCATCGGCGAGCGGGGGCGTGAGGTCCGGGAATTCATCGAGCGGGATCTGGGGCCGGCCGGCATGGAGCGATCGGTCGTGGTGGCCGTCACCTCGGACCAGTCGCCGGTGCTACGGGTCAAGGGGGCCTTCATCGCCGCGTCCATCGCCGAATACTTCCGTTCCAGGGGCCTGCACGTGGTGTTCATGATGGACTCGCTGACCCGCTTCGCGATGGCTCAGCGAGAGATCGGGCTGGCGGTCGGTGAGCCGCCGACGGCCCGCGGGTACACCCCCAGCGTATTCGCCCAGATCCCCAAGCTGCTGGAGCGGTGTGGGCCGCTCAATTCAGGCGGATCGATCACGGGATTGTTCACGGTGCTGGTGGAGGGGGACGACCTGCGCGATCCCATCGCGGATTCGTCCCGCGCCATCCTCGACGGTCACGTGGTGCTGAGCCGCCGGCTGGCCGCTCGCGGTCATTACCCGGCGGCGGATGTCCTGGCCTCGGTGAGCCGCGTGATGCGAGAGGTCGTCGATCCCTCCCAGGAGGAGGATGCGCTGCGGGTGCGCCGGTTGATGTCCATCTATGCGGAGGCCGAGGAGATGATCACCATCGGCGCCTACCGAGAAGGTAGTAACGCGGCGGTGGATCAGGCCATCGCGCTGATGCCGGTGGTGGAGGCCTTCCTCAAGCAAGGGATCGACGACAGCCCCACCTACGAAGAGACCCGGGAGGCCCTGCGCACGCTGGCCGACGCCATCGAACGCACGACTCCCAGTGAGGCGGGCTCATGACCGGCGACACCCGGCGTAAGCTGCGCGATCTGGCGCAGCACCGAAGGGACGAGCAGGCGGGCGAGGTGTCCGGGCTGCAGCGCCGCGCGGACCAGTTGGCCCGGATGGAAGCAGAGTTGGCGGAACAGGTGGAGACGCTCCAGCTGACCCTGAGCACACACATCACCGACATCTTCGAGCGCACCATCACCGAAAACTACGTGGCCGCCCTTCAGGACCGCTTGAACGATTGCAGGACCGAACTGGCAACGCTCCAAAAAACGCTCATCGATGCCCGCAAGGACCTGGAAAAGAAGGTGATCCACCACCGTCAGATGGAACGTCTGGTGGTCAAGGCGCAGGAGCGCAAAGACCAGGAACGGGATCGGCAGGACGAGCTGATGTCCGATGACCTGGCCTCCCGCTCGTGGTTCAACGTCAAGGAAGGAGACAAGCGGTGAAGCGCGCCCTCTTGTCGCTGTGCCTCGTGCTCGGAATGGCGATCCCCGGATCCCTGGCTCGCAGCCAGCAGGATGAGGAGGAGACCGAGGGCCCCCAGCCATCCCTGGACAATCCCGCCTACGACGAGACCCAATGCCTGGAACCCGAGGAGTTATTGGTCGTCGAACTGGTGCGCTCGCGGCACCGCGAACTGGACCAACGCGAAGAGTTGCTGGTCCTACGTGAACAGGCGCTGATGGTTCACAAGACCGAAGTGCGCAAGGAGATCGAACACCTGGAGGCGCTGCGGCTGGAGATCGAGTCGTTGCTTCAACGGCGAGCCGAGGCCCGCGCCGAGGGAACCGCCGCGCTGGTGCAGATGGTCAATCAGATGAAACCCAAGGACGCAGCGAAGATGTTGGAGCTGATGGAGACCGATGTCGTGGTCACCGTACTGGAGGATCTCCAGCCGCGACAGGCAGGCCGCATCCTGGGGGCAATGCCCCCGGCGGTCGCCGCCGAGCTGGGTAGCAACCTGGCCATCGATCCCATCGCGATGGACGAAGAGGGGGACGCCTCATGAGCCGTCTGCGCAAAGTACCGGGGTTGAACACGCCGCCCGATACCCCCCTGCAACCAGACACCCCAGTCGATGAAAAGGGGCTTGCCGAGCGGGCACTGGAGTTCATGCGGCACTTCGAACCGGGCTACGGAAAAGACGAACCCGATCTGGGCTCACAGCCGGACGGGAACCACGAGATGGATCACCCCGAGGGTGGACCGACGGGTCCAAGTGATCACGCACGGAAGGCCAACGCATCGCAGGCGACTGCTCCGAAGGCCGACGCCGGCACGCAAGACGGTGCGATCGAACCGCCGGCAACGGCCCCGCCCCGGCGGGCCAGAGTCGGTAACTCGTTGCCGATCATGGCCCCCATACCCGCCCGTCCCCCGGCCCAAGGCCCGATCCCAGCCACGACACCCCGAGGGACCCAGACCGAGGCCGGGAAGACCCCCTCGCCCACCGCACCGACGGCTGCCCCCAAGCCACCGGTGGCCGCACCCATCGCGCCGGCAACCACGCCGATGACGCCCTCGCCAGCACCCTCGTCAGACGCCGGCGTGGACCGTCCGCCTGCGGCCAGACCGACAGGCATACCCAGGTCACCAGCCAGGGAGCCCGAACACCCAGCCCATTCTGAGGCCAGGGCAGGAACCGAGCCCACGCAGCAGACGATGGCCACGGCCGCCCCCAACGCCAAGCCTGCGCCCACGCGGCAGCCCGCGCCTGTGTTCAAGGCCCCGGTCACGGGAACGTCCGTAGCGAGTCCTGCAGCCACAACCGTGGCGGAGCCCACAACGGTGCCAACGGCTATGCCGATCGCCACGCCCGCGACGGTTTCCACGCCTGCGGTCGAGCCCACGACGACCCCCGTAGCAACGCCCACGACCAAGCCAACGGTCGAGCCCACGACGACGCCCGTGGCAGCGCCCACGACCAAGCCCGTGGCAACGCCCACCACCATGCCAACGGTCGAGCCCACGACGACCCCCGTGGCAACGCCCGCGACCAAGCCAACGGCAG
>CAZDDH010000209.1:0-16142 GCA_964504165.1 uncultured Rickettsiales bacterium | reverse complement strand
CGTCACGCAGGTCAGAAAGTCGCTCAGCCGATCCTCCGTATGACGGGAGTGTCCTATAGCGGCTCGATAAAACTGTATCGGCTGTTGGAGGCTCGGGCTCGCTGCAAGCCCTACCGGCAACAACAGGATGTACCATGGGGACAGGTTCCACACGAAACCACGACAGCCGGAGGTCAGCGGGATGGGGAGAACGACTTTCTTGTGGGTAGTTCTGGTTGCGGTGTTCGCGGGCGTTCAGGGCTGTAAAACGACCCAGTCGGCCGCCGCCGCGCCTGCTGGGAACGGTTCCACAGCGGACCCATCAACGGCCCTTCACCCCGATTCGATCCCATCCGAGATCAATTACGAATCCGTCAGCGACAAGGCCATGAGCCGTGCCATGCAGTTCGCCCGGGATGTGCTCGGATCGGATGGGGACGACAAGGACCGCTTCTTCGGTGACCTGGTGATGGTCTTCCCCGGCATTTGCCAGCTGATCGAAGGCCAGCTCGAGTTCGACGAGGAGGGACAGATCCCCCTCGAGCTGGTGACCATGGGGCCAGATGGCCCCCAGTCCATCACCGGAACCGTCCTCATGAGCGAGGGCAACACCCGCAAGCTTCAGGCCTACCTCAGATCCATGTTGGCCGCGGACGGTGGATTCAATGTGCGTGCCTTGACTGGCGAAGAGCTGCTCGCCTGGTCGTACAAGGCGGGGCCCAACATCTCGGAGCCAATCTATGTCGTGGAACCGATCGATAGGCAGCATGCGCTGTTGGTCGTCGTGATCGACGGAGCGGTGTCGGTGATCGATGCGCTGAGCTACTGACGGCCGGATCGCGTGCCGGGCGAGCCGTGCTAGCCTGGCGTCTGCAACTGGAGGGCACACGATGCGGTACAGGGATGTTTGGGTCATACCGATTCTGGTGATCGGCCTCGTCGGCTGCCCGGCGGGAGACGACCCACCCGCAGATGACGACGACTCCGATGGCGGGATCGACTGCCACCAGACCTGCGAAGGGGATTTCACGGTCCTCAGCCAAGGGGATCTCGACGCCCTCCAGGAGTGCGTGGAAATCACCGGCAACCTCGCCATCGATTCCAGTGACGACATCCAGGACCTGGATTCGCTGGCCTGCCTGACGGCCGTGGGGGGAGACCTGCGCATCGAGCACAACGGCGGCCTGGCCCACCTCGACGGGCTGCTCGGCGTCACCTCTGTGGGTGTTGACCTACGGATCTCGGACAACGCCAGCCTGGCCAACCTCGATGGGCTGGCCAGCGTCGTTTCCGTGGGCGGCAGCGTGCAAGTCGACCGCTGCCCCCTGGTGACCCACCTCGATGGCCTGGCCAACATCGCTGCCCTGGAAGCCGACCTGGACATCACCGGGAACTCCCTCCTGACCGACCTGGACGGGCTGTCCGCCATCACGACCGTCGGCGGCTCCATGAACATCGACTCCAACGACTCCCTGGCCGATCTGGGTGCCTTTTCCAATCTCACCTACGTGGGGGACTTCCTGGTCATCAGCCGCAACGGCGCGCTGACGTCACTGGATGGCCTGGCCAACCTCGCGGCCGTGGAATTTGGCGTGGCCATCCGGGGCAACGACGCCCTGACCAGCACCGGGGGCCTGTCCGCCCTCACCATCACGCTGGGCGATCTGACCATCGAGGGGAACGCGGCCCTGGCCGACCTGGACGGGCTGACCGGCCTCACCCTCCTCGACTCCCTGTTCATCCATCAAAATCCCTCGCTGACCAGCCTCCAGGGGTTAGCCAACGTCGAGACGCTCGAATACCTGTGGATCGGTGAAAACCAGTCCCTGGCGTCCCTCGATGGATTGTCGGGTTTTGACACCGTGGAGGGGGATCTGGAGATCATCGCCAACCCCGCGCTGGTGGCCCTCGACGGCCTGGCCAACGTCACGCTGGTCTTCGATGATCTACGGATCGAAGGCAACGATTCCCTGTGTGAGGAAGAGGTGGACGAGTTCGTCGCCCAGGTGACGGTGGCCGATATCACCACCATCGAGGGGAACGGCGCCAGCTGCCCTTGATGGGATCGCGGCGCCGGCGCGGACGCTCAGCCCTGCTTCACCGACCCATCCACGTGCACGTCCATCTGCGGGAACGGGATGCCGATGCCCGCCTCGTTGAGGTGCTCGTAGACGGCCTGGGTGGTCTCCTGCCAGGTGTCCCAGTAGCCGGCGGGGGCGTTCCAGACGCGGACCTGGAAGTCGATGGATGAGCCGCCCAGGGAGTCCAGGAAGATCTGGGGCTCTCGGTCCGGCACCTGGTTCTTCACCGACGCGGCGGCCTTCTCCAGCACCTGGCGCACCACGTTGAGGTCCGAGCCGTAGTCCACCCCCACGGCCACGTCCACGCGGCGCACGTCGTGGTAGGTGATGTTCTCGATGGTCTCACCGAAGACGGCGCCGTTGGGCACGATGATGCGGCGGTTGTCCGGGGTGTCCAGCGTTATGGTGAACAGGCCGATCTCCACGCACTTGCCGGTCACGCCGCCGGTGCTGACGATGTCGCCGACGGTGAAGGGACGGAAGATCAGCAGCATCACGCCGGCGGAGAAGTTGCCCAGGCTGCCCTGGAAAGCCAGGCCGATGGCCAGGGACGCGCCACCGAGCACGGCGGCGAAGCTGGTGGTCTCCACGCCGAAGACCCCCAGGGCGCCGATGAAGGCGGCGATGAGGATCATCCAGCGCACCAGGGAAGCAAAGAACCCGGTCAGGGCCGGGTCGATGTTGCGCCGCTCCATGCTGCGGCGGACCAGGCCGCGCGCCCAGCCGGCGATGATCAGGGCGATGATGAGGAAGATGATGACGCCGATGACCTTGAGGCCATACTCCATGGCGTAGCCGATGAGCTTCTGTACCAGATTCGAAATCGCGTAGGTGGCTTCTCCCATGGTTCCTACTCCTCCTTGGCCGCGTCAGCGGCTTCCGGCTCGACGGCCGGTCGTTCCTTGACCAAACTCAGGTTGAAGCTGAACAGCAAGCCGTTGGTGACCTGCCAGCCGTCGTACACCAGCGGGATGCGCACGGCGCTGAACTGGTACTGCAGCGAGGCCCACTCCCACAGCTGGACCCCCAGCGTGGCGCCGGCCTCGACGTTCATCAGCTGCACCCCGGTAAGGTCCGTCTCGGCGTTATGGGCGAAGGGCTGCATGATGGCGCCAAAAGCGCTGTAGGTGACGCCCTTGTTGAGCGTGCCGGAGAGGCCGATGTTGAACTCGGCACCGACCTGCACCGAGTTCTGCATCTGCGTCAGCTCCAGGGTGTCGGTCTCGTCGTTGTCGTCCACCAGGTAGCCGCCGCGGACCAGGGACTCCCAGGCACCCACGCCTGCGCGTATCTCCACACGGAGCTTCTCCTTCTCCACCGGCGTGGCAAAGGCACCGATGCTCTCGCGCAAGGTGGTGGGGGCCAGGCTGTCGGTGAGGTCGATGGGATCCAAAGCAGCGATGGACTCGGTCGATGTGCTGCCGTCCAGATCGGTGCGCACGACGTCCACGTCGGTGGCGGAGTACGTCTTGCCAGGGAACAACGCTGAGGTCAGCCGGAACTCAGCGAAGGGGCCGAACCACGGCGCCTTGGGTGTGTGCCACAGGTACATGGTCTCCACGTTCAGCGCGTCCAGGCTCTTGAAGAAGACCGGCAGCGTCGGGGTGCGGGTGTAGCCCATGCCCCAGGTCATGGAGGTGATCCACTCGTGCTGGCGCTTCTCGCCCAGGTAGTAGAAGCCCCCATCCAGCAGGAAACCGCCGTTGAAGGTCAGCCCGTTGTCCACGCCCACCACGTTGTTGGCGTGGTTGAAGTTGAGGCTGGCCGACACCGCCAGCCGGGGGTTGAAGCCGGTGGGCTTTTCGACCTCGACGCCGGCGACGGCCTCGGGGATGTAGTCGGGGTTGGTGTCGTCCGCCAGGGCGGCGGTGGCGCTCATCAGGGCGATGGCCAGGATGGCCAACGTGGCTGCGCGTTTCGGAAGGTGCATGGTCAAACCTCTCTGTGATGGTTGAGGCGATGTATATCAAGAAGCGTGCCAGGGTTGGAAATCCCCGCGAACTCCGGGAAGGCGGTGTTTCACGCCGTCGCGTGATCGGGAACGGTACAGTTGTTGAGACAATTTGGGACACTTACCAGGCGAGCGGACACTCCCAAATGTGACAGTTCGGTTACGGAAAGCCGGCGATTTCCAGCCCAATGAGTCAGGCCCGTGACGTTGTCGTGACGCCCTGGCGCCCTCCCCTTTCGGTCCCCGATCTCGGTGCTACAGAAATCCGCATAAGCACGTGAGGAGACCCATAGTGACGGTGTCTGACACCGCTCCTTCTCCCCGTCTTCCTCCCATTCTTTACCGCGTGGCCACAAAAACCTGTCCCCCGATCACCTATCGCGGGGGTCTAAGGAAACGTGGAGAAGGAATGAAACCCCTGCTGCGCCCGCTGCCAGACGATCCGGACGTCATACACGGACTGGTGTCTGCCATCGTCGAAGGCGATCTGGAAGCTCGGGAGCGGCTCGCACATTGGTGCTTGCCCCGTGTGCGCAGGCTGGTGTTCGTGGCATGCGGCCCCAGCGACGACGTGGATGATCTGGTCCAGATCGCCATGACACGGATCTTCGAGCGATTGGAGACGTTCCGCGCCGAGGCGCGATTTGCCACCTGGATCGACCGCATCGCCCTCAACGTGGTGCGCTCCCATTTCCGGCGGCGTCGCTGGCGCTTCTTCGTGAGCTACGACGACACCTCGGACAGGCATCAGTCACCGGCCGCGAGGTCCACGGATGCGGGCATGGAGCAGACGCGGGCCATCCGGCGGATGACGCGCCATCTGGCCAAGATCAAACCCGCGTGGCGGCTGCCTCTGATCCTGGTCATGCTCCACGGGTACACCGTGACCGAGGTCGCCATCATGCTGGATCTGCGGTTCGAGACGGCCAAGAAACGCATCTACCGCGGCCGTCGAGATCTGGTCTCGCGACTGCGCAAAGACCGCTATTTCCAGGCTCTCTCGAGGGAGCTGGAACGATGAGCCGCTTCGATTGCCAAGAAGCGCGCAAGTGCCTGGTCGAACAGACTTGCGGTGCGCTATCCGAGCCAAACCGGGAGGCGTTGACCACCCACCTTTCCATCTGCGACGACTGTGCCGAAGAGCAAGCCCTGATGACCATGGCGGTCCACGTCGTCCAGGAGAGCGACCTGCCCTCCTCCGCTCCCCTCGTACGCCAGCGTCAGCTGGCTGCGCGAACCCTACCCCACTCCCGCCGCATCAACCTGAAACCGCTCTCCTTGGTCGTTTGCATCTGTAGCCTGTTGTTGTTGGTCGGTGGCGTCACCTGGTTGACGAGCTGGCGGTCTACACATACCTCGAACGATCTGCCGGTGACGGAGACGCCCGCTCTCCAGCACGACACCGTGGTGGTCTCCGATTCTCCTGGGGCGCATACCATTGCGGTGACGGAAATAAAACACCCTCCAGAGAACGACATCACGGTCAACGACGCGGTGTTACCCAACGAACGAATCAACTCGCGGTCAACCATGGAGGACGTCGGCGATACACAATCCACCATCCCCAATGATGTCCACGATGCCTTGGATCTGGGGAACATCGAAGGCGCGGCAAGGAGCGCCTTACAACTCGACGCGTCGCTCGACGAGGGCCAGACCATCGACGAGTTGACATCGTTGGCTCAGTCCCAGCGAGCCGATGGCCAGTACCACGAAGCCTGCGACGTGTATGGACGGCTGGTGGATCTATACCCGGACAGCAACGCCGCTGATAATGCTCGCGTGGCCATCGGGCAGATGAAACTCACCGCCATGGGCCATCCCCAGGAGGCCATCTCCAGCTTCTCGGATTACCTGGACAGACAGCCCCTTGGTCCGCTGGCGCTCGATGCAAGGCTGGGCATCGTCCGCGCACAGGCCGCGAATGGCACACCGCGGGAGGTGATCGAAGCGACCGACCCGTTCTTGGCGTTCCACGGGGATGCGTACGCCGTATCCGAAGTACTCGTGGCCCGTGGCGACGCCCTGCAGGCCATGGGCAATTGCGAGGACGCCCGGCGTGCCTATTCCAAGGTGCTGGAACGGGAGACAAGCACCACCTACGAATTCCAGGCACGAGAGGGGCTGGCAGCCTGTGAAACCCGGTAGGTGTAGACGGTCCCTGGCCCGTAAAATGATCCATCGGCTCGCTATCCTCGAGATGGGTTTGGTCGTCCTGTTCCCGTGGTCGCTGGTGTGGCCCGTTCACCAGGCATACGGGGCCGAACCGATCCACGTGATGGTGATCGGCGATGATGCCCAGGACGAACAAAGGGACCAGGCCACCATCCAACTCTGGACTGCCATAAAAGCCCACCTGAGCGTCTATCCCACGCGGGTGACCCTGATCAGGGACGACGGGGACCCACGAGCCGCCGTACACGCCTCCATCGAACAGGGGGCTCAGGTGGTGGTCTGGCTAACCGATGACGACCGTCTGGCACTGTTCGTCCCCGCCCAAGATGGCGATCCACGCTACCGTCCAATCCCGGCTAGTGACGAAGGATGGGCCTCGCGTTGCGACCTGATCGCGACCATGGTGCTTTCGGAAATCGATCCGCTGCTGACGGGCAAGGTGAGGCTTGAACAGCCGGTGACCCAGCCAGTGGACCAGCCGGTGGTCCAGCCGGTGGTCCAGCCGGTGCCTCCGCCGGCAGCAGATGAACCGGCCGACGTGATGGCCACACAGACATCATCCATCCCGAGTTTGTGGATAGGTGTCAGCTACCTCCCCGTGGTCATGTCAACCGATGGGCCCTATGTCAGCGGCCTGGGATTGCACGCGGCCTTGATCATCAACAGGACCGTTCAGATCGACCTCTCCGCGGACATCGTGCAGCCAGCGAGTTTTGAGTTGGCGGAAGGCACCGGCTCGCTGAATCGACTACCGATCCGTGCCGGCGCTACGTTGCGATATCCGCTGGGCGGGGTCGATATAGGACTGGCCGCTGCCGTCATCGCCGAGGTGTGGCGTGTCCAGGCGGTGGGCGACCAACCCGTGGATCCCAACACCACTGATCGTAGCGTCGCCGGGGGTGCGATGGTCGCGGCCCATGTTCATTTCAAGCCGACCCCCTGGTTGTCGCCGTTCGTCGTGGTTGGTGTGGATCTCTATTCCATGCGGATTGGTATCGGTGTGGGGGAACAGGAATTATTACACCGCCCCAAAGCCATGCTGCGGGCCGCCGTTGGGGCGAAGGTTGGAGGGCCGATTCAAAAATAGCTGTCCCCTCTTTGATGTCGTATGGCGTCTGGCTGGTCAATGAGAGCGTGAATTCAGATCATGAGGAGAATTCAATTGATCGCACGATCCTTGAGAACCATTTTTTTGCTACCAACGATCTTCTTGTTGAACGTGGGTTGTGAGGACGTCTACATCGAATTCGAAGGAGGGGAGCTTGACGACGACGATACAGACGGCATCGACCCGGACGAAGTGGATGCCGACAAAGACGGAATACCTTACGCAGAAGACTGCGACGACACCGATGCCAGTATTTATCCCGGAGCCGATGAGATCCCCTACGACGGCATCGACCAGGACTGCGACGGTCAAGATCTGACCGATGTCGATGGCGACGGCGTGGATGGAGAGGCGGCAGGGGGTGACGACTGCAACGACGAGGATGACTCCGTCTACCCCGGCGCCGCCGAAGAGTGCGACGACGTGGACCACAACTGTGATGGCGAGATCCACGAAGACAGCGACGGCGACGGAGTCGACGCTTGCGACGACTGTGACGACGGCAACGCCGCGGTCTACCCCGGCGCCACCGAGATCTGCGACGGCGTCGACAACGACTGCGATGCCCAACTGCCCGAAGATGAAGTGGACCTGGACGAAGACGGATACATGGTCTGTGAACTCGACTGCAACGACGGCAACGCTTCGGTCTTCCCTGGCGCGCAGGAGATCTGCGACGGCCTGGACGACGACTGTGACCAGCAGCTCCCACAGGACGAACTGGACGCGGACGGCGACCAGTGGATGGCCTGTGAAGGGGACTGCGACGACGGCCTGGCCGACACCAACCCCGGTGCCAACGAGATCTGCGACGGCGCCGACAATGACTGCGATGGAGCCGTGCCCGCCGAAGAAGCGGACGCGGATTCGGACGGGCAGATGATCTGCCAGGGGGATTGCGACGACAACAACTCCCAGGTCTATCTCGGCGCTGTCGAGCTTTGCGACAACCTGGACAACGACTGCAACGGGGCGTTGAGCCTGTACGAGATAGACAACGACGGCGACGGCCAGGACGAATGCAACGGCGACTGCGACGACAACCTGGCCAACGTCTACCTGGGCGCTCCCGCCCAGTGTGATGGTATCGACAGCGACTGCGATGGCGCCCTGGAGAACGGCGAAACGGACGTGGACAACGACGGTGCATTGGCCTGCGCCGACGACTGCGACGACTATGACAACACCGTCTATCCGGGTGCGGCTGAACTATGCGACGGCCAGGACAACGACTGTGATGGGCAGCTCGGTGCCGACGAGTCGGACGACGACTTGGACGGTTGGATGGTCTGTGATGGGGATTGCGACGACTTGAATATGGACATCTATCCAGGCGCTCCCGAGACGCCGGGAGACGGAATCGACAGCGACTGTGACGGACAGGACGGCGGCCTGTTGGGCACCGTTTGTTGGGACGACACGCACGTGGCGGTCTGTGGAGATATCGGGACATCCTGGAATATAGACAACCAGGATGCCACCAATGGCCCCCGAGGGCAGGGTTACTACTACGACGACATCGAGTTCTATGGAACGGCCGGGACGGTCATCGAATTCGGCACCTGGAACGTCACTGTCAACTCCTACATCTATCTACTGGACGACAATTGCAATGTGCTCGACGAGGACGATAACTCTGGCGGCAACACGGACAGCTTCGTCAGCTGGACGATCCAGGCAAACGGCGTTTACACGATGGTGTTCACCAGTGTCTACAGTTACTGGCTTTACCCTGCGCTAGCTGTGGGTGAATATGACTGGTATCTCTTCTGTTGGTAGGGTAGCGATCCCACATCTGTTCAATCCAAAGCTGCATCACGGCAGCAACGGATGCCCACTCACCCGTAGTCGAAATCGGGAAAGGCCCGGGTCCGGACGGAGTTGCCGTACCCCAGATCGAGGAACGCGCATCCTCCCCGGATGACCTGGTTCGCGCCCTCCACCGGGCCCATGGGGTTATCGACGGGGCTACCATCGGGGGACGTCTCGTACTCGCCGTAGATGTCGTAGACCCACTCGTAGACATTGCCGATGAGGTTGAAGACACCTTCGGCGGAGACGCTGTCCGGATAGTCATCGACCTGGACGAGGTACTGCTCGTCGTAGGGGCCGGGAAAGATGTTCGCCAGCGAGTAGTCCACGGGGGCCTCGCCCCAGGGGAACGTCTGCTGCGCCGGGCCAGGGCCGTTGGCCACACGTTCCCACTCCGCCTCCGTGCACAGGCGCCCGCCATCCCAGGCGCAGAATGTCTGAGCTTGCTCGTGGTTCTTGCAGTTCACCGGGTGGTAGGGGCATAGCCCCGGATCCTCCACGCACTCCTCGGGGTAGTGGTTGACGTAAGTATCCACGTCTTCGAGGTTCTTCGACGTCGCACCGGCGGGATTGCACACGCCGTCGTCGACGCAGGCCTCGTACCGCTCCAGTGTCACCTCGAAGACGTCGATGCAGAAGGTGTTCAGGTATACGTCGTGCCGCGGCGTCGGATCCCCGGTGCCGTTGAGCTTGGCGGCTGGCTCGTCCGAGCCCATGGGAAATACCCCGGCGGGGATCAGCGCCAGGGCGGTGTACTCCAGCACCGAGGAGGTCATGCAGGTGTACTGGACCTCGATGGTGTCGTCGTCGTCATCGGGGGCCTCGACGGTGTCGTCGGCGGCGTCGGATGGGACACCGTCGGCGTCGGGTTGCGTGGGGCAGCCTGTGATGAGCAGCGCTGCACCTGAGATCAACAGCATGAGTAAGAACGAGGGGGGTCTGGTGTGATTCATGGTGTTCATCGTGCGGACTCTCCGGCGGATTGTCCTCACACACACCTTGCACATGGAGTTCACAACACGGTGACGCATACGTCTCCGAAATGACACACAACCCTCCTAACCTCGAGGACAGAAGGTACCCAGTTGGCAGTGTGGTAACAGAGGAGGTATTAGAGGTCATGCGCACGACCCATTCGCCGTCGTCTGTTGACCTGTGGATATCTCGGAGACGAGATATGGAGAATTCCATGAGAATTGGGCGCAAAGTCGCGTGTTTGCTGGCTTTCCTCTTCACGATGACGTGCACGGCTCCATTGCTCGCGCAAGAAGCCGCAGATCCCGCAGCCGAATCCGAGAAACCCAAGAAGAAACCGTGGACGGACCATATCAAGGTCAAGGGTGACCTGCGCTACCGAGTGGAGATGATCAAGAAGGACGACGGCGATCTGAGGTACCGGCACCGTGTCCGCGCCCGGCCGGCCATCGTAGCGACGGTCTTCGACGACCTGAGCGCCACCATCGGGCTCGGCACCGGCGGCACCGCCAGCAGCGACGACGAGGGGGATGCCGTCTCCAACAATCAGACGCTCACCCACGGATTCTCCAGCAAGTACATCTGGCTGGACCTGGCCTACTTCGACTACCACCCGTCCTGGTTCCAGGGCTTCAAGATCCTCGGTGGCAAGATGAAAAACCCGCTCTACCGTGTGGGTAAGAGCGAGCTGCTGTGGGATCCCGATCTCAATCCCGAGGGCCTGTCCATCGGCTACAAACGGGAGTTCGGTGTGGTCGAGCCCTTCGTCACGGGGGTCGGCTACTTCCTCGAGGAACGCAAGGCGGACGACGACTCGTGGCTGCTGGGTGTCCAGGGCGGCGCCAAGTTGACCCTCGGCCCCGTCTACGTGCTGGCGGGTGGCCGCTACATGGACTACACCACGGTCGAGAACCAGACGCCTCTGTTCGACGATGCGGACACGTTCGGCAACAGCTATGACGCCACCGACTCCGACGGAGACGGCGAGGTGGATACCTATACGCTGGCCAACGATTTCAACATCGCCGGTGGATTCCTGGAGGTGGGCGGAAAGATCGGGAAATACCCGTGGGCCGTGTTCGGTGACGTCGCCGTGAACACCGCCGCGGACAGCGACCGTACCGCCTGGCTCGCCGGTGCCGTGTTCGGGACCACCAAGGAACAGTACGGATTCAAGGTCCGGTACATCTACCGGCGGGTCCAAAAAGATGCCGTTTACGGGCTGTTCTCCGATTCCGACTTCTATGGTGGAGACACGGACGGCACGGGCCACGAGGTGAATGCCTCCTTCGCACCACACAAGCTGGTCTCGTTCGGCGGCACGTACTTCTTCAACCAGGGCCTGAGCGACGACGCGCCAGTCGGCAAATACCACCGCGTCCAGATCGACGTGAAGATGAAATTCTGACCCGGGAGACGGTCAGCCGCGCTAGCGATCCGCGGGGTGTTCGAGGATCAGCCAGAAGACCGTTCCGCCCCCCTCGGCCGCTTCGACCCCGATCTCGCCGTTGAGGGCACCGGTGAGGTGCTTGACGATGGCCAGCCCCAGCCCGGTACCGCCCATCTCCCGAGAGCGGCCCTTGTCCACCCGATAGAACCTCTCGAAGATGCGGTCCCGGTGTTCCGGCTCGATCCCCGGCCCGTTGTCCCGCACGGCGATGCGCACACCGGTCTCCCGCTGCTCGGCCTCCACCACGACGAGCCCCCCCGTGAAGGTGTACTTGACCGCGTTGTCCAGCAGGTTGACGAGGATCTGGTCCAGGAGCTGCTCGTCGGCAGCGACCTGCAACGATTCGTCGATCTGGATCTCCACGTCGATGGACTTGGCCTTGGCCGCCTCGGCCACCGAATCCAGCGCCCGGTAAGCCGCCACCTTCACCGGCAGGGGCCGGATGTTCAGGTCCAGCTTGCCGGACTCGATGCGCGTCAGGTCCAGCAGGTCCGACACGATCTGCGTCATCCGCTCGGCATTACGCAGCACCGCGGAGAGGAACTGCCGGCCGTGCAACGGATCCTCCATCGCGCCGTCCAGCAGGGTCTCGGCGTTGGCCCGGATGACCGTCATCGGGGTGCGCAGCTCGTGGGAGACGTTCGCCACGAAGTCCCGCCGCACGGTCTCCAGCCGCTGTTGGCGGGTGATGTCGTGCATGACGATGACCGCGCCGCCGGAGGTGCGCTGGGGGGTGATCCGGACCGTGGCGATGCGGGGGGGGTTGCCCGGTAGGGTCAGCTCGTCGAAGGAGGCCTGTTCCTCCTGGGCCCGGTCCAGCAGCTCGTGCAGCTCGGGCACACGGACCGCCTGGTCGAAGGGGGCGCCGTCCACATCAGGGGGCAGGCGCAGCAGGCGCAGCGCCCGAGCGTTGGTCAACGTGATGTGCCGCTGCCCGTCCACCGCCAGCACCGCCGCGTCCATGCCCTCGATCACGGCAGCAAAACGATCCCGCTCCTCCGCCAGGGTGGACATGTGGCGGTTGAGCTCGCCACCCATCACGTTGATGGAATGTTCCAGCGACTCCAGCTCCCCCACCTCCCGGCCTGGGGTGCTGGCATCGGGCCGGCCCTCGGCAAAGGACCGGGCGTGGTCCATGAGGGTACGGAAATCCCGGGTCAGCAGGTTGGAGACCAGGGCACCCCCCAGCAGGGCCAGCGCCAGCCCCAGGGCCCAGCCAACGGCCAGGGTCACGCGCAGCCGCATCGCCGCCCGGTCCACCTCGTCGAGGGGGAGCGCGACGCGCACGTAGCCTCCGCTCCCGCCCACGCCCTCGAAGGGAATGGCCAGGTAGAGCATGTCCCGGTCCAGTGTTTCGCTGTGCCGGCGGGTGGTCCCGGGCGTGTCATCCCGGGTGGCCAGGACCTCGGGCCGCTCCAGGTGGCTGTCCAGTCCGGTCAGGTCCCCCGCCAGGACCTCCGAATCCCCCAGCACGCGGCCGTCGAGACCGATGACCGTGACCCGCGCCTCCAGCGCCTCGCCCATCTGGTCTGCGACCGCGTCCATCGCCCCTTCGGGGGTGTCCGCCACCAGCTCGCGCGCCGCCCGGGCGCACCGCAGCAGCTCGGTCTCGATCTGTTCTTCCTGGCTGGTACGCAGCCGCCCCTCGAGGAACAGCCCGCCCACCAGCACCATCACGGTGACGGTGGCGGCGGCGGTGGCAAACAGCTTGCCCCGGATGCCTACTCTCAAGGGGATCCCTCGTCCGGCTCGTCCCTAAAGCGGTAACCCACGCCCCGAACCGTCTCCACGTAGCTGCCCGCCGGGCCCAGCTTCTCCCGCAACCGCTTGACGTGGGTGTCCACCGTGCGGGTAGTGACGTCTGCCACGTAGCCCCACACATCCGTCAGCAGGGTGTCCCGGGTCTGGACCCGGCCGCGGCGGCTCATCAGCAGCTCCAGCAGCTTGAACTCCAGGGCCGTCAGGGTGATCTCCTCGTCGTCCAACCAGGTGCGATGGGCCGATCCGTCCAACCGCAAGCGGCCGAAGGTGATCGCCTCCTCGGAAGCCTCCGCCCCCCCGGACCGCCGCAGCAGCGCCGCGATGCGCAGCACCAGCTCCCGCACGGAAAACGGCTTGACCACATAATCGTCCGCCCCCACCTCGAAGCCCACCACCCGGTCGATCTCCTCGCCCTTGGCGGTGAGCATCAGGATGGCGATCTGGGCGGTGGCCCCCTCGGAGCGCACCTGCCGGCAGATCTCCAGCCCCGAGATATCCGGGAGCATCAGATCCAGCAAGATCAGGTCGGGGAGTGGTTCCTGGCGGAGGGCGGCCAGCGCCGCGGCCCCCGTACCAGCCAGGCGGGTCTGGTAGCCCTCCCGCTGGAGCGTGTACTCCAGGGTGGACGCCAGGTCGGGCTCATCTTCGACGATCAGGATCAGGTCTGCCATGGCTTCTATATATATCTTTCATGTGACAGCGGCGTGACGATTGCCCGGATGTTCCGCCAGGATCTCGTCGAAGGCGGCCATCACGGGGGTGCGGTGCTTGTCGATGTGGCTGACCCGGTAGATGGGCCGCACCAGGTCCAGGCCGGCCACCGGCAGCACCACCAGCTGGCCCCGCTCCAGCTCGTCGCCCAGCCCGAACCGGGAGATGAACGAGAGGCCCACACCGGCGGCCACCAGCGCCTTGATGGCCTCGGTGGAATCGAGCTCGATGGGGTTGGCCAGGGCCACGCCGGCCCCGCCCAGCCAGCGGTCGAACAGCCGGCGGGTGGCCGAGCCCTTGCCCCGGGTGATCCACCGGTGGTCTCCGAGGGCTGCGGGCTCGATGTGGGGCCGGCCAGCCAGCGGGTGGTCCGGGTGGGCAAAACAGACGATCTCGTCATCCACGAAATGCCGGGCGGTCAACGCCTCGTGGGAAGGCTGCGCACCGATGAACCCCAGATCGATCTCGTTGCGCACCAGCTGCCGCTCGATGCTGCTCGAGTCGTTCACCGAGACCTCCAGCTCCACGTCCGGGTAGTCCCGGTGCAGGCGCCCCAGCAGCGGCGGGAGCACGTAGATCCCCGGGGTGGAGCTGGCGCCGATGCGCAGCCGGCCGCGGGCGGCGGTGCGATGCAGGCGCACCACCTCGGCCGCCCGCTCCATGCCGCCGAGGATCTCCTCGGCCAGCGGCACCAGCGTGCGGCCGGCGTCGGTGAGGTGGAGCGATCGGCCCACCTGCTCGAACAGCGGCGTGCCCAGCTCGTCGGCCAGCAGCTTGATCTGGCGGGATACCGCCGGCTGGGACAGGTACCGGTCCTCGGCGGCGCGGGTGAAGTTCTTGTGCCGGTTGACGGCCAGGAAGGTCATCAGGTGATCGGGATTCATGGCAATCCAACGTTTTTGTTATCGACAGTATACGGATTATTCATTTCTCTGATGAATTCCGGATGCCGAGAATGGATGCTGAGGTGACCCATGCATCCAGCAACCGAGCTGCGAGAGGGCGTCCGCAGGGCCTACTCGGACGCCGCCGCTCGTCCCGATGACAAACATGCTTTTCCTGTGGGGCGGGAGTTTGCCGCCAGCCTGGGGTATTCGGCAGCCGCGCTGAGTGCCGTGCCGTCCGCTTCGCTGGACGCCTTCGCCGGCGTCTCCAACGTGGCCGAGTTCGCGGACTTGAAGCCGGGGCAAAGCGTCCTGGATCTGGGGTGTGGCGCCGGCCTGGACTCCCTGATCGCCGCCCGGCGGGTGGGGCCGACAGGCCGGGTGATGGGCGTCGACTACAGCGATGACATGCTGGCGCGGGCCTGGGGAGCCGCTGGCGCGAGCGGCCTGAAAAACCTGGCGTTCGTCCTCGGCGACGCCGAGCAGCTCCCGGTCCCCGACGGCAGCTTCGACGTGGCGCTGGTCAACGGCATCTTCAACCTCAACCCCGCCCGGCGCGCCATCTTCGCCGAGCTGGGCCGGGTGGTGCGCCCCGGCGGCGCCGTCTACGCCGCCGAGCTGATCCTGGTAGCGCCCCTCCCCGAGGGCAGCTCCTGCAATGCCACCAACTGGTTTGCGTGAATCGCCGGAGCACAGGAAGGCGGCGCCTTCCTCGACGAGTTCCGGGCGGCCGGTTTTACCCACGCGGAGATCCTGCGCACCTCGCGTAATGCGCGGGCCAAGAATCCCAACGTCATCGCGGCGGAGGTCGTGGCCCGGCGTATCGGCTAAGAAAGGTGCCGGGTATTACGCTCAAATCGTGAGCTGTTCACGATTCAGATGTAGAAAAGGCTCTTCCGCATTCAGCCGGCCGTAGCAAACCTCCGCTGCAGCCTTGCACCCACCCTGGCACTCGTCCTTCTTCGAACACGGCTGGCACAAGGCGGGGACGGCTGCCTTGAAGGGTTCCATACGGTGGGCCGACAGGATGGCGGCCATGGGCTCGTCCCAGGCGTTGCCCAGCACGGTGGGCGAGTGGTTGCAGGGCCGCACGTTCCCCCGGGACTCCAGGGCGTCGAGCGCCCGCCGGTGTTCGCGCCCCAGTTTTCGGGGTTTGCCCGACTCTCCGCTGGACTCCCAAGGAACGAATTCCGTCGAAATAACGACACTCCCGTCATAGAGCGGAATTCCGTCCCTCACGCCTGACCTGACGACC
>CAZDDH010000208.1:0-16148 GCA_964504165.1 uncultured Rickettsiales bacterium | reverse complement strand
CCCCGACCAGCCCCCGATTCTCCGTGGATCCGGAAGATGACCTGCCGGTGCGTTCCCGCAGGAGATGGCTGGCGTGGGTGGTGACCATCGGTGCCGCGGGAACGCTGCTGCTGGTCCTGTTCGTCGGCCTGGCCGGTACCTGGGGCGCCCAGCTGTGGCGGCAAGCCACCGAGCCCTCTTCGGCATCTTTCATCGACGACGGGGCCGTGGGCACGGATCCCGGTGCGGCACCGACCGCAGCCGCCGACCCGGCCGCGGCCCCGGAACCCGACCCGGCCGATGCCGCGGCCGGGGTATCCCCAGCCGACCAACCCGCCCCCGATCCAGAACCCGCAGACGCCGCCCCCCCGCCCCCACCGGTGATAGCCCGCACCGGTACCATCCATGTGATGTCCATCCCCTGGGCCAACATCTCCATCGACGGCGTCGATCTAGGCCGGGCCCCCGTGCCCAACTACACCCTCCCCCAGGGCACGCACACCATCAAGGCGGTCCGGGAAGACCTCAACTGGAGCGAAGAGCGGCGGGTGAAGATCAAGGCCGACGAGACCCTCAAGGAGACCTTCAATCCCGCCCGCGCGGAGGCGGCAGCGCCCTGAGCACCGGTCAGGTGTCGGCGTCGATGGAAGGATTGGCCGCCCCCTCGGCAGCCGCCACCAGCCCGATCAGGCTAGCCTCGTCCTCGGGGGAACCCAGCGACCGCCATAGATCCCAGATACGCCCCCACACCCAGGCCGCGTCCTCGGGCCGCTGCTCCGGATCCCGCTGCAGCAGCTGATCGATGAGCGCGGCCAGCTCCCCGTCGATTCCCGATGTCAAATCCTCGATGGGGGAGTACTCGTTGTCCAGGATCCGCTGGCGGGCGTCGGCCAGGTTGTCCGCCTGGAACGGCAGCTCCCCGGTGAGCATCTCGTACATCAGCACACCCAAGCCGTAGAGGTCGCTGCGATGCGTGAGCGGCTCCGCCAGCAGTTCCTCCGGGGAGACGTACCCCAGGGAATCCCGCACGGCGCCGAAGGAGGTACGCATCAGCCGCCCGCGGAAGTGGGCCATGCCAAATCCCGACAGCTTGGTCTCCCCGTGGGGGGTGATGTGCACGTGCGCCGGGATCAGGTTGCGGTGGACCAGGCTGAGTTCGTTGCCGCCCGCGTCCACGGCCGTGTGTGCGTAGGACAGCACCTCGGCCAGACGCAGGGTGATCACCAGGCAGATACCCTGGCGCAGCGGCCCGATCATCTCCAGGATGGTCTTGAGCAAGGTGCCGCCGACCAGCTCCTCCTCCAGGAACAGTTCATCTTCGAGGATGCCGAAATCCTGGGTGGCGATGATGCCCGGGTGCTTCAGGCCGATGACCAGCCGGGCCTCGTCCAGCAGCCTGAGCTGCATGTCCGGCTCGCGCAGATGCCGCAGATCCAGCCGGCGGAGGCGGCAGGGGCGGTACATGTCGGCACCGACGGCCCGGTGGGCCAGGAAATAGTTCACTGGCCCTTCCACCCGCTCGCGTACGTCGATCCGGTAGGGTCCGAACTGTTCCATCTTGCGCTGCTCGAGCCCCCAAATTGGTAACCGCTGGCCGACGGTCATACCATGTTAGCTGATGGAAGCAACGCGCCGCGAACGCCGCGTCCGTTTTGCCCCGCTCTGGCTGGGGATGGCCGCGCTGCTGTCCGCGATGCCCGGCGTCGCCCTGGCCCAGGATCTGCCTGTGCTCGCCATCGACATGGCGCGCCCCCTTCCCGACCCCCAGCAATCCGTACTCTCGCTGGATCGGCGGGGTACCACCCTGCCCCTGTGGAGCCCCAGGTTCGCCCTGATGTTCATGGGCAGCCACCAGCCGTTGCGCTACGACGAACCGGGGGCAGGGACGCGCCTGCGGGTCGACAGCTTGCTGGTCATGGGCGTGAGCGCAGCCGTCGGGCTGGGGCCGGCAGATATAGGGCTGGCCCTGCCTGTCCACCTGGCCGTCTCCGGTGCGGCCGACGGCGTCCCGCTACAGCCCACCACCATCGGCGACATGGTGCTCGTGCCCCGCGTCGCGCTGCTCAACGGCCAGCGGGGGCCGGCCAGCCTGCTGCTCTCCGTGGCCGCCACCTTGCCCACGGGCCAGGAGCGCCAGTACGCCGGACGGATGGGCTTCTCCGCCGAACCCCGCCTGCAGCTGACCCTGCATCCCGGGCGTTTCCGGGTGGCGGTGCGGCCCGGCCTGGTCCTGCAGAGCCAGCCGGACCTGGCCACCTCTCCCCTCTCCCACTGGCTGACCCTGCGCGCGGCGGTCGGGATCGCCATCGATCCCGCCGAGGCCGTGCGCGCCGAGATCGGCATGGACGGCATCTTGCCCGTGGGAGACAAGGATCTGACGTCAGCGGACCTTCTCGCCGGCGCGGCGGTGGAGCCCGTGGAGGGCCTGGTCATCACGGCCCACGGCGGCGTGGGGGTGGGGGCGCTGCCCGGCATCGCCCGGGGCCGGGTGCTGATCGGGGTGGGCTGGACCTTCGGCGGCGGCAACGGCGGCCGGGATCTGGATATGGACGGCATCTCGGATCGGCGGGACAAGTGCCCCGAGGCCGCGGAGGACCGGGACAGCAACGAGGACGAGGACGGCTGCCCCGACCCGGACAACGACGGCGACGGCGTGCTCGACACATCCGACGCCTGCCCGGAGCAGGCCGGTAAGGACGAATCCGGCTGCCCTCCCACCGGGGTGATCCGGGACCTGGACGGGGATGACATCGTCGAGGAGGACGCCTGCCCGCTCCAGCCGGAAGACGTGGACGGCTTCGAGGACCGGGACGGCTGCCCCGAGTCGGACAACGACGGCGACCTGATCCCCGACAGCCAGGATCTGTGCCCCAACGTACCCGAGGATGGCGACCCTCCGTCGCCGCGGGATGGGTGCCCGGTCGGATAGAAGCCCTACATCACCTATTGCAAGGTAACCATTTGTTAACAATGATATTTAGTGCCCATACCGGCTACAGGAACAACTGCCTTCTACGCTGAAGGACGAGGAGGACGAGCGCCCCCAGCAATCCACACGTCGCCCCGGAGCCAGGCCCGGGTGAACCGCTGCATTCGCACCCCGAACGCCCCGCATCGTCCAGCTCTTCATCCCCGTCGCCGGTGTCCGGGTCCTCGCCGCACACCCCCTCGTCCACCTCCCCGTCACAGTCGTTGTCGATGCCGTCGCAGCTCTCGTCCTGACCGGGGAACACCTCGTCGTCTTCGTCGTCGCAATCGCCGCCCGCGTCCACATAACCGTCTTCGGCCGAGCAGGCCTCGATGAGGCTGTCGTCCACTCCGTATCCGTCCCCATCCTCGTCCAGGTAGAACGAGATCAGCGCGCCTTCGTCGACGAGACCGTCGCAGTCGTCGTCCTCACCGTTGCAAGCCTCGATGGCCCCCGGGTGCTGGTCCGGATCCGCATCGTCACAGTCCTCGTCGTTGTCCACGGTTCCCAAGAAGGCGTCACAATCCCAGATAGGAAGGGACCCGTTCCCGTAGCCGTCGTCGTCCTCGTCCACGTAGTAGATGTCCTGCCACAGGCCTTCGTCAGCCTCACCGTCGCAGTTGTTGTCCTGGTGATCACAGATCTCGGGAGCGCCGGGATAGACCGTGGCGTCACCGTCGTGGCAATCC
This sequence comes from uncultured Rickettsiales bacterium, assembly GCA_964504165.1. Lineage (GTDB taxonomy): Bacteria > Myxococcota_A > UBA796 > UBA9615 > CAYRNR01 > CAZDDH01. The sequence continues at coordinate 12,512 of CAZDDH010000208.1, read as the reverse complement.
TCGCCACCGCAGAGATCCTTGGTGAATCCGTCGCCATCCGAATCCGGGCAGGTGGGTGTGTACACGGACTGGATGAGCCGGGCTGAGCTGCCGATGCCGCATTCACCGTAGGCGATCCGGTAGTAACCCTCTGTGCTCGATAGACCGTAGGTGTTCTCCCCCCAGTTGGTCCCCCAGGAGTTCTTGACGATCCAGGCGCCGTCCGCGTCGTTCCAGCCAACGATGAGGATGGAGTGCCAGCCCAGCGAGTCGCCCTCCACATAGCTATAGACGCCTCCGCTGTAGCTCGTGTAGTCCTCGAAGACCTCGTGTTTGGTGATCAGCAGCCCGTTCAGCAGGGCGGTCTTCATGTCATCGACGTCCGATCCCACCGCCGTCCACGAACTGACCCCCACGGGATCGGTCTGCAGGTCCGGACAGGCATCGGCGCAGGGAACGGTGTCGTCCCACTGGTACGGCATGCAGGCCTCCAGTGCCGTCCCCGTGGACTGGAAGAAGTTGAGCGCATCCGTATGGTCCCAGCCGTAGATGCAGTCCCCGTTGAGGCACGAGGTCAACACCTGCTCGGAGAGGTCGAGGTCCCGCCCCGGTTGGTCCTCGAAGATGTTGCACGACGCCTCCAGCGCCGCCGTCGCCGCGAAGATCGCGCAGGTGCCGCAGCTCCGCTGGTTCTTGACCCCGGTGATGAAGTTGCCGCCGTAGTCCCGCCAATCCCATGAGCTGGGCAGCATCGCGGCGGCCGGCACCTCTGGGAACACCACCGGCCCGAACTCGTCCAGGTCGTCCGGTGCACCGACGAGCCAACGCTGCTGTTCTTTGTCCAGCAGCGAAACCCAGGTCACACCGGCCGTCCAGCGCGCTCCCTGGCGCCCGATCTCGTCGTTGAGCTGCTGCGCCCGGCGCTCGGCCTCCTCCCAACGTTCGTCCGCGCTGGCGCTGCCGGCAAAGACAGAGAGCAACGCGAAGATGGCTATCCGCATGGTTCACCTCATCAAGCCGCAAACCACCCCGCTTAGTTTACAGACTCATGCATCGGGGGGATGTCAAAGTTCCGGGCAATGGAAAGGTAGGGGGCAGACGACTTGTAGGACCGGTCCGCTACTCGGGAGCCAGTTCATTCGTCGTCCGAAGGTCGGCACCCGCGGGGTAGGCGTAGGACCCGGCGCTGTAATAGCCGTAGACGTACACCGCGATGTTCTCCGTGGCGGTGTCGGGATCCTCGCCGGAGTAGGCCATGTGCACGCCGTCCTCGATGGGGCAGTGCCAGCCCTCGTAGACCACGCCGTCGATGGTGCCCTCCGGGTGGGGTCCGCTGCACACGGGGGTGGCGACGGTCACGCCGTCGAGGGTGGCGGTGACCCCTTGGGGCACGGACAGCACGGCCCAGTTTTCGGCGAAGCCCTGGCCGGTGGTGAAGACGTACAGGGGGCGGCGTTGCTCGAGGGCGGGGACGTAGAGCAGGGCCGAGTCCCCGGTGTAGCATCCCTCGGATCCCACCAGCAGGAACTGGGCCACGTGCAGCGGTCCATCCGCCTCGATGGTGAAGCCGTGGTTGACGAAGATGTCCTTGTACTGGCCAGCCATCAGCGCGAAGTTGTCGTCCCCGGCCGTGGGCAAGCTGGTCTGGACCGTGGTGCCGTCGGCGAAGGCCATGATGCGGTAGAAGTCGCTCTCGGGGTTTTCCTCACACCGCGGCGCGGAGCGGCTGACCACGTAAGTGTCGGACATGGCCTTGGAGGGGATAATCTGCTGCTCGAAGTGTTCGGCGCAGCAGGAGTCCTCGTGCTCCGTCTCGACGACCATTGCCAGGTCAGCGCCCGTGAAGACCCCCACCGGCTCGGAGCTGATCACCGTCGTGCCGGTGAGATCGAAGTCGGCGAACAGGTTCACCGGATCATACTCGTCCGCCATCATCGTCTCGAGGTTGAGCACGTCGAAGCGGTGGATGGTGAAGGTTGCGGTCTGCCCCGAGTAGATGCCGATACCGTCGGCGACCTCCGGGACCCCCTCCCCCGCCACGATGTCCGCCGCCGGCGTGACCTGCACGACCGTGTCGTCGGCCGTGCCCATGATGGTCACGTAGCCACGGTTGGCCGGTCCGGGGAAGCCGTACATCTCCCCAAACGGCCCGGATGGTGGATAGGTCGCCACGATGTGGTTCTTGCCGAGCCCGGACGTGGGCAGCAGCAGTGATGCGTCGTTGGAGAACTGCTGATCCAGCGTGTTGAACTGGTAGGCCACGATGGGCAAGTCCGAGGTGATGCGGAAGGCCCGTGAGCTGAGCCAGGTCTGGGGCCCGTCGTCCGTGTTGTCGGTGACGTTCTCGCCGTCCACATCCCGCCTCGGCAACAAGAAGATGTGCATCTGCCCCGGCGGAACGTCCGCCTGATCGATGCGGTCCAGGCCCAGCCCGTCCCCCTGCTCGTTGAGGTTGATGTGCACGTCCACGTGGGCGTTGCCTTCACCGGCGATGTTGGCCACCGCCACGGCGAACTGGGCCGCCGCCGCGTCGTCACCCGCGTAATTCTCCGCATTGTCCAGGTCCGCCGCCCAGTACTCACACCCGATGTTGCTCTGCCACGCATCCGCCTCGTCGCAGGGGTCTTCGAAGTAGCACTCCCCGTCCACGCAGTCGGTGAAGAACTCGTCGCAGTCCATCAGCATGATCTCGCTCATGCCGTCTTGTGCGCATTGCATGCTCTTGTTGTTGTTGCAGTAGATCTCCCCCGGCGGGCAGACCAGGCAGCCCTCGTCCGGATCACAGAAGTCGGCGCACTCCTCCAAGAGCACCCACACCCCGCCGATGCATTGCATCAGGTCGCCGCCCTGGCAGGCGGTGGCGTCCTCGTCCAGGCAATGGTGTGTATCGGTGTCGTCGTCGTCCGCCGTGTTGTTCTTGCATCCCGTGGCCAGCACCAGCCCCACGCAGATCGCCAGAATCCACCCCTCGAGCCCCATCTTGTCGTACATGCTTCCTCCCGCACGCGGCCGATGATACCAAGGTCTAGGCACGTGCCAATGGTCTTGCTAGGCTTCAGGACAGAAAAATGGATGGGTGGCGGCTTTGCTGCCCGCGACCGGAGGAGGCTCCCATGTTCGGTTCCATACGTTACCTGTTGCTGCTGCTGCTCACCCTGGGTCTGCTGGCTGCCGGCTGCGAGGAGGACGGCGGCACGTCGGACGACGACGACGACAACGGCGGTGACGACGATGATGACGACAACGGCGACGATGACGACGACGACACGAGCGGCAGCGACTGGCCCGTGGGCGGCGGTACGGTCGAGGTGGACGGCGCCCCGGCCTGCAGCCCCATCGGATCGGCGTGGCACATCGAGCACGTGGCCAGCCAGACCTTCATCCGCGGGGTGTTCGTCAACCAGGAAGCCCACGACTGCCAGGCCTACATGGACTGGGACGCGACCAAGGGAGCGGCGTGGTCCGCCTTCGACGCGGCGTGGATGACGGCCCAGGATGCCCGGGATCCGGTGGCGGCCTGTAACGCAGCCATGGCTTACTACGGCGCCCTACAGACGGCGGAGGACACCTTGCGCCCACCCGGGGGCTGCAGCCTCCACATCCGGCCCATCGCCTATGATCCGGGCGAGTACTTCCCGGACGGGGAAGCGGACGAGGACGTGTCCGTCCTGTTGACCTATCAGGACAGCAGCTTCTACGGCGCCATCATGGACGCCCTGGGCAACTGCAACTCCTGGGGCGACTGGGACGAGTGGGCGGTCTTCTTCGGTGGCGTGGAGCTGGAGGGCAACACCACACAGACCGTCTGGGAAGCGGTGAGCGGGACCATGGTGCTGGGGGAAGACGACGGGCTGCTCACCATCCAGACCACCGACATGGCCATCGAGCCCACCAGCGGCACCGGCAGCGGCACGTTCAGCGCGGACCTTCACGTCCAGTATTGCGAGATCTAGCTTCCGAGATAATCCAGCAGGTCGTCCCAGCGGGTCTCCTGGGACCAGGTGGCGCCGTCCCCGGTGATGTAGAGGTCCAGATAGCTGGGCCAGTCCCAATCGAACAGGATCGTCAGCCCGCCGACCCAGACATAGGGGGGGTTGCCGTAGACCGCCAGCACGGCCGTATCGACGCCGTCCACGATGGCCTGGCCCGCGGCAGCCAGGTCCGGCTGGTCCGAGCCGCTGAGGACCACGCCCAGATCGCGGATGTCTTCGTACCAGTTGGGATAGCTGGTGTCCGCCCCCCGCGCCTGAGCCCGGGCTTCCAGCAGCGGCTCCACCAGGGACTCGTCCGCCAGCACCAGCCCGGCTAGCTGGTCCAGGGCCGTGCTCAGATCCGCCAACTGGTCCAGGTCGATGGCCGAGTGGTTCCACTCCTCCCCGTCCTCCACCGAGCCCCGGGCCAGTTCGATGCCCAGCGCGGCGCCGTCGGCGTCGGCTCCCACGTCACGCAGCAGGGCCAGCGCCGGCTCGTACATGTACCCTTCCATGCCCACGGTGGACAGGCTGCCGGACATCACCAGTGCCTGGTCGCGCAGGGAGTGGGCCACCTCCCAGCTGCCCATCGAACAGGCGTCGAAGGCCACCAGGTCCAGCCGCCCCCGGGCCGCCACCACCGCCTCCAGCCCCTCCCGCAGATCACCGTGGGCGATGCTCAGCTCCGTGCCGCTGGTCTCGTCCGAAGAGATCATCTCCATCACCGGCGGCTCCCCGGGGGCATCATCCTTGGTCCAGCTGTCCCCGTGGTTCCACATCACCAGTGCCATGCGCTCGGCCGGGTAGTTCTCGTGGGCCCACATCAGGAACTCGGAGAGCACCTGGGGGCTGCCCATGTCCACCTCGCCCAGCTCCTCGAGGATCGTCGACGTGACGGTATTCGTGTCCACGTCGGCGGTGATGTAGTAGCGGCGGGCGTCGGTCCAGTCGCCGTCTTCGTCCGAGTAGCCGGGGATGCGGTCCGCCTGCACCAGCACGTTCACGCCGTCCCCCGAACCCACCTGCTCCAGCTCGTTGAGGTCCTTGGGGACCCAGGCCTCCAGGTCGTTGTCGCCGTTCATGAACACCATGAAGGTCCAGCGGGCGGGCTCCTCGCTGTCGTCGTCATCCCCCGCGTCGTCGTCGCCGGTGTCGTCGTCCCCCGTATCGTCGTCGTCCCCCGTGTCGTCGTCCGTGGCGTCGTCGTCGTCCGCCGCGTCGTCGTCGTCCCCCGGCTCCTCTTCCTTCTTGCAGCCCCCGGCCGAGACCAGGCTCAGCGCCAGCAGCAGCGCTAACAGTTTCCAGTACGGCATGCGTCCAGTCCCCTCGATTACAGGTCGGTTGGATCGTATGGATGCCCAATGAAAAGATAATTAGTCAGCACACTTCCGCCATAACCTGTGAAGTATTCTGTGACGAATGACGGCCCCGAGTTGCTGCTGGTATTGGAGGGATCGTCCGGGTCGGGATTGGAGTCCCCCGAGCCGTTGCAGCCGTAATAGCGCAGCCCGGCGATGTTGCCCCCTTCCCACACCCAGTCCACGAAGATCACCGAGTGGCCCGATCCCGTGTCCCGGCTCAGGTTGACGAAGTCCCCGGTCTGGGCGTCGCCCCAGTCCTCCTCGTAGACGTGCTCGCCGATGCCGGCGTCCTCGAAGGCGTCGGCGGCGCTGGCGTAGGTGGCCACGCCGAATCCCTGCCAGTACTGGTAGAAGTCCCCGACGTCCACGCTGCCCACGGTCAGATCGCCGTAGGGGGTGGTGATGGGCTCACCGTTGTCCGCCTGCCAGCGCTCGAAGGCGTCGAAGAAGACCTCCAGCGTGTGCCCGGAGCAGAAGCAGTCCAGGCCGCCGGGGAAGATGTCCTCGCCGACGTACCACAGGCCCCAGATCATGCCCCACATGTCGCCGCACTCGTCCCCGTAGTAGGACCAGCAGTAGGGATAGGTGCCGTTCTTGGGGTAGGTGCTCCAGTCGTTGATGGCCCGGGCCACGTAGCCATTGAATCCCGGGGGCTCGGGCAGCAGCCCCTCGGCCGGGGTGAACGCCACGTCGTCGCTGACGATCTCCTGGCCGGTGGCGTTGTAGCCCAGCAGGTCCACGGTCCGCTCCTCGTTGATCCCCGAGAATTCGTAGGTGTGGACCTGCAGGCCGGGGCCCACCTGGATCGGTTCGTCCTGCAACGCGTGGCCGTCGCAGAAGAATTCCACGGTCTGCACGGAGCCGGTCACCTGGAACTCGAAGTTCACCGGGTTGGCCACCAGGCTCCCCTCCTCCGGGCGGAGGATGGTCACCGAGTCGCCCTGGGTGTCGTCGTCATCGTCGTCGTCGCCGGGTTTGCCGCTACCTGGGCCGTGGAGGATGTCGTCCGCCAGCGGGAGCAACCGCTCCTGGGCCGGGCAGCCCAGCATCAGCAAAAGGAGCGGTAGCCAGGCCACCGCGAAGGGTCGGGTTGTCATGCGGCATTCCCCATGGGGTTGTGGCTGGACTATAGCAGGAGAATCGGCAGGGGCGGATAAAACGGAGGCGGATGTCCGCCAGGAAAACAGGGGGGTTGTTGCGGGCTCTTTACCGAGGGTCACCCTGCTCGTCTTCCAGGCGCCACCACTCGCAGCGGTCGCACAACTTGCCTTTCCAGCCAACGCGGAGTTCGAGCACGACCAGGGAACCCCCACAGCGGGGGCAGCAGCATGGCTCTTCCTGAACGGCGGCATCGCAATGCTGAACCTGGGGGTTTTGTTTTGAAACGCTCTCGGTATCGATAGCGAACATCCTCACCTCCTGCAGGTTGGTCATTGCGAATGGCGTGCCAACTCTGATTCGGTAGGGCGGAATGGCCGCTGTGGTCTCAGCCGACGCCGTAGACCTGCTGCACGGTGGAGGCAATGGAGGCCAGGAAGGCATCCGACGTGAGCGGGCGGCCGGTGGCCCGCTCTACCAGCTCGTCCGCCGTGTAGCGGCAGCCCTGGGAGTGGACCCGATCCCGCAACCAGCCCAGCAGGCGGCTGAACTCGCCCCGGCTGATGAGCTCGTCCAGATCCCCAAGCTCCGCCGGCGCGGCCTGGAACAGCTGGGCACAGATCAGGTTGCCCAGGGTGTAGGTGTGGAAGTAGCCGAAGGCGCCCATCGCCCAGTGGATGTCCTGCAGCACCCCTTCGGCCTGGGTACGCGGCCGGATGCCCAGCAGCCGTTCGTAGGCGTCGTCCCAGGCACCGGGCAGGTCCGCAACCTCCAGCCCGCCGGAGAACAGTTCTTTCTCCAGCTGGAAGCGTACGGCGATGTGGAGGTTGTAGGTGGCCTGGTCCGCCTCCACCCGGATGTAGGACGGCCGCACCGTGTGCAAGGCGGGCCACAGCTCGTCCACGGTGCGATCCGCGGTGTCGGGGAATGCCCGGTGGAAATGGGGCAGCGCCCAGGCCCAGAACGCCCGGCTACGGCCCACCAGGTTCTCCCACAGGCGGGACTGGGACTCGTGGAACCCCAGGGAGACGGCCCCGCCGATGGGCGTGCCCTGCCATTCGTCGGGCAGGCCCTGCTCGTACAGGCCGTGGCCGGCCTCGTGCATGATGCCGAACAACGCGGGCCGGAAGTCGTCATCGGCATGCCGCCACGTCAAGCGCACGTCCTTGCTGTTGAAACCGCTGCAAAACGGGTGAGTGCTGGCGTCGATACGGCCAGCCCGGAAATCGAACCCCATCTCTTCGGCCACTGAACGGCCGAAGGCCAGCTGCGCAGACGCCGGGAAATGCCCCCGGGCCGGTGCCTCGTCGATGACCTTGCCGCTGTCCGCCACCGCCCGGACCAGGGTGGACAGGCGATCGCACAGCTGGTCGAACAGAGGTTCCAGCTGATCCACCCGGGAGCCCGGCTCGAACTCGTCCATCAACGCCTCGTATGCGTTGCCGTCGGGGGCCACGGCCGCCGCCTCTTCCCGTTTGAGTTCGATCATCCGAGTCAGCGAGGGTTCGAAGAGCGCGAAGTCCGACTCCTTGCGCGCGGACTGCCACGCCGCCAGACCGCGGCTCTGGGCCAGGGCCAATTCCTTGGTCAGCTCGGTGGGCACCAGCACCGCCCGGTCCACCCGTCGGCTAGCCTCCCGCACCTGGGCGGCCAGCACACTGCCCGGTTCGGCGACTGCAGCGCAGCCATCGATGGCGTCCCGTAACGCCGTGGACGTCAGGCGCTCGTGAGTGACCCCGGCCAGCGTCGCCAGGGCCGTCGCCCGGCCCTCTACCCCGGCAGGGGGCATCTGGGTCTCCTGATCCCAGGCCAACACCTCTCCAGCACTCTCCAGGTCTCGGATCTCGCCCCAGAGGGACATCAGCTTCTGCTCGGCGGTCTGTTCGGTCATCTTGGGAATCCCCTTGTGTCAGTCACAGCGGCCGGGAAGATCGTCCGGATGCCCCTGGTCGCACCACCAGGTCTCCGGCTGGGAACGCTCGCCCGCGTACGGATCAATGGAAAACTCGTCCGCATCCTGCAGCTCGAAGTGCAGGTGCGGCGCGCTGCTGTTCCCGCTGGAGCCCATCAACCCCAGCGGCGTACCTGCCTCGATGGGATCCCCCTCTTGGACGAGGATCGAATCCTTCATGAAGTGCCAGTACAGGGTGCGGTGGCCGCTGACGTGTTCGAGGATCACGTGGTTGGCGATCATCTCGTGGCCGTCGCAGTCCACCTCCATGGTCTCCATGGAGCCGTGGCAGCGGTCGTAATGGCCGTCCTCCACCGAGACCACGACACCGTCGGCAGCGGCGAGGATCGTGGCGCTGTCCGCGTCCATGGCATCGAAGCCGCCGTCGAGGATGTAATCGCTGCCGTCGTGCTCGTCGTAACAATGGGGGAAGGCCCGGTCTTGATAGTCGGCGCAGACGAGCCGGTAGACGCCTTCCTGGACTTCCGGATCGTGGTCGAAGCCCACCACGGGCGGGGCCACCCGCTCGGGCTCCAGCACGGGCAGGGTGAACAGCACGGGGGGCCAGGGATCGCCCTGTTCGTCCGTGGGATCACACGCCCCCAGGGGTAAGAGCACCATCAAGATCGCCCAGCGGAGCGTCATCGGGTCTGCCTTCGTCACGTGCACACGGTACTATGAAACCCATGCAATCGAAACAGACCATGATGGCCTTCCTCATCGCCTTCGTCGCCATCGGGCTAGCGGGCATCGGCACGTATCTGGCCTGGCCACAGCCGGACGATGAGGAGCGCATCCGGATCACCATCTACGAGGTCGCCGCAGCCGCGCGCGCAGCAGACCTGACCGCCACCATCGAACCGCTGGACACGGACTATTCGGACGCCAGCGGCCTATCCCGAGACGAGGTCACCGGCCTGCTGTTCCGCGAGTACAGGGCCCGCGGCCCCATCTCGGTATTCGTCCACAACCTGGCCGTCACCGTCGAGGGTGAGAGTGCGACGGCCACCTTCGACGCAGTCCTGGCCGACGGCGTGAACGTCACCCAGCTGGATCTGGTCCCGGACAATGCAGACCTGTTCCAGTTCGAGCTGGAACTGCATAAGAAAGACGGCGACTGGTTGATCATTCGCAGCCAGCACGTGCAAGCTTCCCGTTAACGGGGAGATCAGATGACAAATTCATATGGCTCGTGGGGTGTGATCGGTGCGCTGGTGTTGTTGCTGGCGCTGGTGGGGTGTCCCAACCCGGTAGGTGACGACGACGATGTGTCGGACGACGACGACGGGGCGGACGACGACGACGGGGCAGACGACGACGATGGTGCCGACGACGACGACGATGACAACGGCAACGAATGTACCGTCCTACCGGCGGACAACCCCTGGAACACGGACATCTCCGGGTACGACGTGCACCCCAACTCGGCGGCCTACATCGCCTCCATCGGTGCGGGGGGCAACCTGCACGCCGATTTTGGTACCGAGTGGCAGGGAGCGCCCAACGGCATCCCCTTCGAACGGGTGGATGGCTCCACTCCCCTGTCGGATGTGGATTTCATGTACGCCGACGAGAGCGAAGCGGGCCCCTACCCCATCCCGGACGGCGCCGCCATCGAGGGCGGCCCCAACGGCACGGGCGACCGCCACATCCTGATGGTCGATATGGACGCCTGCATGCTCTACGAGCTGTACTGGGCCTGGCCCCCCGGCGAGGGGGAGAACCCTCACCAGGACCAATGGTACGCCGGCTCGGGGGCCATCTTCGACATGACCTCCAATGACCTGCGCCCGGACTACTGGACCTCCGCCGACGCCGCCGGACTGCCCATCTACCCCGGCCTGGTGCGCTACGAGGAGGCGGTGGAGGATGGCGCGATCAACCACGCCCTGCGCTTCACCGTGCAGGACAGCCAGCGGGCCTTCATCCACCCGGCCACCCACTACGCCAGCAACGACACCAACCCGGATCTGCCCCCCATGGGCCTGCGCCTGCGCCTACAGGCGGACTATGACATCACAGGCTATTCCTCCGAGGTGCAGGTCATCTTGCAGGCGCTGAAGACCTACGGCATGTACGTGGCGGATAACGGCAGCGACTGGTACATCAGCGGCGCCCCGGACGAGCGCTGGAGCGACGACGCCTTGCACGAGTTGCACCAGGTGCCCGGCTCGGTGTTCGAGGCGGTGGATACGGGGCCGATCATCGATTGAATCCGGGGGTGGGCGTGGTCAGGGGGCCGGCGCCCCACAGCCGTTGAACGGATAGACCGTCTCGTCCTGATCGTCGCAGTCCCATCCCAGAGCCGGGTAGTTCACGTCGTCGTAGACGCCCGGCTGCCACCACTCGTAGTAGCCGTCCGTGTCCAGATCCCAGTATTCGGCGCCGGGACCACCGTAGGCGCCAATATCGCTACGCGTGGCGTCCGGGTCGTTGATACCGAAGTCGCCAGCGTTGATGCAGGCGGAGGTGGTGTCCAGGTGGAGGTCCCAGTCCAGGGGATCGACGGGCGATGTGTCCAGCAGCTCGGGATCCTCCGAGATGTTGCCCCCGAAGCCCTCGATGTCCGGCTCGTACTGGGTGTCGTCGTTGCCCCACGAGTTGGAGTAGTAGATGACCGCGGTGGCGTCCTCGTCGTAGATGCCGCCGTGGGAGATGGGCCCGTCGAGGATGTTGCCGGTGACCAGCACGTTGGTCATCACGGGGACGGACGAGTTCCGCACGCAGATGCCGGCGCCGCCGTAGCCGTTGTAGGCCTCCAGGATGTTGCCCACCACGGTGACGTTGTTCAGCACCGGGTCAGAGCTGTCGTAGATGCCGATGCCGGCCCCGCAGCCCCAGCTGTCCGAGCGGGCCTCGTTGGCCGCGACGATGACATTCTCGATCGTCGGGTCCGCCCGGTACATGTACATCCCCGCCCCGTATCCACCGCCGGAGTTGCCGGCGACGATGGAATTGGTCAGCGTGCCCTCCGAGTAGGCGTAGAACGTGATGCCGGCGCCGGTGAGGCCGGTATTGTCCGTGATCAGCGAGTTGTCGATGGTGCTGGTGGCGTAGTTGCCCCACAGCACGCCGCCGCGGTATCCGCCGTCGTTTTCGGTGATCAGCGAGTCGCTCACCACGCTGTCGTCGTTGTCTCCGAAGTACACGGCCGAACCTTCCTCGTTGCCTTGCACCACGATGTTGGTCAGGGTCGCCGTCGTGCCCGCAATCCACAAGGCAGCCCCTTCGCCGGCCGTCGAGTTCCCGGTGAAGGTGCAGTCGGTGACCGTGGTGCCGGTCGTGGAGCGGATGGACGCACCGCCGCCGCTGCAGCCGTCGGCGCGATTGTCGCTGAAGGTGACGCCGTCCAGGTGGGCCGTCGCCGAGCTGACGTGCAGCCCGCCGCCGTAGCCCCAGACGTCGTCCGTCCAGTTCCTCGTGAAGGCGCCACCGTTCATCGTCAGGGTCGAAGAGACGTTCTGGTGCAGGCCCCCACCGGCGGCATCCGAATAGTTGTGCTCGATGATGACGTCGGTGAACGTGGGGGCCGAGTTGTCACGCAGGTGCACACCCCCACCCTGGCCCGACGCGCGGTTGTTGTAGATGTGGGTGCCGCTGAAGCTGCCCACGCCGCCGCCGCCGATCCAGACGCCGCCGCCGCCCCAGTTGTTGTCCTCGTTGTTGGCGATGAGGCCGCCGGTGAAGGTGGGGTCGGCCCCGCCCGAGGCGATGTAGACCCCGCCGCCCATCGTGCCACACCGATTCCCCTCGACGATGACGTCGGTGATCGTCGGGTCGGCAGACGTGATGTACATCCCGCCGCCGTAGCTGGCATAGCCGTTGGTCAGTGTCAGACCCTGGAGCACCGAGTCCGATCCCTCTGATGAGTTGAACAGCACAACGGAGCCCGCGTTGTTGCCATCGACGATGGCCGTCGCCGGGCCGGTGACGGTGATCCCCTTGCCGTCGAAATCCAGGTTCTCCACGTAGGTCCCCGGCTCGACGCAGACGACGTCACCGGCGGTAGCCGCGTCGATGGCGTCCTGGATCGCCGCGAAATCCCCGGGCACGTCGATGACACCGGCGGCGCCCGGATAGATGGAGGCGTCCGTGTCGTCGCAGTCGTCACAATGGGCGACGCCGTCGCCGTCCCCGTCTGCGGGTAGATCC
>CAZDDH010000207.1:0-16212 GCA_964504165.1 uncultured Rickettsiales bacterium | reverse complement strand
CGTCGCGAGCGCTGGAGACGTGAACGGCGATGGATATGACGATATCCTCATAGGTGCGCCAACGGGAAGCACCGGCGGCAGGGCGTTCTTGGTTTATGGTCCTGTGAGCGGCACAGTAGACTTAAATGGTAATGCAAACTATTTCGAATTTGACGGTGTGGGCGGCAGCGACGCTGTTGGATGCTCCGTAGCGGGCGTGGGAGACGTGAATAACGATGGAGAAACCGACATCCTCATCGGCGCGTCTTCGGATGACGAAGGTGGGGAAAGTGCCGGCGCTGCATATCTGATTTATGGCCCCCTATCTACCAACAACAATTATATGCTCTTGTCAGACGCGAACATTAAATTTGTAGGTGAGGATGGAGACGACCGCGCTGGCCATTCCGTCGCGAGTGCTGGAGATGTGGATGGCGACGGGTATAGTGACATCCTCATAGGTGCCTTAGGAAATCAAGGGCACGGTGCCTACCTTTTTTACGGTCCGGTTAACCCGGGAACAGTGAACTTAAGTTACGCAGACGCCCAATTCGTCGGTTTTGACGGGCTTGGCGTTTCGGTGGCTAGCGCAGGAGACGTGGATGCCGATGGTGATAGCGATATCCTCATCGGAGCGAATTATAATGCCGCAGGTGGTACAATGGCTGGCGCGGTCTACCTTTTTTTGGGATGGCCGATCGGTACTGTAGAGCCACAGTACGATGCAGATGCCATGTTTTATGGGGAAAACGCCTATGATGATGCTGGCAGCTACATCGCGAGTGCGGGAGACGTGAATGGCGATGGTTATGACGACATACTCATCGGTGCACCTGAAAACGACGAGGGTGGACAGGATGCCGGTGCGGCATATTTGATTCTTGGCCCCCCCCCACTTGGTTCACAGTTCCCCCTGTCACTCGCAGACGTCAAGTACGTAGGTGAGGACGCATTGGATAACGCTGGCCTTTGCGTTGCTGGAGCGGGAGACACGAGTGGATTTGGATATGACGAAATCCTCATCGGTGCGCCATACAATATCGAAGGTGGAAATGATGCAGGCGCTGCATACCTGATAACTGGTTTTACGACCGGCACAGTCGATCTATATTGACAATCCTCTGAGTGCCATCCCGTGAGCCCGTAGATCCACAAGAAATCACTCACATCAGCCGGTCCTTCGGTGAGCCAACCGTGCCTGCGTGTCAACGCGACCTCGGCTCCGCGCATCTGTCGCCATCCGGATCGGTCTCGCCCCGGTGCTCGAGGTACGTGCCGATGGCAACGGCCATCTCCACAGCGTTGTCGAATCGGTCGTGGGGATCGGTGGCCAGCGACTTCATCACGATATCGGCGATCTCGTCGTCTATGTCTTGCTCGGGCGCTCGTTCCCTGGGATCCGGCGGAGGCCCTTGCACGGTCTGCAGCAGCAGCGAATAGACGTTGTCTCCAACATAGGGTGGCTGCAGCGTCAGGCCCTCGTAGAGGATCGCGCCGAGGCTCCAGATATCACTCCGGCCGTCGAGCTTGGCCAGGTCGCCCTGCGCTTGTTCCGGGCTCATGTAGCCGGGGGTGCCGATGACTGCGCCGTCGAGGGTCCGTACGGTGGAGACGTCCTCCACGGTCTCGACGGTCGTGGCCTCGGATGTATCGCCCACGACGCGGGCGATACCCCAGTCCATCACCAGCAGCTGACCAAACGGGCCCAGCATGATGTTGTCTGGCTTCAGGTCGCGGTGCAGGACACCGCGGTCGTGGGCATAACCGACGGCGTTGCAGACGAAAACAAAAGCCATCGTCAAGCGGAAGGCGTTGAATCCCTGGGCCGCCTCGGGGCCGCCAGTCCTCAGCAGATGGAACAGCTGGCGCAGCGAGGCACCTTCGATCTTCTTCATCACGAAGTACAGCTGGCCGTCGGGGGTCACGCCCAGCTCGTGCACGGGGACGATGTTCGGGTGGTCTAGCTGGGCTGTCAGCTGGGCTTCGGTGACGAACCGCTGGACGCGGACTGGATCCACTTCGTTGGGATCCAGCAGCAGCTTGATAGCCACCGAGCGGAGGAGCTCCGTGTCCCGCGCCTCGACCACCCGACCCATTCCCCCCTTGCCAATCTCACTTCGGAACGCAAAACGCCCCAGGTTGCCTTCGACAGGCGGTGGGATTTCACCGAACAGTGGCAAGGGCTGGCTGGGCTCCAGCGTCGGTGCAGTCTCCAGATCCAGGTGGGCCGCCAGCGTAGTGGCTGTGAGCGACGCCCCTGAGCGGGAAGGCTGGCTCTGCTGGATGATCTTCGAGACTTCGTCTTGGATGTTGATGGTCTTCATGGCGAGCATCGTATCACTGGTGCCACGACACAGAGGCGACCAACATGCCGTTTGAACGTAGCGGACGGAACCCTGGAGTCCGAATTCCGGACGGGGGGACCGGAAACCGGACTATCCCGGGTGGCCTCCCTTCACCTTCCCCAATCCGCACACAAAATTTCTACAGTATTTTCAGCTATTTACTAACGTGTCGGTCATTCGCGCTGATCCTGGCATGACGTCTGCAAATCAAGACCCACATGCCTCGAATGCTCCGCCATCACGCCCCGGACACCACCGTCGAGATCACCACTCGGACGGTACGGGGTGAGTACCTGCTACGGCCATCGGAAGAGCTCAACGAGATCATCCTGGGCATCCTCGGCCGGGCCCAGCTGATGTATGGCATCTGGCTTCACCTCTTCGTCTTCATGTCCAACCACTATCACCTCATCGCCACCATTCCCGACGCCAAGGTGCTCGCCGATTTCGCCTGCTACCTCAACGGGAATCTGGCGAGAGAAGCCAACCGCCAACTCGGACGTGAAGGACCTGTATGGAGTCGTCGGTATCGGTCCATTGAGATCCTCGACGACGTCGCCATGGTCGACCGGGCCCACTACTTGACTTCCCATGGCTGCAAGGAGGGTCTTGTCGGGCGACCCATCGACTGGCCCGGCGCCACCAGCGTGCAAGCTCTACTCACCGGCGAACCGGCCCGTGGCTTCTGGTTCGACCGTGCGGAAGAGAGCTATCACCGCAACCTCGGACGAACGGTTGGACGGTATGATTTCGCCACCTCGTATGATGTCCAGCTGTCTCCATTACCATGCTGGGATCACCTGACCGAGGCCGAGCGCGTTGACCGCGTCGCCGCCCTCGTCGCCCAGATCGAAGAGGAGACCCGAGTCCAGAATCTTGCCGATGAACGCACGCCCCATGGGCCAGCGGCCGTCCTGGCCCAAGACCCATATTCCCATCCCGAGAACTTCGAAAAGCGTCCAGCGCCGCCGTGTCACACTGCGGTCTACTCGCTGCGTGAGGCCTTCATCACCACCTATTACGCTTTCGTGGACGCCTACACCGAAGCTTCGGCACAGTTTCGCTCCGGCCACCTCGACACCGAGTTCCCTGCCGACTGCTTCCCACCACCCCTCCCCTTCTACAAGCCCGTAACAAGCTTCGCCCCGTCGTAACGCCCGTACCCTCTCAATCTTCGACTCCCCGCCTCGATCACCATCCCCGCCAACGTCCCAATCGACGCACCGGTGCGCTCCTCTTCATCATCGATTTGGTTCGCGCGCCGGTGTCACAGTAGCTTTTTCAAGAAGGGTGGCACCCCAAAAATGGCACCCCAAAAATGCACCAAGCACCTGCACTTCAAAAGAAAGAAGAAAAGCGTTCAGGACGCAAAGAGCTTGTTCGACGCCGAGGCCGGGTCGCAGGTCAGGCTCACGCCTAGCTGCCGTAGCGCTTTCTCGTCACCTGGCGCCGGAAGGTGGGTCATATGCATTTCACAGCCACGGATCGTGGGGAGCTGTTCCATGGCTGCCTTGGCGGCCGGGCTGGTCGACGAGCTGATCGCCAACGCGATCAGAGTCTCCTGCAGGTTCAGGCTGATCGCATCCAGGCCAAAGATATCGACTCTCAGACGGCCGATGGGATCCACCACGTTCTCGCTGATCAGGTCCAACTCCACCGGCAGCCCCGCCATCGTCTTCAGTGCATCCAGGACCATGGCCGAACAGGCGTGAACGTTGGGGGTATTGTGGGATGCGATGATGTCGCCATCCGGTAGCTGGATCGCCGCGCCGACGAGAGCACGCTGTTGGCTGTGGCTAGGGTGCTGACGCGCCACCTCGGCCATCTCGCGCGCCGGTTTGACCACCGGCCGATCCTCGGCATGGAGTCCAAACTGGCGCATCAAGGTTTCGATGCGCACAACGGAATCCGCTTCCTCCTGGCCCAGCGCCGCCGCACACGCATAGCGGAAGTATCGCCGCAGGATCTCCTGCTTGCCCGCCTCCTTCGCTGCTTCGTCGTCGACAATCGCGAACCCCGCCCGATTGACCCCCATGTCTGTCGGGGACTGGTAGGGCGAGACATCACCCGTGATCCGCTCCAGGATCTCACGCAGCAGCGGGAAGGCGTCCACATCCCGGTTGTAATTCACCGAGGTCTCGCCGTGTGCGGCCAGATGGTGGGGATCGACCAGGTTGAAATCGCCGAGCTCCGCGGTCGCTGCCTCATAGGCCACGTTGACCGGATGTTTGACCGGTAGATTCCAGATGGGGAAAGTCTCGAACTTGGCGTAGCCCGCCTGCACTCCCCGCTTGTTCTCGTGGTAGACCTGGGACAGGCAGGTGGCCATCTTGCCACTGTTGGGCCCAGGCGCGTTCACCACCACCAGCGGCGCGTCGGTCTCGATATAAGGGTTCGCGCCATAGCCCTGGTCACTGACGACCGTCGCCACGTCCCGCGGATACCCCGGAATGGGCCGGTGGATGTAGCTGGCGATCCCGTGGCGCTCCAGCTTCCGCTTGAAGGCGTCGGCCGAAGGCTGCCCCTCGTACCGCGTGATGACCACAGCACGCACGGTGAGCCCCCAACCGCGCAGATCATCGATCAACTTGAGCGTATCCGCGTCGTAGGTGATCCCGAAGTCGGCCCGCACCTTGCCCCGCTCGATGTCCCCCGCGTAAATGCAAAGGATGATCTCGACCTGGTCCTTGAGCTTCTGCAACAGCCGCATCTTGACGTTGGGATCGAACCCCGGCAGCACTCGCGAAGCGTGGT
Organism: uncultured Rickettsiales bacterium; assembly: GCA_964504165.1. Lineage (GTDB taxonomy): Bacteria > Myxococcota_A > UBA796 > UBA9615 > CAYRNR01 > CAZDDH01. Next base: position 11,134 of record CAZDDH010000207.1, on the reverse strand, counting down.
AGTCGAACAGTAGCTTGCCGCCAAACTCCAGGTAGAGCTTGCCGCCAAAGCTACCAATCCGTTCGCGGATTGCCTTGCTTTGTTCGCTGAGATATTGCTCGTTGTCGAAGGCCATGCCCTTCGCCGAATGGGGTGCCGTCATCGTGTTCTCCAGGTGGTCGATTCCGAACTGACCCGACCGTAATACCACATCCTGCTGTCTCCCGATTCTTCTCGATCTTTGAGGGCGTATACCGCCAGCCTGTACACTGTTCTTTCGACCCGCTGAAGGAGATCCATGGTCCCGGATTGGCAGCTGATCGTCATCCTCGCGGGATTCGGGCTCGTCGCCCTGGCATCAAAGGAGATCGGCCGCCTTTTCCAGCACATGCGGATGCCACTGATCAGCGGCTTCCTGCTGTGCGGCATCCTCGCCGGCCCCTTCGTCCTCGGCCTGATCTCCGAAGATGCACCCCAAAAACTCCGCTTCCTGGACCAGATCTGTCTTGGCTTCATCGCCCTAGCCGCAGGAGCCGAGCTGAGCATCAAAGAGCTACGCGGTCGGCTAGGGAGCATCGCCTGGGTGACAGCGGGCCTCGTGCTGACCACCTTCACGCTCGGGAGCTGCGCCCTTTTCTTGCTGTCGGCGTACATCCCCTTCATGCAGTCCCTCCCGGTGGCTGGCCGCATTGCTGTGTCCATCCTGGGTGGCGCGATCCTGGTGGCGCGGTCCCCTTCGTCCGCGATCGCCGTGGTGACCGAGCTGCGCGCCAAGGGACGATTCACCCAGACAGTGCTGGGGGTCACCGTCCTGATGGACGTCGTGGTGATCACCCTGTTTGCGCTCAACTCGTCGGTGGCCGGCGCTCTGTTCACGGACATGGGCATCGACATTGGATTCGTGCCGTTGCTGGCCACCGAGTTGGTGCTAGCGATTGGGCTTGGCTACGCCCTGGGCAAGTTCCTGCAGCTCCTGTTGCTTGTGAACATGCCCAGGCAGTTCAAGGCCGCGCTCCTGATAGGGGCCGGGTTCAGCGTGTTCGTACTTTCCTCCCTGCTCCGCAGCGTCAGCCTGGAACACGCCGGGCACGCGATCCTGTTCGAGCCCTTGCTGGTGTGCATGCTCGGTGGCTTCTTCGTAACCAACTTCACCGACTATCGCGCGGAGATGAGGCGCGCCACGCACGACATCGGGCCGGCGGTGTTCATCGTCTTTTTCACCCTCACCGGCGCATCCCTCGACCTCCATGTACTGGCCACCACCTGGACCATCGCCGTCATCTTGTTCCTGGTGCGCATCGTCGCCATCGCCATCGGCACGTTCACCGCCGGGACCCTTGCCGGTGATCCGGCGCGGAACAACCGCATCAGCTGGATGGCCTACATCACGCAGGCGGGCATCGGGCTGGGCCTGGCCAAGCAAGCAGCCGCCGAATTCCCCGAATGTGGGCTGCCGTTTGCCACGATCCTCACGGCCGTCATCGTGCTCAACCAGATCGCCGGGCCGCCATTCTTCAAATGGGCCATTCAGATCGCAGGCGAAGCCCACAAGAAAGCCGATCCCCACACCTTCGACGGCGCACGGGACACCATCATCTTCGGGCTGGAGGACCAATCGGTCGCCCTGGCCAAGCAGCTCCTATCCCACGGCTGGAACGTGCGCATCGCGTCACGTATGGCGATGGATCTGGAAGCGATGCACATCGAAGAGGCGGAGGTGGACATCCGCCCCATCGAGAACCTGACCATCGAAGCCCTCCGCAGCCTGGCGGCGGACAAGGCCGAAGCCCTCGTGCTGATGCTATCCGATGAAGAGAACCTCCAGATCTGCGAGATGGCCTACGAACACCTGGGCACCGAGGTGGTGGTGGTGCGCGTACACGACCGGACCAACTTCCAGCAGTTCCACGATCTCGGTGCTCTGGTCGTCGAGCCGTCCACCGCCATCGTCGGATTGATGGAGAACTTCGTTCGTTCCCCCGACGCCACATCCATCATGATGGGCATGGAGGAGGGCCAAGACATCGTCGGCCTGGCCATGCTCAACCCCGATCTTCATGGGACGCTCATTAGGGACGTAGGGCTGCCACTGGACATCCACCTCCTAGCCATCCGCCGCCATGGCCGGTTCGTGGTCGTTGGGGGCTACAATCCCCTCAATATGGGAGACCACGTGACGCTGGCCGGTTCGGTGGAGAGCCTGGAGAAGGTCGCCCTGCTGTTCGAACAGTGAGAATCCGTAGGGAGATACTCGGCGAACGCCGCCCTGCGACCGCCACCTCGTAGCCAGAAGGATTTGCCGATCTGCCCATTAGATGCTTTGTTGAATCAAGTTCCCGGTTCGCGCAGCAGAGACGTAACTGGATGCCCCGATCCAACGAAGACAGAGACAGGGCTCAAAACGTGCCGGGTGTAATGGCAGTTCTCTTTTCCCTTGGGGCATGACGGGATCTGACGAGCGAAGTAACACCTCAGCCAGAGGAACGAGGCCAACGATGAAAATCACTCCTATTCTTACCCTTCTCTCCTGGGCTCTCTACTTCAGCGTCCTGCCCTGGCAAGCGGAAGCCACGACGGAAACGCTGTATGACCCGGACGGATTCACCTACGACATCATGTACGACGGCACGGACACCCCCGAGACCTACTCCTACAATTCGGGGACCGGAGGTATCTCCAACGGCACCATCGATGCCACCGACAACTGGCCGTTCCTGTGCATCCTGACGGACCAGGCCGACTACACCCAGTGTACGGATTCGGACATCTACTACGTCCTCGGCGGCGCGCTGACCTTGATCAATAACAACCGCGAGATCGAGATGGACGTGGTGACCGTCCACAACATCGACGTCCAACGCCGGATCTACGTCCCGGACAGCGGCCCCAACCCGGGCAGCAATTTTGCGCGCTACTTCGACACGTTCACCAACAACAGCGGCTCGACGGTGACGTTCAAGATCCGTTTCGGCTCGGTGATGGACGGCACCACCAGCCACTACAACGACCTGGGCTCGGACTCGGCCACGGACATCTTCGACAGCAGCAACGGGGACACCACCTGGGACCTCTCGGACTACTGGGTCGTCAGCGACGATAGCAGCGACGGCGGCGGTGACCCCAGCCTGTTGCACGTCATCCAGGGCGAGAACTCCGTCGAACAGGTGGACTGGGCCATGCAGGCTCCCTACGGTTCCGACTTCTCCGAGCTGGCCTGGGAGTTCCAGAACCTGGTGCTGGCCCCCGGGGACACCATCTCGTTGCTGACCGTGTTCGGGCAGGACAACACCCGCGCCGAGGCCGCCGACGAGGCCGCCTACCTGCTGACCAAGCCCCTGGAGCTCACGGCGGGGCTCACCGAAAACGAGCTGGGTACGGTGGTCAACTGGGCGTTTTGCACGCTGACGGACGACGATGGCGACGGGGTCACCGAGTGCGACGGGGACTGCGACGACCAGGATCCGGCGATCAACCCCGACGCCCAGGAGATCTGCAACGACGGCATCGACCAGAACTGCGACGGTCAGACCAACGAGGGGGACGACAACGACGGCGACGGATACACCAACTGCGACACCCCGTCCGACTGTGACGACTACGACGCGACCGCCTACCCCGGCGCCACGGAGAGCTGCGATTTCATCGACAACGATTGCGACGGCGACGTGGACGAGGATTTCGACCTGGACCTGGACGGCTGGAGCACCTGCGACGGCGACTGCGACGACGGCGATGCAGCGGTCTACCCGGGCGCCGCCGAAGACTGTAACGGCATCGATGATGACTGCGACGGCTCCATCGACGAGCAGACGGACGACGATGCCGACGGCTACACCATCTGTGCCGGCGATTGCGACGACAACGACGCCAACACCTACCCCTTCGCACCGGAAATCTGCGACGAGGAGGACAATGACTGCGATGGCGTGGTGCCGGCCGACGAGTCCTGGGACGGCGACGGCGACGGATACGTCGAGTGCCTGGACTGCGACGACGGCAGCGCGGCGATCTATCCGGGCGCCGCCGAAATCTGTGACGCCATCGACAACAACTGCGACGGCCAGATCGACGAGGGCTTCGACGCCGACGGCGACGGATACTCCTACTGCAACGACGACTGCGACGACAACGACCCCGCCACCCACCCCGGTGCCGCCGAGCTGTGCGACGAGATGGACAACGACTGCGACGGAGCCCTGGCCAGCTACGAGTACGACCAGGACGGGGACGAGTTCCTGGAGTGCGAGGAATGTGACGACACCGATCCCAGCATCTACCCGGGGGCCGTGGAGATCTGCGACGACGGCATCGATTCCGATTGCGGGTACGACCTGGAGGAGACGGAAATCGACAACGACGGCGATGGCTACTCCGAATGCGGCGGCGACTGCGACGACGAGGACGGCACCGTCTCACCCGACTCCCCAGAGATCTGTGATGGGCTGGACAACGACTGCAACCCCAACACGGACGAGGACGGGGACACGGATTCGGACACCTACTCCATCTGCGACGGCGACTGTGATGACAACGACGCCCAGTCCTTCCCCGGCGGCGTCGAGGCGTGCGACGGCGCGGACAACGACTGCAATGGGGTCGTCGATGACGGAATCGACTACGACTATGACGGCTACTCGGGTTGTGACGGCGAAGACTGCGACGACTACAACGCCAACATCAATCCAGGCGCCACCGAGGTGCCCTACAACGGCATCGACGAGGACTGCGACGGTTTCGATCTCGATGACCTGGACGAAGACGGCTACGTGGGCGGCGCCTACGGCGACGACTGCGACGACGCAGATGCTGCCGTCAACCCGGACGCGGCCGAGGACTGTGACAACACCATCGACGACGACTGCGACGGCGTGATCGACGAGTTCGACACGGATTGCGGCGGCGAGGGGGACGACGACGACGACTCGGCCGAACCCGCTCCGAGCTGCGCGTGCAACCAGGATGGCGGCGCCAACCCGGCCACGCCGCTGGCCGCCCTGGCCGGCTTGCTCCTTCTCGGTCTCCGTCGACGGCGCTGATTCGACCCCAAAAACTGGTACACTGACCGGCATTCAGGACCCTCATTGACTGCCGGAATCGGAGATCTCCGTGAAGTGGACCAACCCCGTCAGCCTCGCGTCGGCCATGGCCGGCGTGCTCTTGTTGTGGACCGCCTGCGACACCACCGTGGATTGCGAGGACGGCTACGAACCCGTCGGCGACGAGTGCGTCGACATCGACGAATGCCTGACCGACAACGGCGGCTGTGGCGATGCCCTCTACTGGGACTGCCTCAACAACGAGGGGGCGGAGCCCACCTGCGAGGACGTCGACGAGTGCCTCACCGACAACGGCGGTTGCGGTGATCCTGAGGTGTTCATCTGCACCAATGTGGAGGGTGGACCGCCGCTTTGCAGCTACGACCCCGCCAAGGACTACCAGACGCTGACCGAGGGCGTGGAGTTCATCGACTCCGAGGACTCCTGGCCCGGGTCGATGGTGGTCCACGGCGACACGGCCTTCCCGGTGATCCTCGACGAGGGGCACCTCTCCGTGGTGGCGGCCGCCCGCGTGGAATCGGGCCGGGCCGTGGTGCTGGGGCACGAAACCCACCTGGGCGGCGCTCTGAGTAACAGCGGCGATACGGATCAGCTGATGCTCAACGCTGTAGGCTGGTCTTCCGCCACCGAAGCCCCCGTCGTCGGCGTGGAATCCGGCCTGACCCAGCTGTCCTCCTTCCTCTCCGACAACGGTCACACCGTGCAGACCGCGACGCCGGCCGACCTGGACTCCGTCGATGTCTTCTTCACGACGACCTACACCGAACACGACGAGGAGGATTTCGAGCAGATCCGTAGCTTCCTCCGCAACGGAGGTGGACTGATCGCCGCCGGGCACGCCTGGTACTGGGCCTACTCCAACGAGGTCGTGGCCGTGAACTACCCGGGCAACAAGATGCTCGCCGAGGCCGGCATCACCATCAGCACCGGCTTCACCGATGGCGGCACGGATCAGGTCGGGGACGAGCACCCGTCGGATCTGTTCCACGCGTCAAAAGCCCTCGACCTGATCCTGGAGCACCTGTCCGAAGAAGCACCCCTGGATTTCGAGGATCAGGTGTACGCCGCCGATACCGTGGCCCTGGCCATCGACACCCTGCCGCTGGATTTCGAGTACTTCGATCGGGCGCAGGTGATCTCGGAGACGGAACCGGTCATCCCCTCCCCTTCCTCCCCGGTCACACCGGCCACGATGCCCATCGAGAGCCTGGTGGTCCACCTGGACGCCAAGTTCGCTCTGGAGCTGCCCGTGGACGAGCTGTTCGCGCACCCGGCGGCCGACGATTTCCCCGGCGTTGTGCCGGAGGACGCCGAGACGGTCACCGTCACGATGGACCTGGACGGGAGCTACGAGGGACGGGATAGCCGCTACGGATACTCGGGCGCCGGCGCCGCGGTCTGGCGCAGCACCGGGCTCTATGCGCCCCCCGGTGAGGTGCTGACCGTGACGATCTCCGAGGCGGCCACGGGCCATGGGCTGGATGCGCTCATCGGCTGCCACACGGACACGCTGTGGAGCACGGAGAGCTGGGAGCGGTCCCCGCAGATCACCCGCGCCTACGACCTCGACTCGGCCGAGACCAGCATCGCCAGCATGTTCGGCGGCCTGATCTACATCCGCGTCCCCGGCGAGACCGATGCGGGTACCGTGCCGGTGACCATCGACGGCGCCATCCACGCCCCCTTCTACGACCACGGCACGACGACCCTCGACGAGTGGCAGAACACCCAGCGGGACCACCCGGCCCCCTGGGCCGAGCTCCACACCGATCGCTTTGTCATCACCGTGCCATCCGACGAAGTACGCACCCTCGACGATCCCCAGTCCCTGATGGCCTTCTGGGACCAGGTGCTGGATGCCGACGCCGTACTGGCTGCCATCGACACGGACCGCGTGCGCGCCGAACGCATCGTCACCGACCGGCAAATCAGCGCCGGCTGGATGCACTCGGGCTACCCGATCATGGCCCAGCTGGCGTCCGCCCCCGACATCGTCGAATTCGCCCACCTGCAAGCCAACGGCGACTGGGGCGTGTTCCACGAGCTGGGCCACAACCACCAGTGGATGGACTGGCTACTCCCCGGGACCACCGAGGCGAGCGTCAACCTGTGGTCGGTCTACGTCTACGAAGAGGTGCTGGGCATCTCCCGCGACGACGCCCACTCGGCCCTGGCCCCCAACGACCGCCAGGCCCGCATCGAAGACTACCTGGATGGCGGCGCCGATTTCTGGAACGACTGGAACGTGTGGACGGCACTGGAGACCTACCTCCAGCTACAAGAGGTGTTCGGTTGGGGGCTCTATCAGGATCTGTTCGCCGAGTACCTGGAGATCCCCGCGGCCCAGTCCCCCTCGGACGACCAGGAACGCATCGACGAATGGGTGCTGCGCTCCTCCCTGGCTGCCGGCGCCGACCTGGGGCCGTTCTACCTGGCCTGGGGCTTCCCCGTCTCCCAGGGGGTCCTTGACGAGATCGCCTTGCTACCGCCCTGGAACGACGACCCCATGACCCCCTGAACGCCCCCCCCCGTCAAGGGCATTCGTTCTGGTAATGTTCCGCCTCCCGCGTTGGCCCGGATTTTGCGCGAAGGACTGCGACGGCTGGCCCCGGTGGGGTCCCGGCCACCCCGGTAGCACGATGCGCCGGGGGAATCGCTTCAGGTATAGCCACCATGCACGTTGCCCCTGGTACGACCTCTCGCACGAAGAGAGCTGCTGTTCGCACGGTGATCCTGGGTTCGGGGATTGTCGCCGTCGTCGCGCTGATTGCCCTCCATCTCATCCAGAACTTCATGCGGGACGAGATCCTGCACGAGATGCGCTCCGCGCTGGGCGGGCAGGTGGAGCTGGAGCAAATCCGGTTGCGGCCCGCGGCCGTGGCGGCCCGGGGTTTCACCTGGATCCCGGATCTGCCGGAGGCACCGGCATCGCTGAGCTTGGACGAACTCCGGGTGAAGGTCGGCGTGGGATCGCTGTTCAGCGGCTATCCGACGGTGCACGGCGCCACGATCCGTGGTGTCGAGCTAGAACTCAGGCCTGACGGCGCGGGTGGGGCCGACCGTACGGATCCCCCCGGCGAGACCCCGGAGAGCCAGGTCCTCGCCCAGCTGTTGTGCGAGCCCTGGTGGCTGACCGCCGAGATCCCCTGGGATCTGGCCGACGGCCTGGCTCAACTCCAGGCTGCAGGTTCCCCGGGGGCTCACTTCCGAATCGAGGACGGGCACATCCGGGGCCTGTCCGGAGGCGTGCAGCTGCGAGGCATCTCGGGCACCATCGCCCCCAACGCTGGCGGGCTCACCGCCCAGCTGGAGGGGACGCTGGATGTGGGCAGTGGGGTGACCGGTCCCCGGGTGTCCCTCCACGCCGAGGCCTGCCCCAGCCGGGCTGCGTCGGGCCACCTCGAGCTGTCCGGGGTGACCGTGGACCGGCTCGCCCCGGCCATCCTGGTCCCGCCTGACACGGCCATCCCCGGCGGTGCCACCGTACTGAAGCTGTTCCGCCAGCCCACCGTATCCGGAGGCCCACCGGGCTGGCAGGCCGCGCTGACCGGCGGCAAGGACGTCGTACCGCTGCTCCTCCAGGATCGGGAAACGAGGTGCGGGCTATGAGCACAGCACACACCGCCAAGGGCCCCTGGCAACGCCTCGTCGCCCGGTGCAACCGTTTCGCCGACGACGATTTCGACGGGTCTTCCGGGAACGCCGGCCGCCTGCGGCACAAGCTCCGCGTGACGGTGGCTGGCGTCGCCTTCTCGCTGCTGATGCTGGAGATCCTGCTGACCCGTATGTACCCCTTCTTCCTGGGTGACATCAGCGCCTTCTTCGCCATCCCCGTCGCCATGTTCGGCCTGAGCCTGGGGGCCCTCGCCCTGCACTGGATCCGTGGTGAGGCGCAGCTACGCTGGATCCCGCTGCTGCTCCCCGTACTCCTGGCAGTCACGCTGCTGTCGCTGCTGACGTTCTTCGGGCTGTTCAATCACGTGTTCAACCTGGCCCACCACTGGGGCCAGAACCCGTGGCACGACGCTCCCAAGACCGCCGTATTGTCCCTGCTTTTCGTCCCGGTGTTCAGCATCGGCGGAGTGATCCTCGCCACCGCCTTTGCGGCCTCAGCCCGGACCATCGGCCGGCTGTACGCACTGGATCTCTTCGGCTCGGCGCTGGCGTGCCTGGCTGCGCCGCTGCTGCTGCAGCTGCTGGATCTGCCCCTGGTGATCTGCGTGCTGCTGGCGGTCCTGAGCCTGTGCTGGGCCACCGTCTGGTCCGCCCGGCGACGCCTGCTGGCGCTGGTGCTGGTGGGCTGCTTTGTCGTGCTCGCGCCCCTGGCCGGCCTCCAGCTGGTATTCACCGAACAGCCCGACGCCTCGGTGCTGGCCAAGAAATACGCCAAGAACCGCGACGCGCGGGAGGTCCGCCACCGCTGGAACGCCATCTCCCGCGTTGCGCTGGTGCAGCTCCTGGACCACGGCAAGCCCGCTGGCTGGCGACTGATCCACGATGACGGCATCTCCAACGTGTACCTGCGCCGTTACCGGATGAAGCGGGTCCACAACCCACCCGACGACGTCACCCCCCAGCGCATCCCCTCGTTGATGGACCGCACCCCCGAGTCCGCGCTGGTGATGTTCGCCGGCTGCGGCAAGGACATGGTCGCCATGAACGAGTACGCCGGCGGGGAGCTACAGATCACCGGCATCGAGCTCAACCCGTTGGTCCCTCGCCTGGTCACCGCCTGGTGGTGGGACGGCTGGAACCTCCGGGCCTTTTATGACCAACCCGGGATCGACCTGCGCACCGAAGAAGGCCGCAGCTTCCTCAACCGCGACCGACGCAAGTTCGACGCCATCTTCGTGGCCACCAACGGGGCCCAGCACGCCACCCGGACCGGTCATTCACGCAAGTACCTGGACACCCATGAGGCGATGGAGGCCTACCTGGAGCACCTCAGCGACGACGGCGTGATCGTGTTCAACTTCCAGCCCTTCCGCCAGAAGATGGAGGTCTTCAAGCGCCTGTTCGCGCAGCGGGATGGGCCGCCATTCTCCCAGACGGTGATGATCCTCAATGCCAAGAACAGGAAGGTCAAAGGGGACGGCCTGAGGCCTCCGCTCATCGCCGTGGTGAAGCCGTCCGGATTCTCGGCGTCCGAGGTCACTCGCGTGAAGCAGATGTGGGAAGGGGGCGAGAACAAATACGTCTACTACGCGCCCGGTTTCGAGCCCTACCGCAAGCTGGCCAAGAAGGTCCACGCCCCCATCGACCCGGAGGCCTTCGTCCCCACCGACGATCAGCCCTACGCCAAGCGCGTAGAGCTGGAGAACTTCCAGCTCTTCCCGAAGCCGGCCAAGCTCAATGGGGAGACCTATGCGCTGAGCTGGATCAAGATCTTCACGACGATCCTGTTCGGCGGGCTGGCCCTGCTGACCATCGGGGCGTTCTACCTGCGCGGTCGCGGCGCCTCCAACCGGCCCCGCCGTCTCCCCCTATGGCTCACGGCCTACTTCCTGCTCACCGGGATCTGCTACATGTTCGTGCAGATCGGCCTGATCGCCAAGCTGGAGCTCTTCCTGGGCAATCCGGTGTTCGCCGTCTCCGTGGTACTGGCCGCCTACCTGATGTCCAACGGCCTGGGCTCGGCGTGGATCGGCCGGCGGCAGGCTGCCGGAAACCTCCCGCCACTGGCCGTCGTCGCGCTGCTAGCCTGCGGCGCCACCCTGGCGACCATGGGGTTGGTGGAGCTGGGTATCCAGACCCTGCTGGGCTGGCCCCTGGCCCTGAAGATCCCCCTCACCGTGCTGGGGCTGTTCCCGTTGGGATTCGTACTGGGCATGTTCTACCCCGTGGGGGTGACGCTGACCCTGCAGCACGCCCAGCCGTCGCTGGTGCCCAAGACCTTCGGCCTGGCCACGCTGTCGTCCGTGCTGGGGAGCACCTGGGCCATCGTCGCGGTGATCAACCAGGGGTTCCGGATGATCATCGAACAGGCGGCGCTGGGGTATGCGGTGCTGGTGGTCTGCGCGGCGCTGCCGCTGGTGGTGATCCGCCTTCGCGGCAAGCCCTGATGTTCGATCGATGTGTGGTAATCTGGCAGTAGTCGC
>CAZDDH010000206.1:0-16299 GCA_964504165.1 uncultured Rickettsiales bacterium | reverse complement strand
CCGGGGATGACGACAGCGCCGGGGATGACGACAGCGCCGGGGATGACGACAGCGCCGGGGATGACGACAGCGCGGCGGATTATGGGACGGGCATCTTCGAGGTCGTGGAAGGGCCCGATCCGGTAGGCTGCCTGTGTGCGCATCGGGGCCAGGCAAACGCCCCGTGGTGGGCCGTTGGATTGCTGGCCGGCGTTCTTATTCTCCGGCGCCGAACAGGCCGTTGATCCACTCGGTGGGCAGCACGCCGATCTTGTTGAGCAGGACGATGAACACCAGCAGCGGCACGACGAACTTCAGCGCGATGATCCACACGTTGTAGACCATCTCCCACATGGCGCGCTTGTCCTCGGGGGTGCCGTCCAGCAGCTCCCGCTTGCGGGTCTCGGGGTTCATCACCCATCCCACGAAGATGGCGATCAGCAGGCCGCCCAGCGGGAGCATCCAGTTGGACGCCATGTAGTCCATCGTGTCGAAGAAGTTCTTGCCGAACAGCTCGGCCCAGGCGCCGAACAGCTTGCCGCTGCCCGCCAACGCCGACGGGACACCGAACGCGAAGATGGCAGACGCGGTGACGAGGGCCGCCTTCCTACGCGACCATCCCAACATGTCGATGAGTGACGAGACCACCACCTCCATCAGCGAGATGGCCGAGGTCAGGGCGGCGAACACCAGCAGGGCGAAGAACAGGATGGCCAACAGCAAGCCGGCGCCCATCTTGGAGAACAAGATCGGCATGGTGATGAAGACCAGGCCGGGGCCGGCTCCGGGCTCCATGCCGAAGGTGAACAGGATGGGGAAGATGGCGATGCAGGCCACCATCGCGATGAGGGTGTCCAGCCCGGAGATCCACACCGAGGAGCTGACGATGTTGCTCTTGCGGTTGAGGTAGGAGCCGTAGGTCAGCATGGCGCCCATGCCCACGGACAGGGTGAAGAAGGCGTGGCCCAACGCCTCGAGCACGGAAGAGGGCTTGAGCTTGGCGGCGTGGGGCATGAACAGGAAATCCAGCGCCTCCCAGATGCCGGGCATGGTCATCGCCCGGATGCCCAGGATCAGCAGCAGCCCGAACATCACCGGCATCAGGATCCGGGCCCAGCGCTCGATGCCGCCCTTGACCCCGCCGAGGACGATGGCCAGCGTCATCACCATGAAGGCGAAGTGCCAGAACAGGTTGATGTCCGCAGACCCGTAGAGCACGCCGAACAGCCCCTCGATCTCCTCGGGGGACTTGTCGGCGAAGAAGTGGCAGATGCTCATCAGGCCGTAGTTGCAGGCCCAGCCCGCCACGACGCTGTAGTACGACAGGATGACAAAACCGGCCGCCACCCCCAGCCAACCGGCGAACTTCCAGTTGCTGTTCTTCTTGTCGGACAGCTTGGCGAAGGCGTTGACCGGCGTGGTCTGGGTCGCACGGCCCATCAGGATCTCGGCGATCATGATCGGCAGCCCCACCAGCAGGATGCACACCAGGTAGATCAGGACGAACAGCCCACCGCCGTTCTCACCGGTGATGTACGGGAACTTCCAGATGTTGCCCAGCCCCACGGCGCTGCCCGCCGCCGCCAGGATGAATCCCATCCGCGTTCCCCATTGCCCTCGCGCGTCGTTACCGCTCGTCGCCATCGGCTCGCTCCGTCAGCTCGATCTTCGTGCGTTTCCACCCCGGCGCGGATGGTAGATCGACTTGTGGTAGGGCGCCAACAAAGCCCTGGGGGGCGGCGGGGAGAAATCCATCTAAGGAAGGCAGGAAGGTTGCAAGGCAGGAGAAGAGAGAAGACTCCGGATCGGTCAGAAGAAGCGTCCCGAGTTGTCCTGGGATCTGCCGCGGATCAGGGCTGCCGAGGCCCTCCGTTGCTCCCCTATCAAGGAAAAGAACAGAGAATTCCTGTTCTTTTCCTGCCTTCCAACCTTCCTGCCTTCCTAAGAAATCTCCTCACTACCGTGATTTCACTTCTTCTTTGATCCAGATTTCCCCCCGGTCTTTTTGCCGCCCGGGTTGGTCTTGGTTCCCTTGCCCGATTTGCCGCCCTTGCCGCCCTTGCCGCCCTTGCCGGGCTTGGCGATGGGCATCTCGTAGTTGAGGTGTAGGGTGAGCTCACCGTCCGCGGTCTGTACGTCGGTGACCGTGAGGATCAGCGACTGACCGGCGACCTTGGGGGTCATCACGCCGGACACGGACTGGACCAGCTCCACCGGCTCTCCGATGACCTTCTCCTGGTGCCACAGCACCAGCTCGACGAGCTTGCCCGCGCCCTTGGCCTTGTCCACGGCGATGTCGCCGACCTGGAACTGGAGTGAGGACTGATCGTCCACGGCTGTGGTGAAGTTGGCCGACAGATCGGCCCAGCCGCACGGCTCTTCACAGCGGTAGATGCGCATGGCGATGGAGGGTTGTGGGCCCAGCTCCAGTCCCAACGGTTCGATGAACTGGGGCCCCTCATCGTTGGCCACGCCCTTGTCGTCGAAGGAGCGGGGAATCTGGCCCTCCACGATGGCCATGCCCACGGCGGCCTCCAGGAACGATTCGCTGGCGTGCAGCTCCACGCGATTGCGGCGGCCGCTGGAGGGGCCGGCGAGATCCAGCTGCCCAGGCCCCGCGTCCAGCGTGGTGCGCAGCCCCACCGCCACCCAGCCGTCGCCGGTACGCAGCCCCACCGCCGTGGGTTCCAGCTCGGTCTTGCCCAGCTCCAGGGTCCCCAGATCCATCACCTTGACGTCGCCGACCGTATCGTCCAGCAGCTTCTCCACCACCGTGACCGCCCCCTGCTGCACGGCCTGTTCGATGGCCTGCTGCAGTTCGTCGGGCAGGCCGCCCGACGAGCCACCGATGGCCCCCAGCAGCTTGCCCAGGCCGCCGCTGGGCAGGAGGCCCTCCAGCTCGGTGAGGAATGCCTGGCCCAGCACATCACCGGACAGGGCCAGCTGGGTGCTCTCCAGGTCTCCCAGGCTCACGAAGAGCTGCGGTCCCTCGTCGCCGTTGCGGGTCTGCAGGTCGATGGGACCGTCGATGCTGGCCTTGACGTCGAACAGCTCCCGGTCCGTCCGGCCGCGCAGGCGCAGGTCCAGGTGGGTGTCCAGGCGGGCCGGGCTCTGAGCTCGCGGGCCGGCGGCCACCGGCTCGAAGCTGGCGCCCTCCAGATCGGCCTGTAGCCGCAGGTCCAAGGCCCGGCTCAGGCCGCTCACCGGCAGGTCGAGCTGCATGGTGCGGTGGGTCTCGACGGCCCCCGAGTCGAGCATGCGCTGGAAGCTATCGTCCAGCAGCTGGGCCGGGACCGCCAGGGTGACGTCGTACCGGTTGCCGCCTGGATCCGATCCTCGATAGAGGGCGGCTTGCAGCTCGTCGTAGCGCTGATCCGCGTCCTCGCGAACTCCGTCACAGGGGATGGTGCAGCCCGTACCGGTGAGGGATACCCAGGCCAGCACCGTGAGGAGCACGAGTGAATAGCGATACCGCATCGTGAGACCTCCATCCTTGGAAGGGAAGCATAGACCCTTTTGAGGTATTCTTCGCCATGGGTGGGGACGGATCGCTGGAGGTAGTTTGATTCGAAGATATGGGATGCTGGCGTGCCTGGTGCTGGCCCTGACGGCGGGTTGCGGTGGGGGCGGCAGGGGCGACGCTGGTGCTGGGCCCGATGCCGGCGCCGGGGACTCGGCGGCCGGTGACGCCACCGCCGGTGAACCGGGGGATGCCGGTGGGGGTGCCGGCACAACGGATCTGCCCCCGCCGAAGACCCTGGAGGAAGCTGCCCAGCGCGTGCTGGGCCCCGACGACGCCTTCATCGCGCTGGATCCGGCCACGGGGGAGATCCGTGCCCTGGTGAATCCCGATATCGCTATTCGCGGGCGCTACCCCCCTGGCTCCACATTCAAGCTGATCGTGGCCTACGCTCTGCTGGACGGGGGATACATCGGCCCCCACGACGAGGTCGCCTGCTCCGGTTCGTACAGCGCGTCGGGGACGCTCCATCCATGTTCGACCCGTAATGGGCACGGCAGCACCCGTATCGTCAGGGCCCTGTCGGACAGCTGTAACGTGTTCTTCTACGAGCAGGGCGCCCGCCTGGGCAAGGACCGCATCCGCGCTGCCGTGGACGGCTTCAAGCTGCTGGAACCCACCGGTCTGGACCCGGCCGAACCCACCGGTTTGTTCCCCGACGATCTGCCCGCTGAGCAGGCCTATCTGCTGGGCGCAGGCAACCTGTCCTCCCTGCAGGTGACGCCGTTGAACATGCTGGTGGCCTTTGCCGGGTTGGTGGGTGACGGCAGCTGCCGCAAACCGTGGTTCGCGGAGCGGCCCCAGCGAGCGGTACGCGCCACGTTGCCCTCGTTGTTCGAATACCAGGCGCTACTGATGGACGGGCTGGAAGGCGCCGTGGACCACGGCACCGCCACCGCCGCCGCCGTCCCCGGCGAGACGGTGCTGGGCAAGACCGGCACCGTGCTGAGGGCGGACGAGCCCACAGCGCTGGCCAACTGGTTCCTGGGTTATCTGGTCGAACGACGGCTTGCTGTATGCGTCATCCACACCCGCGCAAAGGGCGTGGAGCCTGCTGCCGTGGCCTTCGGGGAGATCTTCGAATCATTCCCCATCGGGGAGCCTGCGAACGCAGCGACCGACCTCGAACCCATCCCATGAGTTATCATCGATAAGATCCCTGGGGGGGGAACGCAGGAGGAACGCCGACTCGTTGGCCGCCCCTGACCAGGACTCAGGCTGCTCCGGATTCGAGCTCGTGGAGGTCATCTCCGAGAGCGAAGAAACCCGTGTGTTCAAGGCCGTGCGCAGCGAACCGACCGAGTTCGTCGTGGCCCTCAAGCAGTTCCTCCCCCACATCTCCAAGAACGAGAGCCTGGTGCGGTCGATCCAGCAACGCACCGAACTATGGGAGCGGCTGGAGCACGACAACATCCTCAGGGTGCACCGGCACGGCTGGCGGGGGGACGCCTTCTGCCAGTCGATGGAACTCATCGATGGGCATTCCTTGCGGGTCCTGCAGGAGCGCGTCACGGACAAACACCCCTTCCCCGTCTACGTGGCTGTCGAGCTGGGCATCCAGCTCTGCCGGGCGCTCAGCCACATCCATGTCTGTCGGGATGAGAAGGGGATGCCGGCCCGGGTCGTACACCGCGGCGTCCACCCGGGCAACATCCTGGTGGGGAACGACGGGGTCCTCAAGCTCGCCGACTTCGCGGGCTCGATGGCCGAGGCCGGCCTGTCGCGCAAGCTCGCATCACGGCGCAAGGGGGGCGTGCAGGTCTACCTGAGCCCCGAGCAGGTCGCCCGCCGCCAGGTGGACCATCGCTCCGACCAGTTCAGTGCCGCGGTGGTCATCGCCGGCATGTGCATCGGCGCCTATCCGTTCCGCAGCTCGAGCTCCGATTCCGTGCTGCGCAAGATCGCCCAGGCGCGCACCGGGCCGATGTTGGACCGCGTCGGCCGCTGGGCCTCGCCGCTGGTGCCCATCCTCAAGCGGGCCCTGCACCGTGATCCGGCTGATCGGTTCAAGAACTTGGCGCGGTTTTGCGTCGAGCTGGAGGAGTTCCAGGAGACCCTACCGAACCGGATCGACGTGGCCCGCTGGCTGCAGGAATGGTTGAGTCAGGAGGGCCAACCCGTACGCGTCGGGTCGGGCTCGTCCATCGGCCCCGGGGATCCAGACCCACCGATCCCGTTCCGCGGGTTGAGCGGCCGCACGCTCGCGGACAAGTACCAGGTGGGGCGCCTCATCGGCCGTGGGGGCATGGGAGAGGTCTATCTGGCCCACCAGGAGACCCTCGGACGGGATGTGGTCGTCAAGGTCCTGCGGCCCCCGCCACCGGATGCGGAGGTGGACCTCAAGTGGTTCGAAAAGATGTTCCTCCGCGAGGCGGCAGCCGCGGCGGCGCTGAGCAACCCGCACACGATCACGATCTATGATTTCGGGCAGACCCGCGATGGCATCCTGTACATCGTCATGGAGTACCTCGAGGGGATGACCATCCGGCAGATGGTCGATGCCCGGGGGCCGGTCCACGCCAAGCGAGCGGTGCACATCGGCGCCCAGATCTGCCGCTCCCTGCGCGAAGCCCACATGAACAAGATCGTGCACCGCGACCTCAAGCCGACCAACGTGATGGTCCTCAATCGCAACGCCGATCCCGATTTCGTGAAGGTGTTCGATTTCGGGCTGGTCAAGCACGCCGTCGAGGCGGGGGAGGCCAGCGAGACCACGCTGGCCGGGCGGACGATCGGCTCGCCCAAGTACGCGGCCCCGGAGCAGCTGCTGGCCCGCCTGGACCTGGACCACCGCGCCGATGTCTACGCCTTTGGGCTGACGATGTACTTCATGCTGGCCGGGCGAGCCCCCTTCTCCGGGGATCTGCGCCAGATCATCACGTCCCAGCTGATGGACCAGCCGCCGCCCATCGAGGACGTGAACCCGGACGCCAACCTGCCCTTCGGCCTGGTCCGGCTGCTGGAGCGGTGCCTGCAGAAGGAACCCCACCAGCGGTTTGGAGGCATGGACGAGGTGCTCCAGGCGCTCAAGGACCTGCACTACGGCTCCGTGGGGCCGACCACCGAGCTACCCCAGGTCATCCAGCCGATCGAAGCCGAAACATCGATGCCGTCGCTGACCTCCTTGCCGACGACCGATGAACCCCCACCCCCCGCCGAACCGAGTGATCCGGCGCCCGAATCGGTCTCCGTGCCTCCCATCGATGGCGCGGCCCCGCGGCCGTGGTGGCGTTGGGTCGCAGCCGTCGCTGTGATCCTGTCGTTGCTGGCCATCGGCGTCTACATGGGTGGCCGCTGGAACGAGTCCCGGCAGGGACGGCAGGGGTTGCCCGACGGCACGGCGCCGAACATCACTCCGGCCGATGCAGAGATGACCGGCGGCAGCGAGGTGATCATCGAGGACGGCCAGCTGGCCGTGGTCCACCTGATCATCAACTCCAGGCCACCGGGGGCCACGGTTCATCGGTCCGGGGAGAGCGGCGAGCAGTCCATCGGGACGACGCCGCTGGAAATGGACCTGGACATCTCGGACGACGAGAGGCTGGGTGAGCTGGTACTGGTCGTGCGCAAGCACGGGTTCCGCGACAGCACGTTGCGCCGCTCCGTCGAGACCGGCGAGCTGGACGAGATGGTCAACCTGGTGGTCCGCGCCCCGGCCAAGCCGAAGCCCATCAAGCCCCCTGCCGAGGCAGAGACCGAAGCTCCTGATTACAAGGACGATCCGTACTAGCCGACAGGCTCCTGGCCCAGCCCGAGCACCTGGCGTGCCGCATCGACGATGCGGTCGTGCAACGGGCCGTTGCTGGCGATGACACCCTTGTTGTCCCGCAGGGTGCGGCCGATGGAAAAATCCAGCGCCCGGCCGTGGACGTCGGTGACCTGGCCACCGGCCTCGCGGACGACCACCCAGCCGGCGGCGTGATCCCAGATCTTCTCCTCGTAGTCCTTGCGCGTCGGCAGCCGCAGGTAGATGGCGGCGTCTCCGCGGGCCACGGCCGCGTACTTGCACTGGCTGTCGATGCGGACGGGGGCCGCCTGAACACCCAGCAGCTCGGCCATGCGGGCGGCGTCGCCGTGGGATGAGTGCCCCGACTCCACGGACTCCACGAAGGAGGCTGCGGCGGCATCCTCGATGGCGCTGACCTGCACGGGCCGCTCCACCGAACCGTCCAGGGCGAGCAACATCGTACCTTGGCCCTTGACCGCCACGAACAGGCAGCCGGCCGGGCCGTCCGGGTCACTCCAGTCCAGCGGCAGGTTGGGGCAACCCAGCACACCCAGCACCGGCTCGCCATCCTCGATGAGCGCCAGCGCCACCGCGTACTGGTCCCCTCGCAGGAAGCCCTTGGTCCCGTCGATGGGATCCAGGGCCCAGTGGCGGCCGGTCGGTCCCCCCTGGTAGGTGCAGCGATCGATGGCCGCCAGGATCTCGTCGGCGCCGCGGCCGGAAACCACCGTGTTCACCTGGGTGACCACGTGGTCCCTCAGCACCGCCCCTTCATCGGTGCGCAGATGCCCGGCGTCCTCCTCGCCCACGACGGGATCATCCGGGAACGCGGCCAGCAGATCGGCGCTGACCAGCGCCTGGGCACCAAAATCGGCCACCGTGACCGGCGAACGGTCCTTCTTGGCCATCGTCTGTTCGGAGACGAGGGAGTGTTGTACCGCCTGGCATAGGCGGCTGGCCTTGATGGCGGCCGTAACGGCCGTTTTGCGTTCCAGTTCGTATGCCACGGAGCACCCCTTGGTTGGATTTGCAGGATGTGGACCCGATGGGAGGGGAAAGGCTACTTCGTGCGGCCGAAGGGGCTGATTTCCCGGAGTCGCTGGATGACGGGCGGGATCTTTTCGAGGATGAGATCCACCTCGTCGTCGTTGTTGTAACGGCTCAAGCTGAAACGGATGGAACCGTGGGCCGCCGTGTAGGGCACGCCCATGGCGCGCAGCACGTGGGACGGCTCCAGCGAGCCGCTGGTGCAGGCCGAGCCGGACGAGGCACAGATGCCGAACTGGTTCAGCAGCAGCAGGATGGCCTCTCCCTCGACGTACTCGAAGCTGATGTTGGTCGTGTTGGGCAGGCGGTGCAGCGGGTGGCCGTTGAGCCGGGCGTCGGGAGCCGAGCTGAGCAGGCCCTGCTCCAGCCGGTCGCGCATTGCGCGGACCACCGTATTCTCGTGATGGATGTTGCCCTTGGCCAGCTCGCAGGCGGCGCCCAGGGCCACGATGCTGGGCACGTTCTCCGTGCCGCCACGGCGGTTGCGCTCCTGGTGCCCGCCAATGAGGAACGAGCGGAACGGGATGCCCTTGCGGATGTACAGCGCGCCGACCCCCTTGGGGGCGTGCAGCTTGTGGCCGGACATGGCGAGCATGTCGATATTGCTCTTGCTCATGTCCAGCGGGATCTTGCCCACGGCCTGTACGGCGTCCACGTGGAAGAGCACGCCCCGTTCCTTGACGATGGCGCCGGCCTCCTCCACCGGGAAGATGGTCCCGGTCTCGTTGTTGGCCATCATGATTGAGACCACCGCCGTGTCTTCCCGGATGGCGTGGCGTAGCTCGTCCATGTCGAACCAGCCGCGGCTGTCCACGGACAGATAGGTGACGACGTAGCCTTCCTTTTCTAGATTCTTGGAGAGGCTGAGCACCGCCGGGTGCTCCACGCGGGTGGTGACGATGTGGCGCTTGCCCGGGTTGACGCGCAGGGCGGACCGGATCGCCGTGTTGTCACTCTCGGTGCCGCACGACGTGAACAGGATCTCGTCGGAGCTGGCACCCAGCAGGTCCGCGACCTGCTCCCGGGCGTTGACCACGGCGCCGCCCACCTGGCCGCCGAAGCTGTACATGCTCGAGGGGTTGCCGTAGTTGTCGGACAGGAAGGGAAGCATCGCCTCCACGACCTCGGGTGCCACCTGGGTGGTGGCATTGTTGTCCATGTAGATGATGTCGCTCATGCTTCCACCTCGATCACCTCGACCTCTTCGCCGATGAAATCGGTGATCTTGGTCTCGACGAGGGATTTGAGGGTGAAGCCGGCGGCCCGGCAGCCATGGCAGGCGCCGAGCAGCGCCACGTAGACCTTCTTGCCGTCGATATCGACCAGGTCGATGTCGCCGCCGTCCTTCTGCAGGGCGGGCCGCACCTCCCGCTCGATGGCCTGGCTCACCAGCTGCATGCGCTGGATGTTGGTCAGGGGCCGCTTCTCCTCGGTGGTGCCCTGGTCGGCGGTGCGCAGGGTGGCCTCGCGTGCCATGGCCTTGCGGACCTCGTCGATGACCTCGCGGATGTTCTCGTGGCACCCCTCACAGCCGCCGCCGGCCTTGGTGAAGTGGGTGACCTGCTCCAGCGTGGAGAGGTTGTTGTCCCGCACCACGTTCTCGATCTTGCCGCGGGTCACCCCGAAGCAGGTGCAGACGATCTCGGTGTCGTCGTGGGCGTGGTCGTCCCCCTCGTATTCTTCGCCGCGATAGTTGGCGAAGGCGGCGTCCAGCGCTTCCTTGCCCATCACCGAGCAATGCATCTTTTCCTCGGGGAGCTCGCCCAGGAATTCGGCGATGTGCTGGTTGGTCAGCTTCTCGGCCTCGGCCAAGGTGCGGCCCTTGACCAGCTCAGTGAGGGCCGAGGCGGAGGCGATGGCGCTGGCGCATCCAAACGTCTGGAAGCGGGCGTCGGTGACCGTCTCGGTTGCCTTGTCGATCTTGAGGAAGAGTTTCATCGCGTCGCCGCAGGTGATGTTGCCCACCTCGCCGATGGCGTCGGCGTCCTCGAGTTCGCCCACGTTACGCGGGTTTAAGAAATGATCCATGACCTTGGGTGTGTAGTCCCACATGATGTTTTCCTCGGTTGGATTACACTCGAAACCTGTACACGAGAGCCCGAGGTGTCAAGCGCCGATGGGTGGGATCGCGGCCCCGTGGGCACCGGCGCGCGATTTTTGTTAGAACAGCGGACCGAACCGGGGTATGAATCATGATTCAACAGGGAGATTTCATGAGCATCATGGGTAATGGGTCGAGGGGGATACCTGGTCTGGCGGCGCTGGTGGCGCTGCTTGTGGCTGGCTTTGCCTGCAACGGGCAGGACGACGATGACAGCGCCGCCGAGGCCTGCCAGCCCCCAGAAAACTGGACCGTGGGCGAGGTGGTCGACACGGAAGGCTGCGGCGTATTGGCCGCTGTGGATGGGAGCTGGGGGGACACCCTGTGGGTCGTCCGCGTCGAGGGCTCGGACTACGACATGGGCTACCAGTACGGCCGGCTGACCGGCCCCATGCTGCTGGAACTCTGGTGGGCCTACATCGGCGAGATTGGCGAGGAGCTGGGCGCCTCCACTCCCGAAGATGCGGATGCCATCGTCGGCGGTTACCTGGACAAGATCTGGGGCTGGTTCGAGCCCCACCTGCCCCAGGAACAGCTGGATATGCTGCAGGGTGCCGCGGACGGCATGGCGGCGGCCGGCGCCGAATACGGCACGGGGGACATCGACGAGCTGGTGTTCATCCATCGCCTGGTGGGCTTCGCCGAGCTGGCCGTCTCGGCCCAGCTGGACGGCAACAACATCCTGGGCCTGGTGCACTTCGTCGAGAACGGCTACAGCGATCCGCTGCTGGACTACTATGGCGTGGACGCCAAGGAGGCGGACGAGGACGCGACGGCCGCCCTGCTGGCCCCCTTCGAGGAGCGGGTGATGCTGCCGGTGGATACGTCGGATGACCACGGCTGGATGTGCAGCTCTTACGCTGCCTGGGGCGATGCGACCGAGGACGGCGGGCTGTACGGCGTGCGCAACATGGACTTCAGCTCGGGCACCGGGATCTACAAGTACGGCAGCATCGCGGTGTTCGTGCCCGAAGACGGCCATGCGTACGCTTCCATCTCCTGGTTGGGGCTCAATCTGGGGGCCCTGGCGGGCATCAACGAGCACGGCGTCACCATCGCGGCGGCCCAGGCCTCGACCCCCCTGGAGCGCCTGGACACCGAATCGCTGTTGATGCGCGGATCGAGCTTGCTGCGCCATGCCAGCGATCTGGACGAGGCCCTGCCCTTCATGGAGCAGGCGCCCAGCATTGGCACGGTGGGCGTCATCGGCTGGGGGGACCCGCTCAACGGCGGCGCCAACGCCCAGGCGGCGGCCTTCGAGATGACCGGCGCTTCGGTGGCCTTCTACCGCCACAACCACGATTGCACGGTCGAGGAACGCCTCATCCGGTACGACTTCGACGGCAACGTGGAGTCGGAGTTGACCCACAGCGACGACCCGTGGTTGATGAATCACGAGGCGGACGCCGTGGAGATCGGCCTCGACGCCGTCCCGCGCTACTTCCAGCACGACGGCACCGACTTCGTGCTCGACGAGAACGACCACTACATCGAGGTGGCCACCGCGGAAGAGGGCGAGATGTTGCCCACCGGGTACACCCTGGACTGCGCTGTCTATCGCGGCGACCCGGCGATGGCTCACGGGGTCCACGTCCAGCAGGCGGCGGCCAATGGCCCGATGGACGATGACGGCACGGGGCTGATGCAGTACGCCGGCAGCTGGCACGAGCGCTACAAGCCCTACCACGACATCACCGACGCATACATCAACGGCACGCCGTTCACCTGGCGCGACGCGGAGATCGTCCCGGACAACGGCGGCCAGGCCACCCCGGTGGGCCTGGACCAGGTAGAGGTCATGTCCAGGGCGGCAGCCATGGAGAGCTCCAACGTCTGGGACGCCCTGTACGACGCCACCAATCTCAAGGTGCGCATCTCCTTCGAAACAGGGACGGAGGACGACTGGATCGGCGCTCACGAGCAGCCGCCCTTTACCGAGATCGACATGAAGGACATTTTTCTCACGGACTAGTGGGATTGTTGCAGGGCCCTGACGTTATGGTAGGTTGACTTCGTGGTGGACGAGATCCGCGGGGCCGGGTGTCTCGATGCTCGAGCGTCGAGGGCGTGCGGGATGACCGACCGGGAGGATTGTGATGGGAGAAGGTGAACGCAGGATCGCTTCTCGCGAGCCGTTGCCGGTGGGGGTCTACGTCGTCGTTGATGGCGTGCGGCACCCGGGCACATTACGAGATCTGAGCACTTCGGGCGCCGGATTCAGCGACCCGGTCCTGGCGGTCCGGCTGAACCTCGAGGCCCATCAGAAGCTGGTCCTGGAGATCCCGCCGGAGACCCCCGGTCCCGAGCCGCTGCGCCTTCCCGGCGAAGTGGCTCACGTGAGCGCCGGGCTCCGCCCCCGGCTGGGGATCCAGTTCGATGCGTTGGATCAGCCGACCCTGGAACGGCTCCACCGGCGCCTGGGCCGCCGGGCTGCCCCCGCAGCCAAGCCCACCTCGAGCCGCTCTTACGATCCGGACACCCGTCCGTCCAAGGCTTCGTACGATCCGGACGCCCGTCGATCCCGGGGTTCCTACGATCCCGACCTCCAGCAAGCCGGAGACGAGCGTCCCCAGTTCCGGTACGTGCTCATCGAGCCAGCAAAGAACGAAAACAAGAGTTATGCCGTGCTGACCGCCGTGATCATCGGCGCCATCGTCGTCGCGGGGTTCCTGGGGATGCTGGTCGCCCTGTCTAAGATAGAGCTCTGATCCGCTCCACGATCATCGGAACCACTTCATCCACGTTCACCAGCGTTCGTTCGTCGCCGGCGCGTTCGGAGTACTCCACCTGACCGTCGCCGGAGGTGCGGCCGGCTACCAGGCGCAACGGTAGGCCCACTAGATCCGCGTCTTTGAACTTGACCCCGGCGGACATCTTGCGGTCGTCGAAGAGGACCTCGACGCCGGCGGCCGTGAGATCTTCGTACAGACGCTCTGCCGCCTCGGTCTGGGCCTTGTCCTTGCGGTTGAGTTGCATCAGCTGCACCTGCCACGGGGCGATGGGCATGGGCCAGACGATGCCCTTGTCGTCGTGGAGCTGCTCCACCGCCGAGGCGGCGATGCGGCTGACGCCGATGCCATAGCAGCCCATCACGAACGGCATGGGCCGGCCGTTCTCCGCAGCAAAGGTGGCCCCCATCGGCTCGGCGTACTTGGTGCCCAGCTTGAAGATGTGGCCCACCTCGATGCCCCGGGCCGTCTGCAGCGGCTCGCGGCAGCGGGGGCAGCCTTCGCCTGGCTGGGCTTCGCGGAGATCCGCATACCGCGGCTCCGGGAAGTCCCGGCCGATGTTGACGTCCAGGCAATGCACGTCGGTGGTGTTGGCGCCGCACAACACGTTCGTCATCTTCTTGACCGTCTTGTCCGCGATGATCATCACCGAATCCGCCAGCCCGATGGGACCTGCGAAGCCCGGGTCAGCGCCGGTCATGCGCCTCACCGCATCGTCGCCGGCCAGCTCGATGGCCAGGGCGTCGAGGGCATTAGCCAGCTTGACCTCGCTGATGGACAGGTCCCCGCGCATCAGCACGGCCACGTCCTGCGCGCGGTCCTCGTAGGTGGCCGTGTACAGCACGGTCTTGACCATGCGCACCGGCGGCACGTCCGGGAAGAACTCGTGGAGCTGCTCGACGGTCTTGATGTCCGGTGTGGATTCGCGGCGCAGGGGGAGGGGGTCTCCGCCGTCCATCATGGGGGCGCATACAGAGACGGCCTTCTCCACGTTGGCGGCGTATCCGCAGTCGCAGTAGAGCAGGGCGTCCTCGCCGGTGTCGGCCAGCACCATGAACTCCTGGCTGCCGCTGCCGCCGATGGCGCCGGGGTCGGCCTCGACGGGCATGAACTTCAGGCCACAGCGCTTGAAGATGGCGTTGTACGCCTGATCCATCGCCTCGTAGGAGGCGTCCAGCCCCTTCTTGTCCGTGTCGAAGGAGTAGGCGTCCTTCATGATGAACTCACGGGTGCGCATCAGGCCGAAGCGCGGGCGGATCTCGTCGCGCATCTTGGTCTGGATTTGGTACAGGGTCACCGGCAGCTGGCGGTAGCTGTCGATCTTGTCGCGCACCAGGGCGGTGATGACCTCTTCGTGGGTCGGCCCGAGGCAAACCTCGGCCTGCTTACGGTCTTCGAAGTGGAACAGGATGCCGTCGGTGACGTACCGATCCCAGCGGCCGCTCTGGTCCCAGATCTCCCTCGGCTGAACGATGGGCAGCATGAGCTCCTGGGCGCCGGCCCGGTCCATCTCCTCGCGGACGATCTGGGTGATCTTCTTGAGCGTCCGCCACATGGCCGGCATGTAGTCGTAAAGGCCGGAGGACAGCTTGTGGATGAACCCGGCGCGGGTGAGCAGGATGTGGCTGGACACCTCGGCATCGGCGGGTGCTTCGCGCAGGGTATAGAGGAAGGCTCGCGACTGACGCATGGACATTCTCCTGAAAAGGCGGCCATGGTAGCAGAAGGAGTGGTGGTGAGCGAGGGTAGCCTGGGAGGTAGGTTTGATTGACGGAATGGCCAGGATCGTCGGGAAATCTGGGGCCTGGCCTGCCGCCGTGGCCCTGACGCTCGTCTTCCTGGGCTGCACCGGCATCGATGACGACGACAGCTCGTCCGGAGACGACGACACCGGCCTCGACGGGCCTGGTGTGTCGAACATCGAGGTCAACCTCCACGACGAGTTCGAGTCCTTGGTGGTGGTGACGTGGGAGCAGATCGAGGCGGGGACGGTGTACGTGGCTTACCGGTTCGGCGACGAGACGTATACCTCGCCCCAGGCGGTACGATCCGCGGGAGACCATGAGCAGGTCCTGCTGGGCATCCCCTACGAGACGGACGTGGAGCTGGAGCTGGTGGTGGATCGGGGGGAGGGGCCCGAGTCCAGCGATAGCCTGGCCATCACCACCGATGACATCCCCGCACTGGTCCCGCCGGCCACCGTCTTCGTTGCAGACGCGGAGCGCTACGACCCCGAAGCGCGCTACTTCCTGGTGAGCATCAACGAGGGGCTGGAGGGGCACCCCTACCGCTATTGGGCCCTGATCCTGGACCGGGCCGGCCGGCTGGTGTGGGCCATGGAGACCCCGTCTCAGAGGGTCACGATCCACACGCAGACCTCCCACGATGGCCGGCAGATCCTCATCGACCACAACTCGTTTTGGGGGATCTTCGACGGGGGCGAAGCGTCCCAGATCGCCCGGCTGCACATCGACGGTTCGGGGCTGGAGATCATCGACGTCCCGGGGCTGCACCACCCCTTCACGGAGATCGGGGACGGGTCGCTGGTGTGGGGCGCCGTTGACGGCGATGACGAGACCATCGAGAAGCTCGGCCCGGGGGGCGCGCAGCAGACGGTGTGGTCCTGCCAGGAGTACCAGCTCAGCGTCGGCGTGGACCACTTTTGTGCCTCCAACACCCTCACCTGGCGCGAGGCGACGGACACGTTCCTGTTCTCCTTCTATTCGTCCAACGCGGTCATCGACATCGATCACGCGACGGGGCAGACGCTGCGCAGCTACGGCCAGCTGCCCGGCTCCTGGTCCTTCGATCCACCCGATTCCACGTTTTGGTGGCAGCACGGCGTGCACTACACGGACGAGGGGACGCTGCTGGTATCCGCCCGCATCGCCGAGGACGGCCACGAGACCGTGGCCCGCGAGTACCAGCTGGACGAGGAGGGCATGGCCCTCGTGGAGATCTGGAACTACGGCATCGGCGAGGGGATCCACGCCACCGAGATGGGAGAGGCCCAGCGGCTAGCCAACGGCAACATCCTGCACAACTATGGCAACGCCTCCGTCATCAAGGAGGTGATGCCGGACGGCACCGTCGTGTGGGAGCTGGAGTGGGTGGGGGATTACCTGGCCCTGGGGCGTTCGACGCCGCTATCGGACCTCTATTCGTTATTGCCCTGAACGGTCGCCGCGGGGTTCGG
>CAZDDH010000205.1:0-16311 GCA_964504165.1 uncultured Rickettsiales bacterium | reverse complement strand
CCGGCCTGTTCGGCTACAACGCCCTGCTGGTGGGGCTGGTGGGCGCGGGGCTGCTGGAGCCGGGCCCGCCCGCCATGGCCCTGACCGCGCTGGCCGTGGTCACCACCGTGCTGGTGACCGCGGCCGCCCACTCGCTGATGGCCAGCCAGCTGGCGCTGCCGTCCCTGACGCTGCCGTTTTTGGGGATGGCCTACCTGGTGCTGGCGGCGGCGCCGGGGCTGGGGGTGGCCCCACAGCCCTTCCCGGGAGACACGGCGGCCTTGCTGGAGATCGGCTGGCTGGAGACGGGGGGTGCCGGGCTGTGGCTGCAGAGCCTGGGCACCATCTTCCTGGCGCCCCACGCCATCACCGGACTGCTGGTGGCCGTGGCGCTGGTGCTGTACAGCCGCATCGCCGCGGCCCTGTCCCTGGCTGCGTTCGTCGCCGTCTGGGCGGCGTCGGTGGGGCTCTACCCCGATGCGCCCCCGGTGGTGATGTGGGTGCTGGTGCTCAACGCGACGTTTACCGCCGTGGCGCTGGGTGGGGTGTGGTTCGTGCCCGGCCGCTGGTCGGTGCTACTGGCGGCTCTGGGCGTGGCCCTGACCATCCTGGTGGGCCTGGGGTGTTTGCCGGTGCTGACCAAGCTGGGACTGCCGCTGATGATCCTGCCGTTCAACCTGACCGTGCTGGGGCTGCTGGTGGCCATGCGCCAGCGGGTGCGCGACGGCCGCCCCAAGGCGGTGGACTTCCTTCCCGGCACCCCCGAGGAGAACCTGAGCCACTTCCGCACCCGCATCGCCCGGTTCGGAGCCAACTACGGGGTGCGGCTGCACGCACCGTTCCGCGGCCGCTGGGTCTGCACCCAGGGCGTGGACGGGCAGCACACCCACCGCGGGCCGTGGCGCCACGCCGCGGATTTCGAGGTGATGGACGGGGACGGGCGCACGTTCCGCGGCCCGGGCCTCCGCCGCGAGGACTACTTCTGCTACCGCCTTCCGGTCCTGGCGGCCGCTGACGGCACGGTCGTCCGCGTGGTGGACGGGATCCCCGACAACGAGATCGGCGAGGCCGAGCTGGCGGAGCGCTGGGGCAACCTGGTGCTGCTGATCCACGGGCCGGGGCTCTACTCGCTGGTGGCCCATCTGGCCCCGGGCAGCATCCGCGTCCAGGAGGGGCAGGTGGTGCGCCGCGGGGATCCGCTGGGGCAGTGCGGCAGCTCGGGCCGCTCCCCCGTGCCCCACCTGCACTTCCATCTGCAGGCCACGCCGGTGGTAGGCGCGCCCACGATCCACCTGGAACTCCACGAGGTCATCGCCGGCGCGGCGGACCGGGAGGAGCTGCACAGCACCTGCGTGCCCGTGCAGGACCAGCAGCTGCGCAACGTCGAGCCACAGAAGGGGATCGCCAACTCCCTGCACTTCGAGGTGGGCAAGACCCTACCGCTGCGCGTCAACGGACGGCTGGAGGAGATCACCCCCGACCTCGGACTGCTGGGCGAGCAGATGCTGCGATCGTCGAAGGCCACGCTGTACTTCGACCACGGCAAGCGGCTGTGGACCGTGTTCGATGTGCTGGGCTCCCGCAGCTCTGCGCTGCACATGGTGCGGGCGTGCCTGGCCCGGGTGCCCTTCGAGTCCTCCGAGCGCCTGGCGTGGCGTGACCACCTGCCGGCCCGCCACGTGTTCCCCTGGCATCGCCGAGTCTTCCTGGCCCGCAATCGCAAAGGAAACACGGGCATCCCCATGAGGTACACGGCGCGCACCGAAGGGAAGCGCGTCGTAGTCACCGGAACCTCGCTGCCCTGTTCGGCAGCGGGCACACCCCTGGTGCTGACCAAGGCCGTTTTGCGGCAAGGCAAGGGCATCGAACGACTCCATCTGACGGCCGCCGGGCGCACGCTCGAGGCCACCCGTGAAGAATCGAGGTTGGACCGATGATGAACCGCATGCTCGTGATTATCCTGATGTTGACCTGGACGATGGCTGCGCCGGCGTACGCCGACACTGCCGACGCCTACGAGGCCTCCTACGAGATGGAGCTGCTCGGTCGCTTCCGGGACGCCCTGAAGGCCCTCGACGGCGTGGATACCGCCGACCGTGGGGAGTACGTCTACCACCTGAGGCGGGGCTGGCTGTACTACCTGGCCGGCGACCACCGCGAATCGGTGGCCGCCTACGAGCAGGCCGTCGCCCTGGAGCCCCGGGCGGTGGAGCCGCGCCTGGGACTGATGCTGCCGCAGATGGCGCTGCACCTGTGGCTGGACGCCGAAACCACGGCGGCAGCAATCCTGTCGCTGGATCCCAAGAACTACGTGGCCAGCTCCCGCCGCGCCTGGGTTCTGTACAACCTGGGCCGCTACGACGACGCCGAGGTCGCCTACCGCCAGGTGCTGGAGCTGTACCCCTCGGACGTGGCCATGCGTAGCGGCCTGGGCTGGTGCTTGCTCCAGCAAGAACTCACCGAGGACGCGGCGGCCCAGTTCCGTATCGTGCTGCAGGTGGATCCGGCGGATTCGTCCGCTGCGGCGGGGTTAGCGGCGGCTGGGGGCTAGCGGACCGGCTGGTGAACCTCCTGTTCCAACTATGTGCAGATGGTGTATTCCCAACCCAGATATTCGCCGGGCTGGCAGGACAACAAGGCAACGCAGTCATCCTCATCATTACAGAGGCGCCGGTACTCGCCGCACGCCGCCTCCGTTTGACAGTACGCGCCAACGGGCAGACCGGGATTGTAAATACAGCATACATGTCCCGCGTCACAATCTTCCGGACCGTCGCAGTGCATCTGGAATCCCGTGGATGGGCATTCGTCGGCGTCTTCGGCACAGTAGTAACTGGCTATTTCGACCTCCAAGCCTGCATCCACGCAGCAGACGGCACCGACGTCACAGGTGTCTTCACCACAGACGATGCCATCTGCCATCGGATTGGAGTCGTCGTCATCACCCGTGTCATCATCTTCATTGTCATCATCGTCCGTGGCGTCGTCGTCATCACTGGTGGCGTCGTCATCATCACTGGTGGCGTCATCGTCGTCGGGATTGCCAGAATCAGAGGTACACCCCACAAGTGCCATGGCCAGCAGGCCAATCAGCAGGGTGATCATCGTCGTTAGAAGCTGGTTGTTGGTGTTCAGTCCCATTGGTTTCCTCTCGGTTTTGTCCCATCGGACAGGTTGTATGAATCCACGTGCAGGTGCCGGCATCGGAGCGGACGCAGGTGTCCATGCGGGACAGAACAGGCCTCTGGCTCGCGAAACGACGTATGCCTTCAGTGAGTGACCGTGGTTCTTATTGGCTATGACGGGTTGGGTAACCAGATCTGGAGTGCCTGTACCAAAAAAACCTTCGATAGATGATCAGAAGCCCTAAAATGCCAGGTGAAACGGACGGTTCAACATGGGTGCATTCGGCATTCACATTGGCCCCGCATGTATCTGGCCCGTTGGGTACCGCTGGCTCCGACTCGCCGACCGGGGGGGCTTGGGGTCGGTCCACCTCGGTCCACTCTTCATCCAGGGCTTGATCGATGGACTCTGATGAAATCTGCGCTCCCTGCGCCCGTATCCTCAGGTCACGCCCCAGCAGGACGTGGTACGGAATTGCGCCGCCGTATCCCACCGCCGCGGACATCTGGAGGTCTTCGTCGTCCAGCAGCGGGAAGGTGTGCCCCAAGTTGTCACTCCAGTAATCGACGGTCCCCGGGCCGTCGACGGACAGCACGATCGTGATGAATCCCCGATCCCGATGGGCTTGGTATTCCGGTTCCGCCGAACTGGCGAAATCCTGGCAGCTGCTTCACCAATAGGCTCCACTGACGAGTTGGATGACATTGCCGTAGAAGGTATACAGGCCCACCTTCTGGCCGTACTGATCCATCCCCGCAAAATCGGTTGCTATGTCACCCGCCGCACAGCCCTCTCCAGCAAGCTCGCTGGGGAATGGGAAGTGCTCCCAGCCGCCTTCATACGGATAGTCCTCGACGTCGAGCGGGTCCGAATACAGCTCCCATTCTTCGCCGTCGGCAAAAGAATCACCGTCACTGTCCTCCGATGAAGGATCCGTGCCGATCTCGAGTTCGAATTCGTCTGCGAGTCCATCGTGGTCGGTGTCGAACGGTATCCAGTTGCCCAGGCCCTCTCCAGGGTCCGCGTCTATGCAACCCGCGGTTGCCCAACAGACCGTGGCAAGTACTGGCACAACGGCTGGCAGTATGCGTGTTTTGCAGCTCAAATCGGCCTTCCTCCTCGTTCGCTTGGACGAACGAGTGGAGGAAAGCTGGAGCGGATGCCAGCCTGGGCCGATGGCCCTGTTAGCCATCCGCCGTGTGAATTCTCACGAGATTCCTGCGAACAGAACCATCCGCCGGACAACTACCCATCCAGGAAGACCACAATCAACGCGAGGAGCGAAGCATGGGTTGGCTGGATTTTTTCAGGGGGAAGGACACCGCGGAACAGGCCCCAGCGGAGGCTCCGGAAGTTTTGTCTCCGTGGGCCTCCAAGTTCAGGGGATTCCGCGACTGGGACGATGACCGGCAGAAGGCCACGTGCAAGGAGTTCTTGACCGAGCTGGGGGCCGATCTGGAGCACGCGCGGCTCAAGACGAGTTTGGATTTCGACGACATTGATATCCGCGGCAGATTGGCTGGCGTCCCGGTGAAGGTCGAGACGGATGCGACGGCGGGATGGGTGAGCATCGATACCCAGTGCCACGTCCCCTTCGAGGACCTGTCCCTCAGCTGGGATCTGGACGAGATTCCCGTGGAGGCGAGCCAGGGCGAGGACGTGGATGACTGGGGCGACGAGGACCAGATCCGGGTCTTTGTGGCCAAGGGGGTCTATGCCGAAGGAGGCCGGAGTGAAGTGGAGCAGGTGATGAGCGCCTTGGGAGCATTGCCCGACGGCCTGGGGCCCCAGCTGCTGAGCACCATGCAGGACCACAAGCTGTCGAGGTTTGGCATCTACTCCGATGGCATCCATGTGGGGTTTGACGACAATCTCTACGAGATGGCCGATCCCAAGGCGGAGGTCATGGATGTTGTTGGGTTCACCGCCGAGGTGGCCCGAGCCCTCGGTCCACGCCGGCCCGAAGGGGAGGCGGACGCCGAATCCATCCTCGAGGGGATGACCATCGCGGCTCCGCTCCAGCTCTCCCAGTGCAGCTACTGCAGCACCCGCTTCAACCTGGCCACCAGCGACCGTTGCCCCAACTGTGGAGCGGCTTGCACGGCGTAGCGCAAACCGTTTGTTTGTTTTGTGGGCTCCGTGAAGATCCTGCCGCAGGGCGGCCCGCAGGGGCCGTCGACGCAGGGGTGTCGCAGTCGAGGTTGGGGCTACATCTGCTATCATCCCCACCCTCATGGCGCACACCGAACAGGCCCCCGATCTCGAGCTGCTGGAGCGCTGGCGCGCTGGCGACAAGGAAGCCGGAGATCGGCTGTTCCAGCGGCACTTCGAGGGACTGCTGCGGTTTTTCTACAGCAAGGTCGACGACCACGCCGAGGACTTGGTCCTCGAGACGCTCACGGCTGCGGTCGCCGGCAAGGACACTTTTGCCGGGCGATCGAGCTTCCGCACCTACCTCTTCGGTATTGCCCGCAACAAGCTGTACCAGCACTTCCGGCAACACCGCCGGCAGGACGACGTCATCGAGTTTCGCTCGGTCTCCGCGGTCGATCTGGGAGCCTCACCGAGCTCGTGGATGACCTCGGCGGAGGAGCAGCGTCTGTTGTTGCGTGCCCTCAGGCGGATCCCCATCGATCTGCAGATCACCGTCGAGCTGTTCTACTGGGAGGGCATGAGCAACAAGGAGATCGCCGCAGTCTTCGAGATCCCCGACGGCACGGTGCGTACACGCTTGACGCGCGCACGGGCCCTGCTCGGCGAGGAGATCCGGCAGCTCGCCTCTTCGCCCGAACGGCATCGCACGACGATGGAGTGCTTCGAGAAATGGGCCCGCTCCTTGGTCGATGCGATCCCACCACCGCCCTGAATGAGTGACGGAGTCGCCCCCTGTTCCGCCATCGTCGAATAAACCAGCGAACAAGATGACCCCTGGCGCGACTACCCGTGTGGATGAGGGGGCGTGGGCCATGGAGGTTCAGCTGTACCATGAACACTGAAGAGATGGACCGGGCTCTGCAGACGAAGCGTCGCATGGCGGAGCAGGCGGAGCGGGCAGAGCGCCAGAGGTCGCTGGTGAAGATCGAGCGGAGGAATCGGCAGTTCTCCCGGGTGCGCATCGTCGATGAAGCGGACGGTCAGACCCTGCACATCGGTGCGACGCCTCTGAGGGCGTTCTTCTACAGCACGAAGACGACGAGCATCTATCTGCCGTATGTGGCCTTCGTGGCGCCGGTGGCAATCATCGCGTTCGTGATGATCTGGGAGGGGGTCCTCTCGATACCGCTGGGGCTCGCGGGCACGCTGGGATTCCATCTGCTGTTCTTGGCCGCGTTTCTGATCTACAAGTGGGTGTATTGGTCGTCCGTAGCCATCACCGTCGCGGACGGCAAGTACGCGATCCGGGAGCGGGGACGCCCGCGGATCACAGCGGTAGGCCGCGTGGAAGAGCTGAGATTCCGAGTTTACCGCGATACGGATTGGGACCTTGGATTCTGCACCTTGGAGTTTTATGCCGATTCGGATTCCGGATCCATCCTCTACTTGAGCCACGACGATCTCGATCGGATCGTGGGGTTCCTGAAGAGCTGGAGATTCGGAGAGTGCCGTTGAACAGGCGGCGCGTTACGTGGCGGATTCATGCTCCCTTCGGTGCACGTTTTTGGGTCGGGTCGGGCGAGGCGATGTAGAGGTGGATCGAACCAAATCCCCCGATCTCGACGTCTTCGTAACGGAAGGCCATCTCCTCCAGCAACGCCGGCATGTCACGCAAGATGTCCCCGGCGCCCTGCCAGAATTTACACATCCCCAGACC
The DNA here is from genome assembly GCA_964504165.1 of uncultured Rickettsiales bacterium. Lineage (GTDB taxonomy): Bacteria > Myxococcota_A > UBA796 > UBA9615 > CAYRNR01 > CAZDDH01. The sequence goes on along the minus strand of CAZDDH010000205.1, from coordinate 9,395 downwards.
GAGGCGATTGCCGTCTTCTGGCGGCGCCGGATCCAGCAGCACGAGCTGGCCGTCGGGGGCGAGCACACGGCGGATTTCGGCGAGGGCCTTGCGGCCGTCGGGGTAACCGGAGAACGCCATGGTGCAGACCACCGTGTCGAAGGAGGCGTCCTCGAACGGCAGCGCCTCGACGTTGGCCTGGCTCACCTGCGCCTGTGCTCCACTCCTGGCGAGCTGCCGTGTGGCCACTTCGACCATGCGCTGGTTGTAGTCGATGCCGAAAACCCGGGGATGCCGCTGCGCGATCTCGGCCAGGAGATACCCCGTACCGAAGGACACCTCGAGCACCCGTGGGCCCTGGATATGGTCTAGGGTCCTGCGCAGCCAGGTCTTCCAGACCGGCAGGAACCGCACGCACCAGTCGTACACTCCGGCGAAGCGGGTATAGCCGTCGTTCATCTGCGAGGTGAACGCCGTGTGGTCTTCGGGTTCCTGGGAGTATTCGAACGGAGTTGGCATGGGTCGGCTCCTCTATATCTAGAAGTGCCTCTGGGGCGCTATATGGTTCGGTTACAATGCCAGCCAAACCATGCGTGAACAGATCCCCATCCTTGGCATCATCTTCATCGTCGTCGGTGCCATCAACGCCGTCTTCAACCTGATCCTGGTAGCCGTCGCCCTGATCATGACCCTGGTGACCGCCGTCGAGGGTGCCCAGGGGCACGAAGGCGTGGTGATCGAGCTGCTGGAGTCCATGGACGAACTGGGGCCGCTGCTGATCACGGACCTGCTCATCGGACTGTGGTGCCTGCTCAGTGCCGGGTTCGTTGCCGCGGGGATGATGCTACGCAAGTACCGGGGCCGGACGCTGGCCATCGTCATGTGTGTGGTGGGGCTGATCCCCTGCCTGGCGAGCCACCCGGCGTGCACCTATGTGCTGGTGGCCGTGGCCAGCGTTTACGGGCTGGTGGTGCTGTTCAATCCCGAGGCGGTCCTGGCGTTCAACGAACCCGACGAGCCCGTTTGACGGGTTCGGACGAGCCCCGCTCCCCGAGTTTCTCCACCTCACGATTCCAGATTCAGGGCCCGTCCGCGTCTAAGCCAATAAACACGGACGGCGTCCCCGACGCCCCAAGGAGGTCACGACGATGCGCTTATTCTCTGCCCTGATCCTGGTCCTGGTTCCCGCTTTCTCCGGCTGTTCACCGTTCGTGGCCCAGTGCGATGGGCTCAGCGAGACCGGCGAACAGGTGGCGTGCCTGGACACGGCCTTCGAGGAGCTACGCACCGATGCCGACGCCTGCTACGACGAGCGGCGTGGGGAGCGGACCGGCGAGGAGTTCGACTGGGTGGCGTACTGCGAGGGGCTGGAGCCGGACCACGAGGACTTTGATCGATGCTTGCGAGCTCTGGAAGGCATGGAGCACCGGGAGCTGTGCGAGGAATTGGAGCCCGGGGACCAGCACTGGGATCGCTGCCATGATTCCCAGCGTGATCTGGACGGCTTACACGAGCGCGCCCGCGGTGACGTGGAACGCGAGGATCGGGTCGAAGCCCGCAGGACGCGGATCCGCGAGGGGCTGCGCGACGGCCGCGACCTCGCCGACTGCGAGCGGGGCCGCGAGCGAGGGGAACCCACGCCGTGCGAGGACGGGGACGAAGCCACGCGGCTCGACGAGACGTACCTCTGCGTCGGTGGGGAGTGGGTCCTCCTGTAGCCCCCGTTGCGCGTCGCGTCCCGCCCCCCTGCGTTCCTACCCCTTCCCCCTAGATTTCTTGGCTCACCCCGAAGGATCGTTTCCCCATCGGCAACATATGAGGTGAAAGGGAACTTGTTTCACCGCTAGACTGCCAGTCAGGAGGACTGTCGATGATCGCGCTCCGCATTCCAACCACGGTATTTAGCCTCGCGCTGCTAACCCTCACCGCCTGCTCCGGAGGGAGCCAAATCGTCGAGGGCACGCTGGACCTGGCGAGCTTCCCCGAAACGCCGGACGCCATCACCGCGGTGGCGCTGGACGGCGGCCAGGCGACCTCCGCTGTGGACGCCGACGGCCACTTCACGCTGCGGCTGGCGCCGGCGACGAGCTACCGGCTGAGTTTCGCCAGCGACGGCACGGTCATCTACTCCAATGCCCAGGGAATGGGCTGGGCCCTCAATACGGGGATGCCTGGAGAGGCCTTCGATCTCGGTGACGTCCGTTGGATCAGCGACGACGGTGAGAAGGAGGCGTTCGACGCGGGTGAATTCTGTACCTGGGCGGACGAGCTGGCCCACGCCGTCTGCGCCGACGAAGCGACGTGGGACGCCTACTGGGTGGATCCTGAGAATGGCGCATGGGACGACTGGAGCGTGTACAGCTGGGACGAGGTCTGCAACGGATGGCTGGCTGGCAAGCTGGACTGGTGCGCGGCGGACGACAAGACGGCCCTGGCCCAAAACGATCCCGGTGCCTGCATCGGCGACTGTGATTGCACCGACGGAGACAAGGTGCAGCAAGGCGGCGAACAGTACTACTGCTATGAGGGCGTCTGGCACCACAATACCTACTCGGACAAAGGCGGCGACTACGGCGCCTACGGAGACTACGGTGACTACGACAAAGGCGGGAACTAGGAGGCAAAATAGCAGCCCTTGAGCATGCCTTTCGCCAGCGCTCGATCATGCCTCCACCGTGGCTGCGGACTGGCGGTGCTGTGCGCCTTGCTGGCCACGGCGCCCGCGGCCGCCACCTGCCTACCGAGCCTCGACCTCACCGGTGAAGCCGAGCTGGCCGCCTTGCTGAAACGCCGGCTGGATGAACGCCACCTGCGCACCGACGGTGTGGAGGCCGGCTGCGGATCGGTCCGCGTCGATACGCGCCCTCACAGAGGGGAAGACGGACAGATCGTGGTGACCTTCACAGGGCCTGGAGGCGGCCGTTCGGAGCGTTCCGTGCCGACCGTCGAGACCGCGGCAGCGTGGATCGAGACCATGCTGCGGGGGGACCTGTACGCCGACCTGGTGGGGCCCCGCGCTGCCCCACACAAGGAACCGCTGGCGGACAGAACGCTGGATCTGGTGGAGATCGAAGGTGAGGTGCAGCAGGAGGGCCCCGGCCGTCTGCGGCGGGTTTCGCTGCTGGCGGCCCCCTTGCTGCAAGTGGGCGCAGACACCTTCGCAGAGAAGACCGGCGTGTCCGGCGGTGTGGAGCTCGGGGCTTGCGGCTGGCTCGGCCCTGTGTGTGTCGGAGTCCGGGGGCAGGGCGTATGGCTGGTGGGCGAGCAGATCTATGCCGAGGAATACACCAGTCGGTCGGATGCGGTGGCCGCCACGATGAAGCTCGCCAGCTACGAGCTGCTGGCCTCGGCGCGTCTGGGGTTCCGCCCCCCGGTGCGCCACGGTGATCTGCGGCTGGGCCCGATGATCGGCGTCGGTATCCAGGGAGCCGCCTGGAGCCTGGACTCCGTTTTGGAGGAGACGTCCTACGGGGATCAGACCGCCGGCTTCCGCCTGACCGGAGGCCTGGCCCTTTCCTGGCATCCCCATCCGATGGTGGGATTCCGCCTGGGGCTGGCTGCGGGCTGGCGCGCCAGCGACGGCTTTGCCGGTGCGGGAAAGATCCTCGTCAGCCCAGAAGATTTTACGTCCGCAGACAAGACCAATGGCCTGACAACCTGGACCCTCCCCGAGCTACCCGTCGTCGATGGCCGCCTGACCCTGGGTGTGGAGCTGAGGCCATGACCCGGCGCCACGACAACCTGCGCGTCGTGGAGTCGCCACGCCACTCCCTCGCGGAATTGAACGACATGGATCTGCTCCACGTATGCACCCACGGCAACGAGCAGGCCGTGGCGGTGTTCGTGCGCCGCTTCCAGGGCGACGTGGTGCGGTTCCTCAGTCGCCTACTCGGCTCCAGGGATGAGGCTATCGAGGACCTGGCCCAGCTGACCTTCGTGGCCGCCATCGCCAGCGCACATCGCTTCCAGGGCACCTCGAGCGTTCGCACCTGGTTGTTCGGCATCGCGCACAACAAGGTCAAGACCGAGCTGCGCTCGCGCAAGCGGCGGCGCCACGCCATGAAGGTGTTCACCGGCCTGGGCCTGGTCCGCCAGACCGCACAGGCACCGGAGGTGGAGACCGCCGAGCTGCGCCGCCGCCTGCAGCATGCGCTCCTCGAACTGGATCAGGACCGGCGGGCGACCTTCGTTCTGTGTGAGGTAGAGGGGATGAAGGCCCGGCAGGCGGCTGTGGCGCTGGGCACCACCGAGGGGACGATCTGGCGCCGGCTGTCCGAGGCTCGACAGCGGCTGCGGAGCAAGCTGTCGGACCCGGAGGTGGACGAATGACCACACCCGGGCCGGGGAGGCGAACCGTGGATGACCGGCAGCTCCAGGAGCTGGCCCGCGAGCTGCCCGTGCGGGTTCTGGACGAACAGGAGATCGGACAGCTGACCGAACGGGTACAGGGGGCCCTGGTCGTCCAGCGTTCCAGCTCCGGGCGGGCGGGGCTCTGGGGCTGGCTGGTGGCCGCAGCGGTCATCCTGGCGGCCTCGGTGGGATTACTGACGACATTTATGGTGCGTTCACCGGCGCCCCAGGAGGCGGTCGGCGCAGGAGCCGCTGAGCGACCGTCGGTGGATTCTGTACGGCTTGCACCAGCGCTCGTGGTCGCAGAGGAAGCCGTCCCCGCCGGTCCGGAACCGGACCAACATGTGGACCCCGGGGCTGGTGAACGGCGGGCCGGGCACGGCCGTGTCGACGAACGGACCGACGGGAGTGAAGCCCGCGTCACGCAGATGGGGGATACCCCTCCGCCGCCCGCCACGCTGGCGACACCGCTGGCTTCCTTCGACGCACCTGGGCCGCAGGGCCCCATCCCGGGTGAGTTCTTGAGCCGGGGGTTGGAGCTCCTCGAGCAAGGGGACTTCGGCTCTGCTGCTGAACAGTTCCGCAAGGAGGCGAGCCTGGGTGTCCTGCGGGAGGATGCCCTGTTCTGGGAAGCGGTCGCCTACACCCGCGCCGGGCATCTGGACGAGGCCATCGGCGCCCTGCAAACCTTCGTGGACGACTACCCCGCCAGCTCCCGGGCCGCAGAGGCGCACTGCATGTTCGGCTGGTTGCTGGCCGATTCGGACGAACCCACCAGTGCTCGGCCCCACTTCGAGGCAGCGGCAGCATCGACCGTCGAACGCACAGCCAGCTGCGGCCAGTCTGGGCTGGATTCGTTGTAGCCGCTTTTTTTTCCAGAACTCCATCCCCGTCCCGTCTAATTAAGTAGTGGATACAGACACCGACGCGCAGCTGCTCAAGGCCTTCATCAAGGGCCAGGAGAAAGCCTTCGAGGTGATCGTCGACCGCCATGGGGCGGCGGTGAAGTCCTACGCCCTGCGTCTATTGAGCAGCCCCGAAGAGGCGGAGGAGGTCTTCGAGGAGACCTTCATCCGGCTCATCCGGGGCAAGGGACGCTGGGAAGGGCGGGCCAAGCTCCGTACCTGGCTGTTCACCGTGGCCCACCGGCTGTGCATCGACATCTTGAGGAAGCGTCAGGTGCAGTCGCGAGCCGAGCCCAACCTCATCGCGATGGCCCAGAGTCGCCGCGTCTCCCCTTCGCCGGAGGCGCGCGCGGCCCTGGGCGAAGAGGCGGACCGCCTGGAGCAAGCACTGGGACAGCTGCCCGAGAGCCACCGGGAGGTCCTGCTGCTGCGGGCCATCCACGGACTGTCGGGGGCGGAGACGGCCGCCGTGCTCGGGCTCAGCGAGGACCAGGTCTACAACCAGCTGTCGTACGCCCGGAAGCGGCTGGCGGTGCTCCTCGAAGAGGAAACGTCCGGGAAGAGGCGGAAGGCTCCATGAGCAAGATCCCCCTGGATCCGACCACCGATCCCCTGCTCGCCAAGCTCGGTGAGCTGGGGGTGCCGGCCGGCGGTGCCCCGTCGGTGACCGCCGGAGCGCTGCTGAGCAAGGCGGCGGTGGCCGCCCCCGTGGTGGCGGGGCTGGCTGGCCTCAAGCTGTATTCCGTCCTGGCGGCGGCCCTGGCGCTGGGGCTCGGTGGGGGAGCCGTGGTGGCCGAGCTGGTGCGCGATGACGAACCCCAGCCCGTGGTCCAGCAACAGATGGACGACCAGGAGAGCTTCGAGGAGTGTGAATCGCCGGCGGTGGCGCTGGTCACCCCGATGTTCGTCCCGGTCCCCGTACCGGGCGAGACGCAGGTGGTCTACCTCCCGAGCCGTACACCCGTGGCGGCACCCTCCTCAGATCTAGCCCTGGCTTCCGCCGATACATCCATCGATGCAGAGCCGCTGCCTGAGTTCGATGACGAGGAGGACTGGATCCCCGATCCCGAGCCGCGTGAAGAGCCCGAACCACGCGAATCGGACGAGCTCGAGGAGATCGCAACGTCGGCCCAAATCCCCCGTCCGCGGCACAACCTGGCCGGGCCGAAGACGCCGGCGGAGGGGCACCTGCGCGTGGGTATTGGCGGCGGGGCGATGGTGTTCCCCCTGCTGGCCGCGGGCGACGCCACGCTGACCGGTGGCCTGGAAGTGCTGGGTCCCGGACAGCAGAAAATTGCACCCCTTGCCGCATTCCAAATGGAAGCTGGCCTGGTGAGCGAAGAACGGTTCGGTGCTGGGGGCGCCGATGGCGGCGTGGGGATCGCCCTGGGCCCTGGCCCGGGGGTCCGAATCCATCTGGCCGGATTTGGAGGGGTACGACTCCTCGGGGGGGACAGCTGGGGCGAGCGTTTCGATAGACGGGACGTGGATTCGGAAGCGGACCGCGTTGCGGCATCTTCCCGTGGCCTCCAGGCCCTCCCCACGTTCGGCGGCCGGTTCGGCCTCGTCCTCGGTGATCAGGCCAACAATGCCTTTGCTTTCCGGCTGTCGTTGGTCGGCCAGGGCCTGGTCTACATCGATCCGGACGGGCATATCTCCACGACGGTGATCCCGCGTTTCGGGGGTACGGTCGGGTTCGATATCCTGCTGCCACGGTGAACTCGCCTGCTAGCGGTGCAGTAGCAGCCCCGCCCCCCCGCGGAAGCACGCCTGCTCTGTGCTCCCCGCCCCGCGCTTCTTGTTATCCTCGCCTCCGGGAGGTCCGCGATGCACCTGCTGCGCACCGTCGTCTTGCTGGCCGTCTCCGCCCTGTTCGTGTTGCCGGCGTGGGCGGACGAGTCCCCGGACCGCTTCGAACACGGCAAGAAGTTCCACGTCCACGTGGGCGCCGCCGTGTCCGCCGGCGGTTTGGACTCGTATTACTCGCGGCGGGATGTGGTGGAGGATGGCGAGGTCCTGGACACATGGGCCTGGCAGAGCATCGGCTTCACCGAGCCGCGGGGCGGGCTGGTGGCCGGCGTCGGTATCGGCGCGACGAGCTGGCTGTGGGCCGGCGTGGATTTTACCTTCGTCGGTTGTCAGAAATGGCTGCTCGAGGAGTACCGAACAGCAGACAGCTCCGAAAACACCATCGGTTCGACCACGATCCCGGCCATCGAGCGGACGTGGAGCGTCCTCATCGAGCCCAAGATCCGTCTGTGGATCGTGCCTACGTCGCCCGTCAAACCGTATGGCGGCCTGGGCCTGGGGTTCCTGATCGTCGAGGGATTCGAGCTGGATTCGGAATGGGCACCGGATCGGCCTGCGGCCTTGATCTTCGGTCCCTCGCCAACCTTCGGTGTGCAGATCGACTTGTCGGCTGTGCTGGGCCTGTTCATCGAGACGCCGTTCATGTTCTACGTCGATCCCGGCCACGCAAATGAAGAGGAAGAGGGGGCCGCAGACCTACTCCTGGATGACGAGCACAACATGCCTTACCAGGCGACCTTACACATGTGGCGATTGCAGATGGGGCTGCAGCTGCGGATCTAACTCACCGCACGGGATTCAACCGATACTGGGTCTCGTTGGAGTCGTAACGGTAGCTCCAGTGATTCATCAACGGGCTGTGCTCGAACAGCATGTACACCGTCTGGGGTTGGCCGGCGCTCCCCGAGTTCTGCCTGCGGTAGACGACCTTGACCACCACCTCCCGGTTGCCGCCCTTGATCTCGGTGATGCGCTGGGCCGTCTCGATGGACTCGATGACGATCTCCGAGGAGAGGAGCTCGTTCGCCAGCTGCTCCGACCGTTCATGGTCGTGGGAATTCACGGCCTCTGAGAGTTCGCTGATGTCCAGCGGCAGGGACGTCTCCAGCTGCATCTGCACCTTCTCACGCAGCACCGGATCATCATTGGGCGTGCTCCGTACGACCAGGTTGTCTCCACCGCCCAGCAGCCGGAATACGCCCCATCCCACGACCAGCACCCCGACCCCCAGGCCCAGGAGGGCCTTCATCTTCGGATCCTTGATCTCTATCTGAGCCATCTTCCACCCTCCGGTCCCCATGATCGCCCATACGGCCGACGGTTGGTAGCTGCTTGTCGAGCGGCCAGGATCAGATCGGCGTCACCAGCGTGTTGGCGATGACCCGCTGGTTGCCGTCGGTGTCGGTGGCGACGATCTCCAGCAGGTGTGGGCACTCCTGGGGCGGGCCGAAATCGTGGCTCCCGCTGAAGCCCACCGCGCCACCGCCGGGATAGCCGGGCCACACCAGGCCCACGTCCGGGCGGCTGCTGCCGTAGCTCAGCGGCACCGTTGTCGCGCCGTCGATGCGCGCCTCCACCGAGGCCACGCCGCGGTTGTCCAGCGCCCATCCGTGGATGGTGGTCTCCCCCGAGACGTCCGCACCCACGGCCGGTGCGTCCATCCAGCCGAACGGCGCCAGGTTGGCCTCCAGCCAGGCGGCCTCGCTGGCCACCGTCCCGTTGGAGCCGAGGATCAGATAGGCCCGCGCCCGCACCGTGCCGTAGGCCGGGATCCCGAACGGGAACAGGGCCCGCACGTTGTTGAACGGCAGGTCGCGCTGCTGCCAGCCCTGGAACTCTTGCAGGCCGTTCTCGTAGAAGATGCCCACGCCGTAGGTCAGGTTTTCGTCCTGCATGGTCACCCAGGGCCCGGGGCTGGTGAATTCCACGTAGTTGAAGCCGTCCACTTCCCCGGCCGGCCAGTCGATGGCGACCTGGGTGCCGCCGGCGTCGATGAGCCGCCACAGGTCCGGCCCGCCCTGGCCGTTGGCGGTGTACATCGTCGGCATCTCCTGGTGGGTAGCGGCGTGGTCCATCGCCGATTGGTTGATGACCTCGTAGCGGATTTCCACCACGAGCGGGCGGATGAACCGCACGGTCTGCTGCACCGTCACCTCCGACTCTAGCCATTGCTGCACCGGGTCGTCGCAGCCGGACGAGTCGCAGTCTTGGTTCTCCCAGTTGGGGTTCCAGTGGAGCGGCGTGGTGACCACGTCCAGCTCCCCGCCGGCGTTGGTCACGCTGTCGATGCCCGAGCCGTTGTTGCAGCGGTTGCCCCCCTGGACCGGGTTCCAGCCCAGGTAGGTGATGGAG